>JBGQEX010000117.1:0-13200 GCA_041496605.1 Piscinibacter sp.
CTTCGGTGCGCTGCCAAGTGTGCGCACGTCGCCGCGCGCTGCAAGCACGTGACCCGCACCTCGTCTCAGAACTCTTGAGCCGCAGGCAACTTTCAATCGCCAAGTAGGCGTGGCCGCGGACCAGCATGTTGCGTCGGACCCTGGAGGGCGGTAGTTCGGTGTTCCCAGACCGGTCTCACTGACGAACAGCCGCTCATGGCCGGGACCTGGCTCTTAATGCCCTGCGAACCTGACCGAGGTCCAGCAACTCCGGCCGACGCTTCAGGTCGCAATTTGCAACTTCAACGCATGTGGGCTGCATCGCTGCAGAATTCCCACTTCTTGCCTGCTCAGCGTCCATGAGCTTCGCCCACACGAAGATCCAGCAGCCGCGCCCGCGCGCCGACCGGCCCTGCATCAAGCAACGCTTCCCCCAAGGGGGCGACGGGGTCAGAACACCGTGCCGTCGCTGTCGATGCGCACCGGCGGGCTGCCGTCGGCACGCAACTCGGCGGCGATCTGGCGGCCGGCTGCCCAGGTGCCGCCCTCGAGCAGGCAGGCGAGCGGCAGCTGCTCGGCCGACACGCCGAGCTCGGCGCGCACGAGCGGCGCCAGCTCGTCGAGCAGCGCCACGGTGAGCGCGCGCCATTCGACCACCCAGGGGTCGCCCGGCGTGTAGCTGCGTGCCGCGAAGCCGGCGTCGCGCGGCACGATCACGCCGCCATCGAGCAGCAGGCCGCCGTTGCGGTATTCGGGCAGGCCGGTCAGCTCGTCGAGCCCGGTCACCTGGGCGCCGGCCCATTCGAAGGGTTCGACCAGCGAGTAGGTGAGCCATTGCGACAGCTTGTGGAACGGCACCCAGCCGGCGCCGGCGCCGTCGCCATCGGCGGCGGGGTGCTGCCACGCGTCGCCAAGCGGAACGTCCTGCAGCGACTGGCCGCTCGGCCAGATGCCGCTGAACGCGTCGAGCAGCGCCCCGAGGATGCGTGCCGCACTGACATGGTGGCGCTGCGTCGACGGCGCGGGCCGGTGGTGGCGCAGCCGCGGCGCATGGGCGTGATGTGTCAGCGCATCGAACAGATGCCCCGGCTGGCCGATCGACGTGAAGAAATGCGGCTGGGCGCGCAGCGCCACGCCGAGGCCGCGCATCAACGCAGCCCGGCCATCGAGCCCGACCAGCGGGTTGTTGGTACTCGCCTGGAAGATCTCGGCCAGCGCGTTCGCGTCGAGCCGGAGCAAGGCGGCGGCGTCGACGCGATAGGGGTCGCCGACGTCGGACGAGAAACGCCCGGCCATGAAGGCGCGGAAGCCCGCCACGGCAAGGCCTTCCGAGCGCGTGAACGTGGCGCCGCTGGTCTCCTCGCGGTAGCGCCACGTGGGACCAGCGCCGCCGTCGAGCAGCACGCTGACCAGCGTCAGGTCGACGTGTGAGCGGGCCACGGCCGCGGCACCGCGGCCGGCAAGCCGCGCTTCGAGCTCGCCGCGCCGGTCGACGCCGCCAGCCTCGAAGTGGCGCCAGCGGCTGTGCAGCGGAATCTTCAGGTCGGGAAATCGCTCGCGCGTGACGCGCGCGACACGCCGCGCCACGTCGGGCAGGCGGGCGCGCGCCAGCGTGAAATGAGCCGAACGGCCGTCGGCCACCGCCGCCGTGATCGCGGCGCAGCGCGCGCGAACGGTGGCGGGCGAGTGGAGTACGCGAATCGCTTCGTGAAGGTCGATGTCATTCAAAGCTGCGCCCCTTGACGCCGGCGAGCTTCACCTCGTCGGGCACCGAACCGGTGGTGAAGTAGCCGGCCGCGATCTTGGCTTCGATCTCGACGCGTGCATCGGCGGGCACCAGTTCGTCGGGGATCTTCACCCGTTCGCCGACTTCGATGCCGCTGCCGGTGATGGCGTCGTACTTGTCGTTGCTCATCGACACCAGGCGATGAATCTTGCGGATGCCCAGCCAGTGCAGCACGTCGGGCATCAGTTCCTGGAAGCGCATGTCCTGCACGCCGGCCACGCATTCGGTACGCAGGAAGTATTTGTCGGCGCTGTCGCCACCGAGCTGTCGCTTGCGCGCGTTGTAGACCAGGAACTTCGTCACCTCGCCCAGCGCGCGGCCTTCCTTGCGGCTGTAGGCGATCAGTCCGACGCCGCCGGCTTGTGCGCCCTTGATGCACTCCTCGATCGCGTGCGTGAGGTAGGGCCGGCAGGTGCAGATGTCGGAGCCGAACACGTCGGATCCGTTGCACTCGTCGTGCACGCGCGCGGTCAGCGTGACGCTGGGGTCTGCGAGGTCGGCGGGCGAACCGAAGATGTACAGCGTCTGCCCGCCGATCGGCGGCAGGAAGACCTCGAGGTCGCTGCGCGTCACGAGCTCGGGGTACATGCCGCCGGTCTCCTCGAACAGTGCACGGCGCAGATCGGCCTCGCTGACCTTGAAGCGCTTCGCCACCCCCGGCAGCCACCACACCGGTTCGATCGCGACCTTGGTGACCACCGCCGAGCCGTCGTCGAGCAGCACGCGGCCGTCGGCCTGAAGGCGCAGGAATGCGATGGCCTGGCGGATCTCGGGCAGGTGGATGTGGGCTTGCGTCACCGCGATCGTCGGGCGGATGTCGAAGCCCTGCGCGAGGAAGTCGGAAAACACGTCGGCCACCGCGGCGCCCCACGGGTCGATGGAGACGATCTTCGCCGGGTCGCCCCACTGCGGGTAGGGGCCGATCAGGTCGGTCGGCGCGGTATTGGTGAGGTCGGCGCGGTGGCCGCGCTCCAGGCTGCCGGCCGCGACGGCCAGCGCGCGGTACACGCCGTACGAGCCCGAGTGCGTGCCGATGACGTTGCGCTGGCTGCGGTTGGCGGTGGTGCCGATCACCGGGCCGCGCTCGGCGGCGCTGGGTGCGCCCCAACGGATGGGCGGCGCACCGGTGGTTCCCTGCCCCGGGTGGGAGGTCAGGCGAATGTGCTTCGCCGTGTTGCTGTTGCCCGTGAGCTCGGAACCCATGACGTGCGCTCCTGATCTGGCGCGCCGCTGTTGCAGCAGCGGGGCACCAGCGCCCGAGGATACGCCGTGCGCCGCGCCGGCGAAAGCCGGGGCGCGCCGGGGCGCGTCGATTCAGGCCGCCAGCGGCTGCGTGATCTCGTCGATCTGCGCCAGCACCGCGGGCGTGAGCTTTTCAATCACCTCCGCGGCGGCGAGGTTGCTCTGCAGCTGGCTGAGCCGCGAGGCCCCGGTGATCACCGTGCTGACGCGCGGGTTGTGCGCTACCCATGCAATGGCCAGCTGCGACACGCTGCAGCCCAGCTCGGCGGCCACGCCTTCGAGTCGGGCCACCGCGTCGTTCTTGGCGGCGTCGGTCAGGTTCTTGACGAGGAAGCCCATGCTCTCCAGTGCACCGCGGCTGCCGGCCGGCACGCCGGCCTTGTATTTGCCGGTGAGCAGTCCGCTCGCCAGCGGGCTCCAGGTGGTCAGGCCGAGGCCGATGTCCTCGTACAGCCGCGCGTACTCTTCTTCGACGCGCTTGCGGTGGAACAGGTGGTACTGCGGCTGCTCCATCACCGGCTTGTGCAGGTGATGGCGTTCGGCGATGTCCCAGGCGGCGCGGATGTCGGCGGCGCTCCACTCGCTGGTGCCCCAGTACAGCGCCTTGCCGCGCGTGATCATGTCGCTCATCGCCCACACGGTTTCCTCGATCGGCGTGTGCGGGTCCGAGCGGTGGCAGTACACCAGGTCGATGAAGTCGAGCTTCATGCGCGCGAGCGAGCCGTCGATGGCCTGGCTGAGGTACTTGCGGTTCAGCGTGTCCTTGCGGTTCGTCGCGTGGCCCTCGCGGTCCAGCCCCCAGAAGAACTTGGTCGACACGATGTAGTTCAGCCGCGGCCACTTCAGCGCGCGGATCGCCGCGCCCATCACCTCTTCGCTCTTGCCGCCGGCATAGGCCTCGGCGTTGTCGAAGAAGTTCACGCCGGCGTCGAAGGCCGCCGCCAGCAGCTCCTTGGCGGCCCCTTCATCCACCTGGTTGTGGTACGTCACCCACGAGCCCAAGGAGAGCTCGCTCACCTGCAGGCCGCTCGAGCCCAGACGCCGGTATTTCATGCTTCGTGCCTTGATTCTGTGTAGGGCGCTGCAAGCGCCGGGATGGGAGCCATCGCCAACCGAAGCGACGCATCTTAGAACCTATCCGCCAATAGGAAGGCCCCGCGCCGGGGCCGAATGGGGCGCAGGCGTAGGAGCAAGGCGCGCCGCGGTGTCGACACCGCAAGCGACTTGTGACACCCGCATGCGCCCCATTCGACCCCGGCCCGCAGGGTTGCGACTTCAAAGCGCGTCTGCGGCGTTGCGGCCCTTGCCCAATGCAGAGCATTGGGCGGCGGCCCGCGCCTTGCATCCATCGCTTTGTAGTCGCAACGCGGGGCCTTCCTATTGGCGGATAGGTTCTAAGCCACAGATCAATAACCGTTCAGCGCTCGCAAAGCGCCGTTCGGGGCGCTGCGTTCAGGGTGGCGCGACGCGACGTCTGGTCATTCGGCGCCGGTTTGGCTATGGTGTCGAGGGTGAAGGTCTTCAACCTCATTCTGGCGTTGCCGTTCCTGCTCGCATTGGGCGTGGCGGCGCATGTATTCGGCGCACGTGCCGTCAAAGCCGTGTTGTGGGCATGGTCTCCGCTGGCCACCGGCGAACCCGAGGCATATCGCTACGAGCGCCTTGTCTACCCCACGGCCGACCCGAAGATGACGCAGATCGTCGCCGTCGCGGCAGCGGCAGGCTTGCTGTTCTGGGGCGGCCTCGTGCGCGGCTCAGTGTGGCTGTGGCTGGGCGGTTTGCTGGTGGTTGTCGCCGCGGTGGTGCTCGATCTGCTGCGCTGGCAGCGCGTCGCATCCAGCGCCAACTACCTGTGGTTCCAGCGTGGCTTCGCCAGCACCGTGCACCAGGTGGCGATCGAGAACATCCGCGACCTGGCCGTGGAAGAGACCGCCGCGCGCGGTTTCACGCTGCGCCACGGCACCCACAACCAGCTGGTCCGCCTGCGCGTGCGCATGGCCGACAAACGCGTCGTTGCCCTGCCCAAGACCGACGCGCACAGCGGGCTGGACGACGTGGAGGCGGTGGCCAACCACCTGCGCCAGCGTCTGCAGCGGCTGGGCGACCGCCGGGCGCTGGACCGCGCATCGAGCGACGCGTCGGTGGCGGCCCGCGCCGCCGCGCAAGAGGGGCCGCAGAAGGATGCCGAACTGCGCGAGGCGCTCAGGCGGCTGCGCAAGAACTCGCTGGCACCCAAGGTGCCGCGCGCCGTGAAGAGCGACTCGAGCTCGTGAGATACCCCCTCTGACGAGGGATCCACGATGCGCCGCCCGGTGGGAAAATCCGCCGATGAATGCACTGCTGCGTGATGTCGCGTCCCTCGCCGAATCCATCCATGTGCAACGCCGCGCGCGCCTGGCGCAGCTGATGGCGCATGCCGGCGGCGGTGTGGCCATCGTGCCCACCGCGCCCGAGCGCCAGCGCAACAGCGACAACGACCACCCCTACCGCTACGACAGCCATTTCCATCACCTGACCGGTTTCGCCGAACCGCAGGCCTGGCTGGTGCTCACGAGCGCCGGGCGCAGCACGCTGTTCTGCCGTCCCAACGATGCCGAGCGCGAAATCTGGGACGGGCTGCGGCTCGGCCCGGCGGCCGCGCCCGCGGCGCTGGGGGTCGACGAGGCCTACCCGGTGGCGGAGCTTGCCGACAAGATGGCGCAGCTGCTGGCCAACCAGGGCACGGTGTGGTTCCCGTTTGGCCTGCACCCCGAGTTGCCGGCGCGGCTCGAGGGCTGGCTCGGCGCGGTGCGCGGCCAGTCACGCAACGGTGTCGAATGCCCGACGATGCAGCGCGACCTGAACCCGCTGCTCGACGACATGCGCCTCGTCAAGGACGCCGGCGAAATGGCCACGATGCGCCGCGCCGCCGCCATCTCGGCCGGCGCCCATGTGCGCGCGATGCGCTATTGCGCTCAGGCGCTGCGTGGCGGCGCCACCGGCGTGCACGAGTACGAGATCGAAGCCGAGCTGCTGCACGAGTTTCGCCGCCACGGCGCGCAAAGCCCCGCCTACCCGAGCATCGTGGCGGCCGGCGCGAACGCCTGCGTGCTGCACTACGCGGCCGGCGACGTGCAACTCAAGCCCGGCGAGCTGTGCCTGGTCGACGCCGGCTGCGAGTTCGACGGCTATGCGAGCGATGTCACCCGCACCTTCCCGGCCAACGGCCGCTTCAGCAGCGCGCAACGCGAGCTCTACGACATCGTGCTCGCCGCGCAGGAGGCGGCGATTGCCGCCACCCACCCCGGTGCGCGCCAGCGCGACGCCCACCACGCGGCGGTGCGCGTGCTGGCGCAGGGCATGCTCGACAGCGGCCTGCTCGACGCCAACAAGGTCGGCAACCTCGACGCGGTGATCGAATCCGCCGCCTACCGCCAGTTCTACATGCACGGCACCGGCCACTGGATCGGGCGCGATGTGCACGACGTGGGCGACTACCTGTCGCTCGGCGAAGAACCGGTCGAGCAGCCCGACGGTCTGGGAGGCAAGGTGGTGAAGAAGCCGTCGCGCATCCTGCAGCCGGGCATGGCGGTGACGCTCGAGCCGGGCCTCTATGTGCGCCCGGCCGACGGCGTGCCCGAGCGCTTCTGGAATCTCGGCATCCGCATCGAAGACGACGTGCTCATCACACCCGCCGGATGCGAGCTGATCAGCCGCGATGCACCGGTGAAGGCCGACGAGATCGAAGCGCTGATGCGCGGGTGAGGGGCGGCGACGCCGCGTGTCCGTCAACCCGAGGATGAGCTGATGAGCGACAGCGTGACCGTGCGACGACTCACCCCGGCCGAGGCGGCCGAATCCGTCGGCGCGCTTGCCGAGGTGCTGATCGACTGCGTCGAGGGTGGCGCGTCGGTCAGCTTCATGCAGCCGATGACCGAGGCCAAGGCGACGGGCTTCTGGCGATCGGTGGCCGACGGCGTGGCGCGCGGCGAGCGCGCACTGCTGGTCGCCGAGAACGGCGACGCCCGCATCGTCGGCACGGTCCAGCTCGTGCTCGCCATGCCCGAGAACCAGCCCCACCGCGCCGAGGTCGCGAAGATGCTGGTGCATCGCCACGCCCGCCGGCGCGGCGTGGCACAACGCCTGATGCAGGCCATCGATGCGATCGCGCGCGGGGAAGGCAAGACACTGCTGGCGCTCGACACCGTGACCGGTGGCGACGCCGAGCGGCTTTACGCGCGTGCCGGCTGGCAGCGTGCCGGCGAGATCCCGAACTACGCGCTGATGCCCGATGGCGTGCTGTGCGGCACGACGATCTTCTTCAAGGACTTGAGCGCGCAACCGTGAGGTCGTGCCGGCTTGTTCATCTTGTTTCCTCTTCCTGTGCACGGCCGCAGCGCACTGCGCGTTAGCATGACCACTCGGCGCATGGTTCACGCCGACGACTCGGCGTTCGACCAGAGGAGACAGCATGGCATTCATTGCATCGCGCAAGCTTCGTTGGCAGTGGCTCGCGTCATTGGGGTGTGCGCTCGCGCTGGTGTCTTGTGGCGGCGGCGGGTCGTCCGACACCGGCACCAAGTACACCGCGGTGGCGATGGCCGGTGAGCTGCTCGACTACAGCATCGACACCACCCACCTCACGTACAGCTACACGATCACCGAGAGCCAGTTCGGGCTGACCGGCAAGACCGGATCGGGCACGCTGGTCAGGAACCTCGACGGGACCTACTCGCCGTCGGGTGCGCCGAATGCGCGGGTCTTCCCGTTGCCCAACGGGCTGCTGATCGGCGCGGTGCGCGAGCAATTTGGCGCCGCGTTCATCACGGTGCCGATCATCGGCTTGTCGAATCCGGTGACTACGTTGCCGGCGATCGCCGGAACCTACAACTTCGTGCAGCGCAGTTGCGTCGGCGTCGTCTGCGGCTCGAACTACGGCAGCTTCGTCATCGACGCGAGCGGCACCTGGGCCTCGTGCCCGTCTGCCAACCTCGGCACCGGCGCCTGCCCGGCCGGCGGGTCGAGCGGAACGCTCACCTCGCACGGCAACGGCTTGTGGAACGTGATGCTCGGCGGCACAGCGATCGGCACCGCGCTCGGCTTCAATTCGGCCGGGCAGAACGTCGTGATTCTCGACCTCAAGGATCTGCTGGGTGGGTTCGGCGTGGGAATCCTGGTGGGCTCGCAACAGCTGCCGATGACCGCTACGCAGACCGACGGCACGTGGATCGCCGGTTCCTCGGCGGGCCACTGGGCGGTGTTCACCGCGTCGGGCAGCAGCATCACGGTCAACTCGATCGACGGGCTGCCGATCAACGTCACGACATCGTTCGCCGCCAACAACCCGTGGACGGGCTTTGCCACGACACCGGCCGGCGGCGTCGGGCTGCTCGCCGGGGCCGGCGTCTACGTGCTCGAAACTGCCGGCGGCCAGGCCGAGCTCGGCATCAAGATTCGCTGACCGGCAGCTGCAGCACCAGGTCGGACAGCGGCTGCGCGACACAGGGCAGGATGAAGCCCTCGGCCTTCTCCTCGGCGCTGAGGCCCGGCCACTCGATGCGATAGGCGACGTTGCCGCTGACCAGCCGGCACATGCAGGCGCGACAGGTGCCGTTGCGGCATGAGCTCGGCAGGCGAATGGCGGCTTGCAAGGCTGCGCTCAGCAGCGATTGCGAGGCCGACGCCGGGTAGCGCCAGCCGGCAGGGTGCACTTGAACCGAAAACCGGCGCTCGCTCGCATCGTTGTTCATCACGCGATTGTCGCGGACGGCTCCGGCGCCCTCATACTGCACAACCCCTGCATGTCTCGAGGCCTCTCACACCGCCTTCGCGCCCCCGTCGATGCCCGGCTACCAAACCAAGCAAGAGCGCATTGCCGTCGCGGGCGTTGACGAGCTGGTCATTCGCTCGCTGCTCGATCACCAGCAGTTCTCCGATCCGCACGGCGATGCCGACCGCCTGGGCATCTCGTCGGCGGCATGGCCCTTGTTCGGGCTGCTGTGGCCGTCCGGTGCGCACCTGGCCGCGCGCATGGCGCTGCGACCTGTTCGTTCTAGTGAGCGGATCGTCGAGATCGGTTGCGGACTCGCGCTGGCGAGCCTCGTCGGGCATCGCCGCGGTGCCGATGTCACCGCGAGTGATTGCCACCCTCTGGCGCAGGCGTTCCTGAGGGAGAACCTGCGCCTGAACGACTTGTCGCCGATGAAGTATCTGCATGGTCACTGGGGCGTGGCGCCGGAGTCCGGCGTCGCCCAAGGCCAATACGACCTGATCATCGGCAGTGACTTGCTGTACGAGCGCGATGCGGGCGGGGGCCTCGCTGGTTTCATCGCGCGCCATGCGGCACCGGGTGCCGAAGTGTGGATCGTCGACCCGGACCGCGGGAACCGGCCGGCGTTCAATCGGCAGATGGCGGCCCGGGGATTCCTGCGGCGCGAAGAACGGCTCGACCAGCCAGCCTCGGTCGGCGCCGCGGCCTACAAGGGGCGCTTGCTGATCTACCGGCGTTCAGAGTTGACCTGACTTGAAGGCGAGTGGCCCCGCTCAGCGCGCAACACGTCGGCGACGGCCGAGCCCCCATTTGACGGCCTCGAACCAAAGCAGGCTCACGAGCGACAGGCCGGCGCCGGCCATCAGCATGACGGGGGTCAGCGGGGCGAACGCGAACAGACGGCCGACCTCGGGAATGCCGAGCACGCAGCCCAGCAAGGCCAAGGTGGCCAGGCTGATCCAGCCGAAGTGTTGGTTGGAGTTGTCGGGGCCGCGCCACGACGCGCCGCGCCACGACCGGTTCGCGTGAATCAGGCCGAGGTTGGACAGCACGAGCACCATGAAGGTCAGTGCCCGCGCCACGTCGTCCGAGTTCGCGCTCGACCGCACGCCGGCGTAGACCGCCACCAGCATCGCCAGCAGCCCGGCCCCCTGCCACAGGCCGCGCGCCAGCACCGCGGCATCGAACAGGCGTGCATCGGGGTCACGCGGCCGCGCAGTCATGGCGTCCGCTTCCAGCGGCTCGGCCTCGAACACCACCGAGCACGCGGGGTCGATGATGAGTTGCAGGAACAGGATGTGCACAGGCATCAACAGCATCGGCCAGCCCAGCAACACCGGCATGATCGACAGACCGACGATGGGAACGTGCACCGCGATCACGAAGACGATGGCCTTGCGCAGGTTGGCAAACACGCGTCGCCCGTAGCGCACCGCCGTCACGATGGACGAGAAGTCGTCGTTGAGCAGCACCAGCGCGGCGGCTTCGCGTGCCACGTCGGTTCCCCGCGCGCCCATGGCCACACCGATGTGGGCCGCTTTCAGTGCCGGGGCATCGTTGACGCCGTCGCCGGTCATGGCGACGACCTCGCCGCGGGCCCGAAAGGCCTGCACCAGGCGCAGCTTCTGTTCGGGCTGGACACGGCAGAAGATCTGCGTCTGCGCGAGCCGCGCGCGCAGTGCATCGTCGCTCATGACAGCGAGTTCGGCCCCCGTGATGACCGTGGCGCCGGCGCCCAGCCCGACCTGCCGCGCGACGGAGATCGCGGTGACCGGGTGATCGCCGGTCATCATCACCACCCGGATGCCGGCGGCGTGGCACTGCGCGATGGCTTGCGGCACGTCGGGCCGCACCGGATCCTCCAGCGCGACCAGCCCGAGGAACTCGAACTCGAAGTCGTGCTGACTCCCCGGCAGCACCGCCGCATCGAAAGTGGCCATCGCGACGCCGAGCACGCGCAGCCCGTCGCCTGCCATCGCCGAGACCTGATCAGCGATGCCGGCGCGGCGCGGCGCGTCGAGGTGGCACAGGTCGACGATGGCCTCCGGCGCGCCCTTGGCGGCGATCATCCGCTCGCGCCGGTCGGGCGACTGCCAGACCCGGGACATGGCCAGCATCTCGTTCGACAAGGGATAGTCGTCGACCAGCGTCCAGTCGGCATGCAGGTGCTCGGTGTCGGCCAGCAGGCGCAGCCCCGCGTCGCCGATGGCCGACTCCATCGGGTCGAAGGCGCGGCGGTGACTCGCCAGCACGGCGAACTCCAGAACGCCGTGCAGCTCTTCCTGCAGCGCGGTGGATCCAGCCTGCACGACGTCGTACGCGGCCGACTCCGACCACAGCCGCCTGAGCGCCATGCGATTGGCGGTCAGCGTTCCGGTCTTGTCGACGCACAACACGGTCGCAGCGCCCAGCAGCTCGACGGCCGGGATGCTTCGGGCCAGCACCTTCTCGCGCGCCAGCCGCCAGGCGCCCAGCCCCATGAAGAGCGTCAGCACGACCGGCAGTTCCTCGGGCAGGATGGCCATCGCCAGCGTGAGACCGGCGAGCAAACCATGCAGCCAATCGCCGCGTGACAGCCAGTACGCGACGGCGAGTCCGCTCGCGAGCAACAGACCGACGGCGGCAACCCACCGCACGATGCGGCGCGTTTCGCGTTGGATGGGCGTGAACTCGCCGCCGATGCCTTCGAGCGATTTTCCGATGCGGCCCAGGGCGCTGCGCTCGCCGGTGGCCATCACGCAGCCGCGCGCCGTGCCTCGGGTGACCAGCGTCCCCGAGAAGACTCGCGCGGGGTTGTTGTCGCCCGGCGCGCCGGCCGCGCCGTCTGTCATCGGCGCCGCCTGCTTGATCACTGGAGCAGACTCGCCGGTCAACAGAGACTCGTCGACCGCGAGGTTCGAAGACTCGACGAGATGCAAGTCGCCGGGAACCCGATCCCCTTCGGCCAGCAGCACGACGTCGCCACACACCAGCTCGCGCCCGGCGACCCGGCGGGCCTGTCCATCACGCACGACCAGCGCACGCGGGCTGGAGAGGTCGCGCAAGGCTTCCAGCGAACGCTCGGCGCGACGCTGCTGCACGAAGCTGATGGCCATGACGACTGCGACGAAGCCGAGCAACATGAGTGCCTCGCGGCGATCGCCCAAGGCCATGTAGATGGCGCCGCAGGCCACCAGCAACAGAAACATCGGTTCGGACACGACGTCGCGCAGCAGGCGCAGCACGCTTCGCGGCCTGGACACCGGCAGTTCGTTCGGGCCGTCCCGGGCGAGGCGCTCTCGCGCTTCGGTTTCGCTCAGGCCGTCATGCGTCGGTGAAGGGATCGTCGGCAAGGTCGGTGGCGTCGGCATCACAAGGTCAAGACTAGCGCTGAAGTCTGATCGCAGGATCAACGCACATCAGCATCGGCGCAATTCGAAGTCTGCCGACACGACACAGCTTGCGTCGCGTCAATGCAAGCGCTGCGGTGATGCGCCATCGTGCGGCCTCGCTCAGGAATCCGCACAGGGCCAAGTCATGAAAGATCGACAGGAGTTCGTCGGCGCGCTGCGGTGCGCCCTGGAGCGCGGTGCGCAAGCTGCGTGCTTTGTTCTGTTGTGCGCATCGCTGGCACGCGCTGCCGGCGTTCCAGTGCAGGTGACCCCGGAGATGACCGGCGCCGGCATGGTGTCCAGCGGCGTCGAGTTGCCGACCATCCCGCCGCCGACGGGCAACCGCAAGAACCCCGTGCCCTCGTGGGGCAAGCCGCTGCCGTACCCGATCGTGATCGCCGACCGGCGCAACAACCGGCTGATCGAAGTGACGCCGGACAAGCGCATCGTGTGGGAGTTCCCGTCGCCCAACCTGAAGGTCTATCGCGGCAACGAAGACGTGAACTTCTCCGCCGACGGCCGCCAGCTGGCGGTCAGCGAGGAAGACAACTACGACGTGCACCTCGTCGACTACGAACGGCGCGTCATCACCTGGACCTACGGCGTGCCCGATACGCGCGGCAGCCAAGGCACGCTGCTGAACTACCCGGACGACGCGCACCTGCTGGCCGACGGCAAGTTCCTGACGGCCGACATCCGCAACTGCCGCGTGCTGATCATCGACCCCAAGGACAGCAGCATCGTCACCCAATGGGGCCGGCCCGGACAGTGCCGCCACAACCCGCCGCAGCAACTGGCGTACCCCAACGGCGCCACGCCGCTGGACAACGGCGACATCCTCGTTGTCGACGATCTGCACGATCGTGTCATCGATCGTCCTGACTAGCGACGAAGCTCAGCTCGAGCTCTTAGCTGAGCGACCAGCAGAGAGCCCGTCATCCCGGCGAACGCCGGGATCCACTGCTTGAAGGCCCGTGAGCGTTCACAGAGCGAGCAAACCCTGAACGAGTGGATACCGGCGTTCGCCGGTATGACGGCCGTGTTGGCATGACGCATGGCGTGGCCTCGGTGGC
>JBGQEX010000118.1:0-13142 GCA_041496605.1 Piscinibacter sp.
AAGCGCAGCGCGACCTGGTCGACGTGGTGCACACGCTCAAGCAGGTGGTGTGCGTGAAGGGTTAGATCAGCGCCGACATTGAGGGGCGTTCGTCGCGAGGCGGACGCCCCATTTTTTTGGAGCGTGCACCGAATGTCTAGTCCGAAGTTCCCCGGCAACCCTGCGGCCTTTTGGCCGGCAATCCCTTTGGAATCAACGAGTTGAGCGGCGTCATCTGTTTCTAAATGTAGGCATGTCATTTACTTGATATTTGCTCCTATATCGACTATTGATGTAGGCATGCATATCCATGTCGTGCCGAACCGCGGTTCGCCTCCCACCGTGCTGCTGCGTGAGTCCTACCGCGAGGGCTCCAAGGTCGGCAAGCGCACGCTGGCCAATCTGTCGAGCCTGTCGGCCGCGCAGATCGACGCCATTCGCGCGGCGCTGCGCGGCGAGGCACTGCAGCCGCTCGCGCAGTGCTTCGAGGCCATCGCATCGCCTTCGCATGGCCAGGTGCAAGCCGTCGCGCTGGCCCAGCAGCGACTGGGCTTCGCTTCGTTGCTCGCCTCCAAGCCCTGCCGCGAGCGCGACCTGGTGCTGGCGATGGTGGCCGCGCGCATCGTCGCCCCGCACACGAAGCTGGCGACCACGCGTTGGTGGCACACCACAACGCTGGCCGAGGACTTCGGTGTGGCCGATGCGAGCGAGGACGATCTGTACGCGGCGATGGACTGGTTGCTGGCACGCCAGGACACGATCCAGAGCAAGCTCGCCTCGCGCCATCTGAGCGCGGGCGCCCTGGTGCTGTACGACCTGTCGTCGAGCTACTTCGAGGGCACCACCTGCCCGCTGGCCAAGCTCGGCTACAACCGCGACGGCAAGTCCGGCCTGCTGCAGGTCAACTATGGGCTACTCACCGATGCGCGCGGCTGCCCTGTGGCGGTGTCGGTGCACGAGGGCAATGTCTGCGACAGCCAGACCTTGATGCCCGCGGTGCACAAGTTGCGCGATGACTTCGGCATCGAGCAGTTGGTCATGGTGGGCGACCGCGGCATGATCTCCAACAAGGCCATCGCCGAGTTGCGCGAGATCGACGGCGTCGCCTGGATCACGGCCCTCAAGAGCGTGTCGATCCGCGCGCTGGTCGAGCAGGGGCAACTGCAACTCGATCTGTTCGACGAGCGCAACCTTCTCGAGCTCAGCTCGCCGGACTATCCGGGCGAGCGGCTGGTAGCGTGCCGCAATCCGGAGCTCGCCCGGCTGCGCACGCACAAGCGCCAAGAGTTGCTCGCGGCCACCGAGGCCAACCTGGAGAAGATCAAGGTCCGGGTGGATGCCGGCAAGCTCTCAGGACGCGATGAGATCGGGCTGCGCGTGGGCAAGGTCGTCAACCAGTACAAGGTCGCCAAGCACTTCGAGCTCGCGATCGGCGAGAACACCTTCACCTTCGCGCGCAAGCTCGCGGCAATCGCTGCCGAAGCGGCACTGGACGGTATCTACATCATCCGCACCTCGGTGCCGGTGGCGCAGATGGATGCGCCCCAGTGCGTGCGCAACTACAAGTCACTGGCCAATGTCGAGCGGGCGTTCCGCTCACTCAAGACGATCGACCTGAAGGTGCGCCCGATCCACCACCGCACCGCCAATCGGGTGTGCGCGCACATCTTCCTGTGCATGCTCGCCTACTACGTCGAGTGGCACATGCGCGAGGCTTGGCGCGAGCTGATGTTCGCCGACACCGATCAAGACGCAAAGACCTCGCGCGACCCCGTGGCGCCGGCCAAGCGCTCCAAGGCGGCGCTGGCCAAGGCGGCCCGCCACACGCTGGACGACGGCACGCCCGCGCACAGCTTCTCGACCCTGATGGCCGAACTCGCCGGGATCGTACGCAACACCTGCCGCACGCCTCAGGCCGGGCCCGATGCGCCGACCTTCAAGGTCGTCACCACGCCCAACGCGCAGCAGCAGCGAGCACTCAACCTCATCCAACAGATCCGGTTGTAGGCAGCAGCCGGAACCCCGATCTCACGCCAAGTCCTTGTCGTGCAAAGGCAAACTCGCTCGGCGGCTGCAGGAACTCCTGTTTAGATGTTCACCCACCGGTTACCTATAGCGCGGGGAGTGGTGGTCCTGGAGCAGGTTGTTGAACAAGGCATCGAAGAAGTCGCAGGTGGCCGAGCAGAAGGAAGGGGAAGGCGAATTGACCGCGGCGGGGTACCAGCGCCCGTTGCCCGCAATCTGATGCAGTTAGGGTTTATTTGATTGATTTTATTTGTGATCGACCTACAGTTCACCTCAACGGCTACCGGGCCGCGCCTCTTGACCACCAGGAGACAGAGATGAGCAGTACAGCCCTGTGCAGCAAAGTCCCCGACACGACGGCTCAGCGTGAGCTCGATCGGCTGCGCCAGGCCTTGGAGCAGGCGGAGGCGGCCAGCCGCGCGAAGTCGGTGCTCATCGCCAAGCTGGGCCACAAGTTGAAGACGCCGCTGAGCGCTGTCGTCGGCTTCGCGCAGCTGATGCGCTCGCGCGGCGGGCGCGAGCCACAGCCCGTAGCGCGGTCGATGGCTGGCTCGAGACGATCGAGCGCCTCGGCTGGCACATGGCCGATGTCGTGGATACCTTGATGCCGCTCGGCCCCAGCGGCGCGGGCCGCCTGCGCGCCAGCTGTGAGACCTTCGGTGTGCTCGAGCCGATGGCCGAGGCCTTTCGCATCGTCGAGAACGATGCCGCGCGGCGTGGCATCACCATCGGGTTCGTCGGCGACGTGCAGGCGCAGGTGAGGGCCGATCGCCCAGCGCTGCGGCAGGTGTTCGTCAACCTGCTGAGCAACGCGGTCAAGTACAACAAGGAGGGCGGGCACGTGTGCTTGTCGGTGCGCGGCGGCGAGCGCGTACATTCGGTCCGCCGCATCGAGTTCGGCGTCGCCGCGACCACGTTCGACCGCGCTGGTGCGCATCTTCCGCAAGAGGGGACTCCACGGCGTGCCCAGCGAACCGGGCTTCAGTCTGCCGCCAACCGGCCGACAAGCTCGTAGGGCCCTCCACTCGATCACTCCTGACGCCCGCTCGACGATTGCCACGGCCAGCCCACGCCGCCCCTCGTTCAGGCCCGACCATGCCCTTGCAACACCCCGCCGGGCCGGCGACCTCGGCACCTCCTACGAGGCCCTCTCCACGCAGGCTTCGGGTGCTGGTGCTGTTCGGCGCGCTTCTGCCGGCACTGATGTTCTGCGCCCTGGGCGGCTATGCCCTGATGCAGAGTCGGGCGCAGTACGAACAGCGGGCTGAACTGTTGACTCTGAATCTTGCGACGGCGATCGACCACAGTGTGTCGGTCAACGTCGACAAGATCGACCTGGCGCTCAGCTCCATCGTCGACCACCTCGAAATGCAGCTCGCGACCGACCGGCTGGACCCGCGCGCCGCCAACGCACACATCCGCTCGCAGATCGCCCACCACCCCGAACTGGAAGGCGTGCGCGTCACCGACGCCCGCGGGATCGCCGTCCTGGGCCCCGGCATCGAGGGCCAGCCTCCGGTGGACTTTTCCAAGCGGGAGTGGTTCATCGCACAGCGCGACCATGCCGAAGTCGGCCTGTACATGAGCCAGCCGCTGGTCAGCAAGATCACCGGCAGTTGGATCCTGTAGTTCAGCCGTCGCTACCGCACGCCCCGGGGCGAGTTCGCCGGCGGCGTGACCGCCGCGGTGCCGCTGTCGTTTTTCGCCCGCGAGCTCGCGGCGATCAACGTCGGCCCGCACGGCGCGGTCGCCCTGCGTGACGCCCGACTCGGGATGATCACGCGCTATCCGCCGGCCAAGATGAAATCCGCCGGCGAGGTGGGCAACCACAACGTGTCGCCGGAACTGCGCCAACTGGTCGAATCCGGGCGATCGCAGGCCGCCTTTCACACCACGGCCACGGCCGATGGCATCGAGCGCACAACCACCTTTCGGCGCCTGAGCGCTGCGCCACTGCTGGTCATCGTCGGCCTGGGCACCGAGGACTATCTGGCGGATTGGCACGGCGAGGTGCGCACCGTCATCGGCTTTTGCTTCGGCGTCGTGGCCCTGTACGGGGCGGGCGGCGTGTTGCTGCTGCGCGTGCTGGCACAGAACCGCCAGGCACGCCAACGCATCGACCTGCTGGCCAAGGTGTTCGAGCACAGCGGCGAGGCCATCGTGCTGACCGATCGCGACAGCTGCATCATCGAGGTCAACCCGGCTTTTGTGCGCCAGAGCGGCTACGCGCCGGCAGAGATCATCGGCTGCAATCCGAACGTGCTCGCCTCAGGTCGCACGACGAAAGCCGACTACGACGCGATGTGGGAGAACATCCGGACCACCGGCTTGTGGCGCGGCGAGCTGTGGGACCGCACGAAGGATGGCCGGGAGTATCCGAAATGGACGTCGGTCTCGGTGGTGCGCGATGCCAATGGCGAGATCTCGCACCACATCGCCAGCTCGATCGACGTGACCGAGGTGAAGCAGACTCAGGAGAAGATCCTGCACCTGGCGCACCACGATGCGCTGACCCGGCTGCCCAACCGCGTGTTCCTGCATGGGCGCCTGGAGCAGGCGATGGCCAGCGCGCGCCGCAAGAGCAGCGATCTGGCGATGCTGTTCATTGACATGGACCGGTTCAAGAACATCAACGACACACTGGGTCACCATGTCGGCGACGCGCTGCTGGTCGAGGTGGGACAGCGCTTGCGGGGCGTCGTGCGTGACAGCGACATCGTCGCCCGGCTGGGCGGCGACGAGTTCGTGCTGGTACTCACCGGCATCGCCAAGGACGGCGCGCGCGCAGCGGCGTCGGTGGCGACCAAGGCCATGACCGTGCTAGGCCGGCCGTACCTGGTGCTCGGCCACGAGCTGCATTCGACACCCAGCATCGGCATCGGTATCTTCCCCGCCGACGGCGAGGACGCGGACACGCTGATGAAGAGCGCCGACACGGCGATGTACCACGCCAAGTCGTCGGGGCGGAACAACTTTCAGTTCTTCACCGCGGCGATGAATCAGGCCACCGTCGAGCGTCTCGCGCTGGAGGTCGGCCTGCGCAGCGCGATCGAGCGCGAGGAGCTGTTCGTGCACTACCAGCCGCAGATGGACGTGCGCAGAGGTCGCATCGTCGGCATGGAGGCGCTGCTGCGCTGGCGCCATCCCGAGCGGGGGCTGATCCCGCCGCTGAAGTTCATTCCCATCGCTGAGGACACGGGCCAGATCGAGGCGATCGGGGCCTGGGTCCTCGAACAGGCGCTGACCCAGGTCGCCCGCTGGCGAGCCGACGGGCGAGCCGACTTGCGCGTGGCGGTGAATCTGTCGGCGCAGCAACTGCGTGGCGACGGCTTCGCCGCGTTGGTGGCGCAGGCGCTGCAACGCCACGCACTGCCTGGCGAGGCGCTGGAACTGGAGATCACCGAAAGCGTCGCGATGCGCGACCCGACGCGCACTGCCGAGCTGCTGCGCCAGTTGCGCAGCCACGGGGTGGCACTGGCGATCGACGACTTCGGCACCGGCTACTCGTCGCTGGCCTACCTGAAGCGCTTGCCACTGAGCTGCCTGAAGCTCGACCGATCTTTCGTGATGGACATCGACCACGACCCGAACGACGCCGCGATTTGCACGGCAACGATCCAACTTGCCCACAGCCTGGGGCTGGGCGTCGTCGCCGAGGGCGTGGAGTCACAAGCGCAGCTCGCCTTCCTGCGCGAACTTGGCTGCGACACGGCGCAGGGCCACTTCATCAGCAAGCCGCTCGCAGCCGACGACTGTCAACGCTTCCTGAATCGCGACGAGGCCACACTGCCGAGCTGACGCCGATCGGCGGTTCTGGAATTCCGCATACCGGTCGCTACCGGAGGACCGCTCGTGGCCGGCATTGCCAATCGCGACCGTCAGTTGTCGGCATCCTCAAGTTCGATGGCAGCAATGTTGGACCGAAGTTGCGATGGCGGCCGGCGGTGCGCGACCCACTTGAGACATTCAGGTCGCGGATATGGTCGCCGCAAAGTTGACGCTGGAACATGCCATGCGCCGTCGCGGGCCTTGCTGGAACATGTCGCGAGACGGGGCGGAGGTGCTATGCGGTGCCGAATCTGCTCTCGAAGGGCTTGCCCTCAGAACACGACGTCGGCAGGGGCCAAGCATCGCCATAGCATTCGTCGCTGCACTGACATAAAGCCGCCAACGCATCGTAGGCAACTTCATTTCCGCAGCCCGCACAACGGTATACCGCCGCACGCCGCGTCGGTGACGCAGGGATCGCACTGACGTTGGAAAAGTGGCCGTTCGAGTCGAGACTGCGTGAGTTGGTCCCGCAGAGTGCCATCGTCGTTCTCCTTGGCAATCGAGTGTTCAGTATGGGCGTCGCTTTGACCGCGCCCATCCCTTACTTGAGGGGAGAGCGCTGAAGGCCCGGTGCAGCGGGTCAGAGATTCGCTGCTCGGCCCCCTGCCACCGCTTTGTCTGTCGTGCAGATCGTGAACGCGACAAGGCCAGCCGCTGAATCCGCTGCCAGGGCACCTGGTTGACGCACCGCCTCCGAAGTGGACGGAGCGAGCGGGGGATGCCCAACTGGATGCCTTGGATCTCCGCCAATGTTGTGGCGCTCGATCAGCCACGCAGGCGACCTGAAATAGACTAGCCGCAGATCGTTTCGCGTCTACTTCGGGAGCGGGCATGGAAAGGAACACGACCTACGCGCCGCTGCGCGGAAGCGGTCGATCCAATCACCAGCAAGTGCTTGTGCACGGCAAGCCCGTTGGAGAGGTGTGGCGTGAAGGCGTGATCATCCCCAAGTCCAAGGCGCGCAATCCGATGAAGTGGCGCTGGTTCGCCCGAGCATCAAACGACGACACCGTGCTCGGCCGTGGCACGCGGCACGCTCTCGTTCTTGGAGCAGGTTTCGCGAGCAAGAACAAGGCAACTAAGGCCGTGTTGATCCGCTTCGCGGACCTCAAACGGCGCTGAGCGAGGCAGGTGGACGACGGCTTGGCCGGCTCGCGGAATCAGCGGACACGACTCGACCCGGTGTTGTCGTTCGCCTCGCTAAGTTCGTTGCCCGAAACCGGACCATCGGACTTTCGTCGATGCAGTGCATGGCAGGGGGTTCCCGGTCCTACACTCGGCTTCGCGTCGGGGTCATGTGCGCATCGTCAAACGGCCGGGCTGGATACGCCCGCCCGCGCAATCGTCCGGAGGGAAATCATGACTGCAAGGATCACGGTCTTGGGTGCGGGCTTTGGCGGCATGGAGTTGAGCACGATCTTGTCGGAGTCCCTCGGCAACGAGGTGCAGGTGACCCTGATCGACAAGAGCGATGCATTCGTCTTCGGCTACTCGAAGCTCGACTTGATGTTCGGCCACACGACCTTGGACGCGGTCCGTCTGCCGTACCGCAACTTCGTCAAGCCGGGCGTGCGCCTGCTGCACGAATCGGTGACAGCCATCGATCCCACGACCCGTCGCGTGACGACCGACATCGGCACGCACGACTGCGATTACCTGGTGGTTGCGCTGGGTGCCGGCTACGACCTCGCGGCCACACCGGGGCTGGAAGGCGCCAACGAGTTCTACTCCTTGGCAGGGGCGAACCTTCTTCGCCAAATCCTGCCCGGCTTTGCCAAGGGGCACGCGGTCATCGGCGTGTGCGGAGCGCCGTACAAGTGCCCGCCGGCGCCCAGCGAATGCGCGCTCATGCTGCACGACCTTCTGGCTGCTCGAGGGGTTCGTGACCAATGCGACATCACCATGGTCCTGCCCTTGTCGAGCCCGGTGCCACCCTCACCCGACACCTCCAGGGCCTTGATCGCTGCATTTGCCGAGCGCGACATCAAATTCATGCCCAACCGCCGCATCGCCTCGGTAGACCCGGGCCGCCGCGTCGCGACACTCGACGATGGCAGCGAACTGCCCTACGACCTGTTCCTGGGTGTGCCCAAGCACCGCGCGCCCGCAGTGGTCGAAGCCAGCGGGATGGCGCTGGACGGCTGGGTGCCCGTCAATCCGAGAACGCTCGAAACCAGGTTCCCGAACGTCTACGCGGTCGGGGACATCGCCAACACAGGAACGCCGAAGGCTGGCGTCTTCGCCGAGGGCGCGGCCAAGGCTGTGGCCACGTCCCTCGTCTCACGCATCCGCGGCGAGGGCGAGGGCAGCCTCTATAGCGGTGCGGGCACCTGCTACATCGAGTTCGGCGCAGGGCGGATCGGGCGCGTCGACGTCGATTTCTTCTCCGGGCCCAAGCCCACCGGCACCTACCATGAGCCGAATGTGGCATTGCGCGCGGACAAGGAGTTGTTTGGCGCGAGTCGAAGGGCGCGCTGGTTTGGCCTCTGACGCCACCCCGTGCAACATCATCCGATTCCGCCGCCCCTGCCCGTCAAGTGAACCTGTCCGACTGTGCGTGCCGGGAACAGGAATAAACATAATTCCGGTAGTGGCCAACATTCCCAATCGCGACCGTCAGTTGTCGGCATCCTCAAGTTCGATGACGGCAATGTGGCGCCGAAGTTGGAGTGGCGGCCGGCGCTGTCCGACCCTGATCTGACCGCCAGCCTTTCAACGTCATTCCGGAAGCCGGTCACCAGGATGAAACTCACTCGTCCGACGCACGCCACTCCACCCGTTCGGGCTGAGGTCCGACCAGTCCTGAGGTATCGAAGGAAGCCCTCGCCCGCTCGGGGCGGGCCCTTCGATACCTCAGGGCGAACGGAACCGATGGAGTGCCGAGAGTTCAATACACCAGCAGCGTTTCATGCGCCGTGGGTGGCGCGAAGCGCAATGGACCACTGAGATGTCCTGTCGACTCCCGTTGGGGTGCAACGCCTCTGGTTGCTGCCGGTTGGTTCAGACACCACTTGTCCCGTCGGGCGGAAAAAAAGGTACGCTGCCATTCGTCAAAAGGCGGCGCGTCCGGTGATCAGGCTCACCTGCGCCGACTCGCACCTCGCCACGCTGAACAGACTATGCGAACGAATCAGCACAACAGGACGCTAGCGACGGGCTAGCGTACCTATGGATGCCTTTGGAAACGACACTCGGATGGAGGTGCGGTGATGCATCGCCTGGGGCTTGTCCGGATCAAGCTGGCTGCCGCGCTGGTGAGCCTCGGTGGCTTCACGATGCAGGGTCATCTTTCGTACGCTCAAGAGGCAGGGAGCGGCGAGCCGATCTGCCCGTTGTCGGAGGAACAGGAGAAGCGCGCGCTGAAGGTCTTCAAGGACGGGATCACCCCGATCTTTCGGATCGATCGCTGCAGCAACTGCCACGGCGGCGTCAATCCTTACTCGAAGCAAGGCGGCCACGCCGGCAATGCGTTCGACTTCAAGGAAACGCTGAGAGAGTTTGTCAAGTCAAAGCGCCTCCAAGCGGGGGTCCTGAAGGGATCCCGTTTGCGTGAGGAAACGGACGCACAGTTCCGGCAAAGGGCTCTCAAAGAAACGGCGTCGCTCGAGCAGAAGGCCAAGGCCATTCTTGACGGCCCGGAGGACGTCCCCACCGAAGCGGTTGACCGGTTCTTCGAGTTCCAGATTTGCAGCGAATGTCACAACAGAGTCACCGGAGGAGGCAGAGAGCGTTCGTCCACCGCGTGGGTGCTTCCGATCGAGCGGAACTTCTTCACCAACAAGGACGAAAAGGGCCTGTGCATGAACATGCAAAAGTTCTTCCAGGAGACAGCCTCCGGTGAAGAAGCGGCCCAAGCGTTTGTTGCTCATCTACGCATCGGCGTCGACGGTTTTCAGAACGAATCGTTCAAGGGGACGCGAGGCTTGAATCCCCGGGGCGAGGTGTTCTACGACGATTTTGTCGGAGGCAAGAACGGTCGACCCAAGACGTTTCAACTCGAGCCGCCCCCGCCGGGGACGGACATCGGTCTGCAGATCTTTGCGCAGGACTGGGTCGAGGCGTTGGGAGGAAAGTTCCGGAAGAAGCCGCCCGACTGCGGCTGCGTGCCCCATCGATACCAGCTCAAGATTCGCCAACGGTGGACGGTGAACTTGATCGGAAGAAACCTGGAAAGCGAAGTGGAGGTCCCGGTCGATTTGAAGTTTCACAAAGATGGGAGCATCACCGGTGAGGCGTCCGTTCGGCGGGAGCTTCAGGAGCATCTTTCCACGCTGGGTACCACGTGCGAAGCATCGGCAAACGGATTCGAAACCTGGAAGCTTGTGGCTAAGCTGGATGAAGAGTCTGGACAGATGCGGATGAAGCTTGCCTTCAACCGCTCGGCAATGCTTGGCGGCGGCATTTGTCGCAGCCGGGTGGGGGCCGAGGGTCACGAACTCAAGACCGCGCCGATCAAGAGCGACGATGTACGTACCCCTCTCGACAACTTGGAGATGCCGGCGCGGGTCGGGGAGAAGAGATCCCTCGAGTTTCGGTTGGGACCGGGACGAAATACCCTCGATCTCAGCCTCATCGAAGTCAGTCCGTGACGGGGGCTGTAGAACAGGAGGCTCAACATGAAATTGGTCCGCTGCGCACTCGCGCTGGGTCTGATGTGCTTGCTGATCGAGGGCGCCACCGCCGTGGGCCCGCTAGCCGGGTTGGCGCTCGGTTACCTCAAGCAACGCGTGGTCGGGGAAGCCCAGTCGCGCATGGCGAACGCGATGATGTCGTCGATGATGGGGGGCATGCCGGGGATGGGAATGGGAATGGGAATGGGCATGGGCCGAGCCGGCATGCCCGCCGCGTCCGGTGCCATGCCGCAAGGCTTCGCGGAAGGCCCGCCGCCGACGAAGGAAGAAGCGCAGCAGCTCGTGAGCGAGGCAACGGCGCTCGGCATGCTGAAGCCCGAGGAGGCGACGCAGATGGTAGAGATGCTCGCCTCGGACGCGGCCCCACCCCAGATGCGCGCGAGCATGTATGCGATGTTCAAGCAGGGCCTCGGCGCGCTGTCCGACTTCCAGCAGCAACTGAGCTCGCTGTCCCCCGAAGAAAGGAAATCGCTGGTAGCGGAACTGGCGAAGGAGATCGGAGCGCGTCCGAACGTGGAACAAGGCAAGATGCTGGACGAGATTGACCGCGCGGCAAATATTTTTCCGCGCGGCATGGCAGACGAAGTGCGCAAGTCGTTACGCACCTCGGCACCATAGCGGAACGCGTTCAACGCGGCAGTCGGCTCCACACACCTGGGAGGGCACGATGGTCTTCGAGCAAGTCGTGACTGGCGGCTGCCAGTCCTACCTCGTCGGTTGCGCCGAGACCTGCGCGGCTGCGCTGATCGATCCGGAAATCAGCCAGATCGATCACTATGTTGCGCTCGCCGCCCGCGACGGCTTGCGCATCCGCTACCTGATCGACACTCACACGCACGCCGACCATTTCTCGGCGACCCGGGAACTCGCGCGACAGCTGAACGTACCCGTGGTCATGCACCGCGCGAGTCCCGCACCGTTCGTGGACATGCGGCTCGGCGACGGCGAGATGATCGTGCTGGGGCGGTTGCGGTTGCAGGCCCTCCACACGCCAGGCCACACCGCCGACTCGATGTGTCTGCTGGTCGAGGACCGTCTGTTCACCGGAGACACGCTGCTGATCGACGCTACCGGCCGTACCGACCTGCCCAGCGGCGACCCGGAGGCGCTCTACGACAGTCTGTTCCACCGCATCTTGCGTCTGGACCCGGCACTCAAGGTCTCCCCTGCGCACGATTACAAAGGACGCAGCCACTCGACGATTGGACAGGAGCTTGCCTCGAACCCACGCCTGCAGAAGCGCGACCGCGCAGCCTTCGTCGAGATGATGCGCAGCCTCAATCTCACCATGCCCACGCACATCACCGAGGCGCTGCGCACGAACATGAGCGGTGGCAAGACGGTGGCGCAACTGCTCTCCGAGGCTGCCGCGACCGTTCCGTTCATGTCACTGGCCGAACTCAAGGCGCGCGTCGAGGCGGCTGAGGCCGACCTGATCGTGCTCGACGTGCGCGAGCGAGAGGCCTACGAGGGCGGTCACGTTCCCGGCGCGCGTTTGCTGCCGCGGGGCCAACTCGAGTTGCGCGTCAACCAGGAGCTGCCCGATCCGACGCGGCGCATCCTCGCCTGCTGTGAACTGGGGTACGTCTCCACACTCGCGGCTGCGACCTTGCGCGAGATGGGTTTTCTGCACGCGGTGGCGTTGGACGGCGGAATGAAGGCTTGGCGCGAGGCGGGCTATCCACTGAACGTGGGCCGCGGCCCCTGAGCCTGGGATCCTGTCGCTCGCTCAGGACCTGAGCGAGGTGGTCTTTGAAGGGTCAACCACGACGGCAGCCTCACGTTATGGATGCAAGCCCGGAAAACACTGGGCCAGCTCAAGAGAGTCGGAGCCAATGCGAATCTCGCTCGAATCGGAATCACCATGACCACTGCCAAGTCCCTGCTCGTTGCCGCGCTGCTCTCTGCCGTTGCCGCGGTCTCGTTCGCTCAGACCCCGGCCGCGGCGAAGGCGACGACCGGCATGCCAACTCGCGCTGCTGCGACTGCACCGGCCAATGAGACCTCGAAGCCGCTGCACCACAAGAAGCATCACAAAGCTCATCACGCCAAGAAGGCAAGTGCCAAAGCGCCGGCCGCCGCTGCGGCGAAGTAAGCCGACTGACATCAGCAAAGAGGGGCTGACGTGTACAGGAGGCGCGAATCATGAACGAACCGCCGAGGGTTTCGCCCGAAACAGCCCACTACGAGTTGCGCTTCCAGTCCCTCTTTGATGCGGGACGTGCTTATGCATTTCCATGCGACGCCGGCGGCCGTGTGGACATGGATGCACTCAGCGACACGGCCCGCGAAAACTACCTGTACGCGCGGACCGTCGTCGGCTTGGAGTTTTCGGTTCCCGCCGTGAGGGTCTGTGTCGCGCGCTGACGGACCGTCCCCGCCATCCGCCTCCCACCCACCTGACCGACAAGCCTCGACTGAGATGGTGAAAACAGCCGGTCGCCGCTTGACCGCGACGCGACTCGAACCGTTCGTCAAGGCACTCAGCGCGAGGAATCGGCGGATCCTGCGTGCCTTGACCTTCAGACGACGTTACCAGTGCACGTGTATCGCTCGGCCGACCGAACCGACAACGACCGAAATCGAAGAGCGTTCCAATCACTCGTGGTTCGCGCGTGACTTTGCCAAGGCCTCGGAGATCAACGCAAGCAACTCTCCTTCGCCGAGCGCGGCACC
>JBGQEX010000119.1:0-12897 GCA_041496605.1 Piscinibacter sp.
GAGCAAAGCATGTCTGCCAGGTGGTACAGCGTCCACGCGGTGTTCCAGTCGTCGTGGTCCTGGCGGAACAGGCTCAATGCTTCGCGATAGTAGGTTTCGGCCCCGCTGCAATCGTTGTTTCCGAAGCGTCGATCTTCAGCGAGAAAGATGTCCGTCAAGCCGCGCACGTGGCGCGCATCCGTATTCGGCAACTGCGACGGGTCGCCGTCGAGCGCGGCGAGGCGACGAACTTCGGCAAGCGTCACGACCACAACGGGCCACGAACCGCTGCTGCGGCTTTCGGTTTCCTTCGGGTAAGCACGTTTGAATTGCCTGAGCAGATCAAGCCCGCGCCTCAGGCGCACAACGCGGTCGCCGCGTATGCCGCTCAAGGGCGCGTCGCGCGACGGATCGTTCAGCGTCAGCTCCAGCCGGTCGTCCCACTCGCCCAAGAGCTGATCGCAGAAGTCGAAGCCTTCGGCGGTGAAACAATTCCACCACCAGAATCCATCGAACCAGGCGTGCAGGAACGCGAGGTTCGCTTCGGCGTCATTGCCGGACTGCGCGAGGTAATACAACCAGTTGTCCTGGCAATCCGTCCATTCCGGGTCTTCGTAGCGGTACATGGCGCTGTAGGAGGCGGCGCCTCGGGCCTGGTGGCTCTCTTCCAGCTTGCGCAGCTTCTCGAAATAGTGGTCAGCGGCGCGCCGATTCAGGGCTCGCGCTTCGTCGGGTGACAGCTTCTTGCGGACGTACTCGGCGATCACCCGGTGCATCGTGTAGCGATCCTCGCCAGCGCCCGCGTTGTCGTTGACGTCGTAGTGCACGGCTTCGATCATTCCCGCGTCGGCGAGGTCGAAAAGCACTTGCACCGGCGCTTCGGTGACGAGTTGCGCCAGGCCGGTGTCGAACCAGGCCGGATCAGGACGCAGCACCGACAGCGACTTCAACGCGTCGCGCAGCGCATCGCCATCGAGCCCGTAGCGATTCAGATCGCCGCCCGTGCCGAGCGCGTCGTAGCTGGCCTGGATGACTTCGCCCAGGCTGAGGTTGCGGAATTGCCCGCTTTCGTCGGGTTCCTCCGCGAACTCGGGCGGCTTCTTCATGCCGAACACGTCGTCGAAATCGGTCAGCGACTGCAGCGCCATGCGAATCGCACTCGGGTTTGCCCCCTTCTTTCGCAACATGTTCCCGATGAGCACCAGCGCGATGGGCAAGCCGTCGACCCGGGTGACGAGTTGACGCAAGGCTTCCGGAGCCAGCTTTGCCGCTTCCGGCGCCACCTCGCACAGCAGGCGAAAGCCGTTCGCGGGCGTCAGCTTGCGCACCTCGCTGACCACACCGCCGGCCGGAATCAGCTCGCGCGCGATGTTGCGATAGCGCGTGGTCAGCACGCGCGCGCATTGCGGGCCGCCGATCAGGAAATATTGCCCGGCTTCACTGGTCCAGACGTCATCGATGACGAGCAGCATGCGCCGATCGGCAATCGCCGCGGCGACCGTGGCGCTCAGTTCCACCACACCGTTGCTGGATCGGATGTCGTCGTCCGGAAGCTTCAAGGCCTTGGCCCATTTTTCCAGCTGCCGCCGCACCACGGGGTCCTTGCCGAGATGGGCCCACAAAACGCCGTCGGGAAAGCGCTTCATCACCGCGTCACTTCGAACCAGTTCCGAAGCCACGGTGGTCTTGCCGACGCCAGCCAGGTATTCGAACGCGAAGTCACGCTTGCCGGCGTCCAGGCCATCGAGCAAGACTTTCACCTGGTCTTCGCGCCCGATGATCGGATGCAGCGGCAGGCGCAGTACCGGTTTCGGGACCACCCTGTTGGACGCAGCGACGGCAGGGGAACGCGCAGCGAGCTTCGCCAGTTCGTTCGTGACCCCGGCGCTCAGGCACGCCACCAGCTCGGCGGTGTTGGAGAACTCCCCGGCGCGCGACGTGATCTCGGCACGGAACGCCTGCACCTTCGGACGCAGCTTGTCGTCCAGCAGGTCGGACAGCTTGATGTCGGGCACGCTGGTTCGCAGCAAGGCCACGCACGGAAGATGGCGCTCGAGCGTGGCGCGGCGGAATTCCAGGTGCGTGATCGACAGGCCCTCGGGATTGTCGGTCTCGGGAATGAAGCCGTAGCGGTGGCCGAGTATCAGCACATAGAGGTCGCAACTGTCGATGTCGGCCAGGCAGCTGTCGCGTACGGTCTCGCTGTCGGGCAGGTAGCTGTGCACCGGCTGATGCCGGGCCTGAACCAACCAGTCGATCACCACCTGCCGCTCGGCCTTCAGGTCGACGACGGTGGACGAGACATACACCTTGGCCACGGTTCAACTGCCCGCGCTGAACGAGTAGTCACGCAGCGAATTGCAGACCTGGATCCGGTATTCGGACATGAACTCGGTACGCCCGCGCTCTTGCATCTGCCGGTGCTCGGGGTGGTTGCGCCACGCCAGCAGCGAGGCTTCATCGGTGAACTCGACGATGGCCACCGACTCGCCGTCTTGCGCCGTGTAGTCCTTGTAGGACACGAAGCCCGGCATGCCGCTGGCCAGTTCATACATGCGGCCTCCGGCGGCCTCGAGGGCCTTGAGATCGGCATCGGCACGCAGGCGCGATCGAAAGATCGTGACGACCATGGTGGCACCTCCGACAGTGCATGGACGACTCGGATTCTGTCGCGAAACGCCAGGCCGCACATCCCCTACTTCGCGGCATCGCCCGGCCGGCGCTCTGCCGGCACACCCGCAGCGTCTGGCGCAGAATCGCTTCGATTCCTCGACCGCGGGCGCAACCCGGTCGATTGCCGTTCAGGAGGCACCCGATGACCACACGAACACCCGACTGGCACAACTTGGCCGCCGCGATCCGACCCGATGGCCGCATGCTCATCGGCGGCGTTCGCTCGCCGAGCGTCGCCGGCGAGACCTTCGACTGCATCTCCCCGATCGACGGCCGCATCCTCACGCCAGTGGCCCGCGGCCAGGCCGCCGACATCGACACCGCCGTCGCATCGGCTCGCAAGGCCTTCGACGATGGGCGCTGGGCGGGCAAGCCGCCGGCCGTGCGCAAGAAGATCCTGCTGCGCTTCGCCGAGAAGATCCTCGCCGCGCGAGAGGAGCTGGCCTTGCTCGAAACGCTGGACATGGGCAAGCCCATACAACACAGCCTCGGCGTCGACGTTCAATCCGCCGCGCGCACCATCGCCTGGTACGCCGAAGCGGTCGACAAGGTCTACGACGAAATCGCTCCCACCGCGCGCACCGCCCTCGCCCTCATCACACGCGAGCCGATGGGTGTGATCGGCGTCGTCGTGCCGTGGAACTACCCGATGCTGATGGCCGCGTGGAAGCTGGGGCCGGCGCTGGCCGCCGGCAACAGCGTGGTGCTCAAGCCGAGCGAGAAGTCCCCGCTGACGGCGCTGCGCCTGGCCGATCTCGCCCTCGACGCGGGTCTGCCGGAGGGCGTCTTCAACGTCGTGCCGGGCTACGGGCACGAAGCCGGCGAGGCGCTTGCGCTGCACATGGATGTCGACGCCATCGGTTTCACCGGTTCCACCCGCGTCGGCCGCAAGATGCTCGAGTACGCGGGCCGCAGCAACCTGAAGCGCGTCTACAACGAGCTGGGTGGCAAATCGGCCTTCATCGTGTTCCCCGACTTCGGCGATCTTTCGCGCGCCGCGACCACCGTGGCGGCCAGCGTGTTCTTCAACCAGGGCGAGAGCTGCAACGCGCCTTCGCGGGTGTTCGTGCACGCGAGCATCGCCGACGACTTCGTTCGCATCGTCGCCGGCGAGACGCCGAAGTACCAGCCCGGCGACCCGCTCAGCGGCAGCGCCGAGATGGGTGCGATCGTCGACGACACGCAGCTTCGCACGGTGCTCGGCTATATCGACGCCGGGCGCGACGAAGGGGCGAAGCTGCTCGCCGGCGGTCACCGTGTGCGCGCCGAGACCGGCGGTTTCTTCGTCGAACCCACGCTGTTCGACCGGGTGAGCAACCGTATGAAAATCGCGCGCGAAGAGATCTTCGGCCCGGTGCTGTCGGTGATCCGCTTCCGCACCGAGGAAGAAGCCATCGCGATGGCCAACGACAGCAGCTACGGCCTGCAGGCCAGCGTCTGGAGCGACAACATCAATCGCGCCCACCGCGTGGCGCGCGCGCTGCGTGCCGGCACCGTGCACGTGAACCAGTACGACGAAGACGACATCACGGTGCCCTTCGGCGGCTACAAGCAAAGCGGCAACGGGCGCGACAAATCACTGCACGCCTTCGACAAGTACACCGAACTGAAGACGACCTGGCTGCGCATCGACGAGTGACGCCGGAGCGCGGAATCGGCAGTGCCTCGGGCATGATCGCGCCGTCGCCGACCTGCCCGCTGCCTGCATGACCCACGCACACCCGCACAAACCCTGGCTGTCGTACCTCTGCCTCGGCGCGGCGATGTCGCTGGTCGGCAGCTATGTCGGCCTGTCCAAGCTGCTGGTGCTGGCGTTTCCGGTGTTCCTGCTCGCCTGGCTGCGCTTCGGCATCGCCGCCATCGCGATGGCCGGTTGGGTCAAACGGGCGCCGAACGAAGCGCGACTGAGCCCGCGTGACCGCAAGCTGCTGTTCTTCGAATCGTTCATCGGAAACTTCCTGTTTTCGATTTGCATGCTGTTCGGCGTGTCGATGACCACGGCCCTCGCGGCAGGCGTCATCATGGCGGCCATTCCGGCCGTTGTGGCGCTGATGTCGTGGGCATTCCTGGGCGAGCGCATCACCGGGCGCGTCGCTGCGGCGATCGCCTGCGCGGTCAGCGGCATCGCATTGGTGTCGCTGGTTCGGCATGCCGGCAGCGACGGGGTCGGCTCGCTGCTCGGCAACCTGCTGCTGCTGGGCGCGGTGTTCTGCGAGGCGAGCTACGTGGTCATCGGCAAGCAGCTCACCGGCAACGTCTCGGCCAAGCGCATCAGCGCGCTGGTGAACCTATGGGGCCTGGCGCTGGTGACGCCGTTCGGCGTCTGGCAGGCGCTGGGCTTCGGTTTCGCGGCCGTGACCGGTGCCACCTGGGCGTTGTTGCTGTTCTATTCGCTGGCCGCCAGCATGGTGACTGTGTGGCTGTGGATGACCGGCCTCAAGCATGTGCCGGCCTCGTCGGCGGGCATCTTCACCGTGCTGCTGCCGGTGAGCGCGGGCGCGGTCGGCGTGGTCGTTCTCGGTGAACGCTTCAGCGGCGTGCAGCAGGCGGCCTTCGCCCTCGCGTTGACCGGCGTGGTGCTCGCCACGTGGCGTGCCGACCGGGCGGCGCCGATCCAGTAGCTCCCGCTTGAGCTGCATCAACGCGACCGGCGCGCCCGCGCGGACACTGCGCTGAAGATGAAAGTTGCCCTGTTCATACCGTGCTACGTCGACGCCTTCTTTCCCGAAGTCGGCATCGCGACGCTGGAATTGCTGGAGCGCTTTGGCGTCGAGGTCGACTACCCGCTCGACCAGACATGCTGCGGCCAGCCGATGGGCAACAGCGGCTGCCACGCCGACGCCGCCGGCACCGAGCGGCTGTTCGCCCGCAACTTCGCCGGCTACGACCACATCGTCACGCCGTCGGGCAGCTGCGCCCACCATGTGCGCGACCACCTCACCGCGATCGAGCAGACCGCTGCAGTGCAGCAAGTGCGGCGCGACACCCATGAGCTGGTCGAGTTCTTGCACGACGTGTTGCAGGTGCGCGACTTCCCCTGGGCCGAGTTCCCGCACAAGGTCGGCCTGCACATCGGCTGCGCCACATTGCGCGGTCTGCGCCAAGCCAAGGCCTCGGAAATCGACGAGCCGTTCTTCTCGAAGCCAATGGCGCTGCTGTCCAAGGTCAAGGGCATCGAGTTCGTCAAGCCCGAGCGCCCCGACGAATGCTGCGGCTTCGGCGGCACCTTCTCGGTGTTCGAGGAGCCGGTGTCGGCCAAGATGGGCGTCGACAAGGTGACCGACCACCACCGGGCCGGCGCGCAATACATCGTGTCGCCCGACATGTCCTGCGTGATGCACCAGAAGGGCTGCGCCGAGCGGCTGGGCCTGGACCTGCGCTTCATTCACATCGCGCAGGTGCTCAACGGAGCGCGGGAATGAGCCCGGCGCCGAGCCGCCTCAAGCCGGGCGAGCGCCCCCTCGGGGGGAAGGGCGCGCAGCGCCCGTGGGGGCGGTCATGAAACGTGTCGACCACGCAGGCAAGTCGTCGAAGTTCATTCGCGAGAAGGACCACGTCGACTTCCACGATCAGCGCCTGTGGGACCTGCGCAAGAAGCGCGATCGCGAAAGCCAGCAGCTGCCCGAGTGGGAGGAACTGCGTGCGCTGGCCTCGGCGATCAAGGAACATACGCTGACGCACCTGGCCGACTACCTGGAGCAGTTCGAGGCCAACGCCACGAAGAACGGCATGCAGGTGCACTGGGCGCGCGACGCCGCCGAGCACAACGCCATCGTCTTCGACATCCTGCAATCGCACGGCGCGAAAACGCTGGTGAAGAGCAAGTCGATGCTGACCGACGAGTGCGAGATGCGGCCCTTCCTCGAAACCCGCGGCATCGAGATCATCGAGACCGATCTCGGCGAGCGCATCCAGCAGCTCGACGACGAGCCGCCCAGCCACATCGTCGTGCCCGCGGTGCACAAGCTGCGCGCCGACGTGGCCGAGGTGTTCGCCCGCACCCTCGGCACCGACCCCGCCAACCATGACGTGCCCTACCTGGCCGAGAGCCAGCGCGCCCACACGCGCCCGTACTACCTGAAGGCCGACGCGGGCATGACAGGCGCCAACTTCGCCGTCGCCGAGACCGGCAGCTTCGTCGTCTGCACCAACGAAGGCAACGCCGACCTGAGCGCGAATCTTCCGAAGCTGCACATCGCGTCGATCGGCATCGAGAAGATGATCCCACGCATCGAACACCTGGGCGTGTTCATTCGCATGCTGTCGCGCAGCGCACTGGGCTCGCCGATCACCCAGATCACCTCGCACTTCCGCGCGCCGCGCGAGGGCGCCGAGATGCATGTCGTGCTGGTCGACAACGGGCGTTCCGAGCGGCTGGGCATGGAGGACTTCTGGTATTCGCTGAAGTGCATACGCTGCGGCGCCTGCATGAACACCTGCCCGGTGTACCGGCGCAGCGGCGGCCTGAGCTACGGCGCGACCTACTCGGGGCCGATCGGAGTGATCATCGACCCCACCTTCAACCTGCGCAAATACAGCTCGCTGCCATTCGCCTCGACGCTGAATGGCAGCTGCACCAGCGTGTGCCCGGTCAAGATCAACATCCACGAGCAGATCTACAAGTGGCGCCAGATCATTGCCGAGCGGCACCAGCTGCCGATGGTCAAGCGCGAAGCGATGCGCATGGCGGGCAAGGTCCTCGCGAGCCCGAAGCTCTACCGGGCCGCGGTGGAGGCCGCCGCCGCCGGCATCGAGCACCTGCCACGCTTCATGATCTACAACCCGTTCAATGCCTGGGGCCGCCAGCGTGAGCTGCCCGCGTCGCCACCCATGACGTTCCGGCAGTGGTATCTGAAGAACCGGGGAAAATCGTGACGAGTCGCGAGCAGATTCTTTCGCGCGTGCGGCAGAACCAGCCGGCGCCGGTTGCGCTGCCCGAAGTGCCGAGGTTCGATCGCGAGCTGCCGTCGCTGCTCGATACGTTCAGGGCCGCGCTGCTGCGCATGGGGGGGAGCCTCGTCGAGGCGCCGCCGGATGGCGATCTCGATGAACTGATTCGCGGGCGGTTTGCCGGCGCGTTGGTCATCTGTTCGGCAACACCCGAGGTCAGGGGCAATCGCCCGATCGCTGGCGTGCGCTCCCCCACCGAGTTGGAGGACGTCGACGTCGGCGTAGTCCGGGCGGGCTTTGGCGTCGCGGAGACCGGCTCGGTGTGGCTGAGCGAGGCACAGTTCAAGATCAATGCGCTGGGCTTCCTGTCGCAGCACCTGGTCGTGCTGCTCGACCCCCGAGACATCGTGCCCAACCTGCACCACGCCTATTGGCAACACGGCTTCTTCGAAGCCCGCTACGCGGTCCTGATGACCGGGCCCTCGGCCACCGCCGACATCGAAGGGGTGCTCGTTCGAGGCGCACAGGGAATCCGCAGCCTGACGGTGATCACGGCAACGCGTTGACCACGGCGCCAAGGGGCCTTCCGGGGCGTCTCGCGCGACATCCTCTAAACTGCGGCCCATGTTGCGCGCGCTCCGACTCGCATTGATGTGGTTTCTCGCCACCGCGATTCCCCTGCAGGGGTTTGCCGCGGCGACGATGGCTGCATGCGGTTCGGCCCATCACCGGATGGCCGCGTCGGCCGCTCCCCACGCCCATGTCCATGCCGCAGCGGCGCATGCCCACGAGCCCGATGAGCACACCGGCGTGGACACGCTGCACCAGCTCTCCAAGTTCAAATGCAGCGCTTGCGCAGCCTGCTGCGTCGCGGTGGCGCTGCCCTCGCCGCCCCTCACGTTCGACTCCCCCGCGCTGGCGAACGTCTTCGCGTCCGCCCTTCCCCGCGCCGTCGGCATCTTCCTGACCGACGGTCTCGAACGTCCTCCCCGAGTCCTCCTCGCCTGACGCGTCGTACGGCGCGGTGGCGGTGCGCTGGCGATATGCAGCCGCCCCATGACCGCGCCTGATTGATCCCTGTCGGACTTCGGCGGCCCCCTGCGGCCTCCCGATCCGGCATCACGCGAGGACATTCATGTCAGCTCCCTGTCGTGCCGCAGTGCGGGCAGCGCCGTTGGCCCTGGCCGTCGCCACGCTCATGCTGAGTGCATGCGCCGGCACCGCCATCGACGACAACTTCGGCCGTGCCCAGCAGCTGGCCCAGGATCGTCTCGGTTCGCGGATCCGCTGGCTGACCAGCGACGATGCACGCCAGCAAGCGCAGGCCGACGTCGACGCGGCGCTCGCCCAGCCGCTCGGCGCGGACGATGCCGTGCGCATTGCGCTCGGCTACAGCCCGTCGTTGCAGGCGCTGTTGTTCGACGCCGCGGCCGCATCGGCCGGCGCGACGCAGTCGGCGCGTCTGCCCAACCCCGTCTTCGCTTTCGAGCGCCTGGTGCGCAGCGAGGCCGGCGTGCGTGAGCTGGAGATCAATCGTGCACTGAGCCTGTCGGTGCTCGATCTGCTGCTGTGGCCGTCGCGCCTGCGCCAGGCCGAGGCCGCACAGCAGCAGACTCGCCTGCGGCTGGCCGGCGACGTCGCGGCGGCCGCCACCACCGCCCGGCAAGCCTGGGTGCGCGCGGTCGCGGCGCAGCAGTCCCTGCAGTATGTCGAGCAGGTCAAGGCGGCGGCCGATGCGGGCTCCGAGCTGGCGCGGCGCATGCAGGCTGCCGGCAACTTTAGCAAGCTGCAGCGTGCGCGCGAACAGGCCTTCTCTGCCGACGCGCTCGCCCAGCTCGCGCGCGCCCGGCAGAACGTGCAAAGCACGCGCGAGGCCCTGGTACGGGTCCTCGGCCTGGACGAAGCCCGCGCCCGCGCATTGAAGCTGCCGCCGCGGCTGCCGGACCTGCCGGCGGCGCCTGCCGACGAACAAAGGGTCGTCCAGGCAGCGCTCGACGATCGCCTCGACCTTCGGCTGGCCCGAGCGAACCTGGAGTTCACCGCGCGAGAACAGGGCCTGACGCGCGTCACGAGTGTCGTCAATGGCTTCGACGCTGCAGCCGTTCGCCGTAGCGAAACGGGCCTCGCCTCACAGCGGGGGTTCGAGCTGCAGTTCCCGCTGCCGGTCTTCGATTTCGGCGACGCGGCACGCACGCGCGCTCAGGCGACTACGATGGCCGCGTTCAATCGGCTCGCGCAGCTCGCCATCGATGCCAGCTCGCAGGTGCGCGAGCGCCACGGCATGTACCGCACGAGCTATGAGCTGGCGCGCCACTATCGCGACGAGATCGTGCCGCTGCGCAAGACCATCGCCGAAGAGAACCTGCTTCGCTACAACGCCATGGTGATCGGCGTGTTCGAACTGCTCGCCGACTCACGCGAACAGATCGCCGGCGTGGTGGAGGCCATCAACGCCGAGCGCGACTTCTGGCTCGCCGACGCCGCCCTGCAAGCGACCCTCATCGGCGCCCCTCGAACCCTCGACACGGAACCGCAATGACGAACGCCAGAAGGAAATTCATGCTCGGCGCGGCCGGCGCGGTGAGCGCGGCCGCGGTCAGCAGGTTCGCGCTCGCGACCCTGCCCGAGCCGGTGCTTCAGACCCGAGCCGACACGATGCCGCCGCTCGTGCCGGGCACCGGTCGCCCCTACCACCCGGTCGTCACGCTCAATGGCTGGACCCTGCCCTGGCGCATGAATGCCAGTGTCAAGGAGTTCCATCTGGTGGCCGAACCCGTGCTGCGCGAGATGGCGCCCGGCTTCAAGGCCCACCTGTGGGGCTACAACGGCCAGTCGCCGGGGCCGACGATCGAGGTGGTCGAAGGCGACCGCGTGCGCATCTTCGTCACCAACAAGCTGCCCGAGCACACCTCGATCCACTGGCACGGCCAGCGCCTGCCCAACGGCATGGACGGCGTGACCGGGCTCACGCAACCGGGCATCTTGCCTGGCAAGACCTTCGTCTACGAGTTCGTCGCGCGGCGGGCCGGCACCTTCATGTACCACCCGCATGCCGACGAGATGACGCAGATGGCGATGGGGATGATGGGCCTGTGGGTGACGCACCCCAAGGCCCGGCACCCGCTGATCGACGAGGTCGACCGCGATTTCTGCTTCCTGCTCAACGCCTACGACATCGAGCCCGGCGCCTCCACGCCGAAGATCATGACGATGCTCGACTTCAACCTGTGGTCGTGGAACAGCCGGGTCTTTCCGGGCATCGACTCGCTCAACGTGAGGCGCGGAGACAAGGTGCGCGTGCGCATCGGCAACCTGACGATGACCAACCACCCGATGCACATTCACGGCCATGAATTCACCGTCACCGGCACCGACGGCGGCCCCGTGCCGAAGTCGGCGCGCTGGCCCGAGGTGACCGCCGATGTGGCGGTGGGCCAGATGCGCCAGCTCGAGTTCGTGGCCGACGAGGAAGGCGACTGGGCCTTCCATTGCCACAAGAGCCACCACACGATGAACGCGATGGGGCACGACGTGCCGACCATGATCGGTGTCGATCACCGCGAGGTGGTCGAGCAGATCAACCAGCTGATTCCCGACTACATGGTGATGGGCGACCGCGGCATGGCCGACATGGGCGAGATGGAAATGCCACTGCCCGACAACACCGCCCGCATGATGAGCGGCGACGGCCCGTTCGGCAGCGTCGAGATGGGCGGCATGTTCAGCGTCGTCAAGGTGCGACGGGACCAGAAGCACGACGACTACAAGAACCCCGGCTGGTACGCGCATCCACCGGGCACCAATGCATTCGAATGGACCGGCGCGTTGGCCGAACCGGCGCGCTTCAAGTGCGAGGGCGACTCAGCAATGCCGCCCGGGGCCAGGCTCGTGCGCGACATCGAGGTGCAAGTGCGCAAACCCCGCGGCCATGCCGGCCACTGAACTGAACCACCACCAAACCTCCATTGACCCACCAAGGAGAACGTATGAAGTCCAAGTCCATCGCCATCGCCTTCGCGTCGCTGCTGACGCTCTGTTCATCCGCCTTCGCGCACGGCGACAAGATACATGCCAAGAAATCGGCCAGCGCGGTCAAGAAGGAGCAGAAGGCCTGGGGCATCGCCGGCGATGCCGCGGCCGTGAAGCGCACCGTGGCAATCAAGATGCTGGACACGATGCACTTTGCGCCCGATGTGATCCACGTGAACGAGGGCGACACCGTCCGGTTCGTCCTCGCCAACACCGGCCGGATGCAGCACGAACTGGTGATCGGCACCAAGAAGGAACTGGACGAGCACGCGGCGCTGATGCTGAAGTTCCCAAACATGGAACACGACGAGCCCTACATGGCGCACGTCGCCCCCGGCAAGACCGGCGAGGTGATCTGGACCTTCAACCGAGCGGGCGAGTTCGACTTCGCCTGCCTGATGGCCGGCCACTACCAGGCCGGCATGAGCGGCAAGATCAAGGTCGCCTCGTCAGCGACCGCCGCGCTCGACACCCTTGTGCCGGTTGCGGACGCCCAGGGTGCGGGCGCCACCACCGAGATGACGCAAGGCGAGGTGCGCAAGGTCGACAAGGAGAACAAGAAGATCACGCTGCGGCACGGCGAGATCAAGAACCTCGGCATGCCGGGCATGACGATGGTGTTCCAGGTCAAGGACCCGGCGGTGCTCGACAAGCTGCAGCCCGGCGACAAGGTGCGCTTCATTGCCGAAAATGCCGGCGGCGCCCTGGTCGTCACCCGCATCGAGAGCGTCAAGGCACCGTAGCCAAACGGCATCCGGGCGAACGTGTCATTCCGGCGAAAGCCGGGATCCACCGCCCGCAGCACTGCAACCAACGACCGAGACGCAAACCCCACCGAGTGGATACCGGCATTCGCCGGTATGACGCGCCGAAACCCCAACGGAGCACGCCTTGAACGATTCCATGCATGACCACGCTCATCACGCGCACGCCGGTCAGGCGGCGGCCGCGCCACCGCGGCATGAAGCCCCCGCCGGCACGATCTACACCTGCCCGATGCACCCGGAGGTGCGTCAGGATCACCCGGGCTCGTGTCCCAAGTGCGGCATGACGCTCGAGCCGGTGATGCCCGAACTCGATTCCGACGAAAACCCCGAGCTCGCCGATTTCAAGCGCCGCTTCTGGTGGAGCCTGCCGCTGACCGTGGCCGTCACGCTGCTGGCGATGGCAGGCCACCGGCTTGCGTGGTTCGACATGGCAACGCAGAGCTGGATCGAACTGGCCTTGAGCCTGCCCATCGTGCTGTGGGCCGGCGCACCGTTCTTCGTGCGCGGCGCGCAGTCCATCATCCATCGCAGCCCGAACATGTGGACATTGATCGGCCTC
>JBGQEX010000120.1:0-12715 GCA_041496605.1 Piscinibacter sp.
GGCCTGACGACACAACAGTGGGCGGTGCTCGGCGCGTTGTCCCGCCCCAAAGTTCAAGGCGGCATGAGCGTTGGCGACCTGGCGCGCTACCTGATGGTGAGCAGACAAAACCTATCCGGGCTGATCAGCCGGATGGAGCGTGACGGACACCTGACGATCAACGCGGATGGCCGCGACCGGCGCTCACGACTGGTGACCATGACCGCTTCGGGGCGCCACGTCTGGTTGGATCAGGCGCTGCCCAAGATCCACGCGTACTACGAGCAGATCCTGGGGGACTTTTCGATCAACGACGTCACCCACACGTTGCACTACTTGTTGAAGATGCTTCAGAACATGCAACGCGTCGATTCCGAAACGCTGGGCGAGACGGCCGTCGAGGAGGAGTGACAGAGTCCCGCTGAACTGAATCGCCTTGAAGCCGCCGTCCGCGAATGCCCTCTAATGGCCGCGACTGTGAGTTCGCAGCCGAACCCGACAGCGGTCCTTCGGGGTGATCGCCTGGTTGGCCGGTTGGCCAACGGCAGCTGCGCGCGAACTTGGGGAACAGGCAGTCCCGGCCATGACCTGCCGGTCGCGGGTGATCTCCGAACCGGTCACTCAACGCAGGTCCCGGCCAAAAACGTCTGGCGGCAGGTCGAAGTAGCCGGTCAAGTCCCACAGGCTTGGCACACCGCGCCGCGTGGCGCCGCCTTGGGTGCCGGCTTGCTCTCGTCCTCGGCGCGCGTGTCCACCACAATCTTGTCGAACAGCACCACCTGCGCAGAGGCGTCCAGGCCCTCGCGGGAATGCGCAAACTGCCCGGTCAGCAACCCGCAGTTGCTGCGAATGAGCACAGTAGGGTTGCTACCAGCGGCGGCGTCCCGATGCTCTGCAACGGGACGGCTTGGCGGCACATCAGATCAGCTCTCCTCGCCTTCCGGCGCTCGGGATTGAATCTGCAGTCGCTTCATCTTCTCCCACAGGTTCTTGCGGCTGATGCCCAAGTACCCGGCAGTGTTGCCGATCTGTCCCTGGCAACGTTGCAGCGCTTGCTGAATGTAGCCGCGCTCGCAATCGCGTATGTACTGATCCAATGTGCTGGCAGCATGCGCCTGCTCGAGCGCGCTCTCGGGCCAGCTTTCGAACAGCGCCGAGGGCTCCAGCGTGGTGGCGCCCGACAGGATGCAGGCGCGCTCGATGCAGTGCCTCAGCTCGCGCAGGTTTCCCGGCCAAGGGTAGTTGACGAGGGCCTGCTCAGCTGAAGCGGACAGGACGCGCTTGTCCCCGCCATGCTGCTCGGTGAAGTCGCGCAGGAACTGCCGTGCGAACCAGAGAATATCTTCGCGCCTCTCGCGCAGCATCGGAATGTGCAGATGAATCACATTGACACGATAGAACAGGTCCTCGCGGAAGGTGCCCGCCTCGACGCGTGCGCGCAGGTCCTGGTTGGTGGCGCAGATGATCCTCAGGTCAACCGGGATCGGGGTCTCGCCTCCGACCCGCACGATGCGGCGTTCCTGGATCGCTCGCAACAGCTTGACCTGCATCACCAGCGGCATGTCGCCGATTTCGTCGAGAAACAGCGTGCCGCCATGGGCTTGTTCGAACACCCCCTTGCGGGTTCGCAGCGCACCGGTGAACGCGCCCTTCTCGTAGCCGAACAGCTCGGCCTCAATGAGGGTCTCGGTGATTGCGCCGCAGTTCACCGCGACGAAGGGCTGCTCGGCACCACGTGAGGCCAGACAGTGCAGTTGCACAGCGACGCGCTCCTTGCCAACGCCGGATTCGCCGGTGATCAGCACCGCGCTGGCGTGCTCGGCGAGCCGCGGCAGTGTGGCCTCGATCTTCTGCATGGCCGCCGAGACGCCCAGCCGCATGCCCGCGACCGCAGCGTCGGCGCAACTTGCCCGTAACTGGCTGAGTTGGCGCACCTTGAGCACCAGTTCGTCCAGGTCGAACGGCTTGGTGACGTAGTCGGCGGCACCCATCTTCAGCAGTGCCACGGCACGCTCGATCGAACCGAACCCCGTGATGAAGACAAACGGCGGGAGCTCGGCGGCGCCCTGCTGCAGGCGCGTGAACAGCGTCTCGCCGCTGAAGTCGGGCAAGCGGATGTCGCTGATCACAACGGCATACGCGGTGCGGCCGATCGCGCGCATCGCATCGGTCGCACGACGATGCCAGTCCACGCTGAAGCCTTCGAGACGGAAGCGATCGCACAGCGACTCGCCCATGATCTCGTCGTCTTCAACCAGGCACAGCGTCGGTGCAGGGTTCTGGTTCATGCTCCTTCTTCAGCGGCAGGACCACGGTGAATGCGGTCTCGTGTGGCTCGCTCCTGACATGGATGTCACCGCCCATTTGCTGCACAATCTGGTACGTGACCCACAGGCCGAGCCCGTGGCCATCGTGGCTCAGCAACGAAAACGGCTCGAACAGGTAGTGCAGTTTTTCGCTCGGTATGTGGTCTCCATCGTTCGAAACCTCGATCTGCAACGCATCGTCCGCCAGCCCCATTCGGCATTGCACTCTACCCCCGCGTTCGATCGCCTGCACCGCGTTGAGCAGCAGATTGATCAGGATCTGGCGTGTCAGCGTGGACGGCAGCGGCAACGCGCCGATGATCTCGTTATCCCAAATGAAATTTGCGTCCTTGGCCTGGGCGTCGGGCAGCACCAGGGTACGGGTGTCCTCGATGTCCTGTCGGGTCAACGGGTGGCTCTCGACCTTGGCCTCCACCAGCAGTGCAGCCACCGTTTCCTTGATCTGCAGTAGCCCACGTTCGACCAACGAAAGCGTCCTGGTCGTCAGCGGATCAGCCGAGCCATGCCGTTTGAACGTGTTGATGGCATTGAGCATGCCACCCAGCGGGTTGTTGATCTCGTGCGCGATGCCGGCGGTGAGCCGGCCGATCGCGGCCAGCCGATCCGAGGCGATCATCTGCTTCTCCAGCGCCTCCTTGCCGCGCAGTTCGCTGAGCATGCGTTGGAACTCGAGACCGAGCCGGCCGATCTCGTCGCGCCCCTTGTGGCTGGGAACGTACTGGAGATCTTCCGGCAGATGGGGTCCGACCTTGCCCATCGCGCCGGCCAGGTCCACCAGCGGCTGGGCGATGCGCCGCCCGAAGTACAACCCCGCCGGCAACAGCACCGCGAGCACGATCGCCGTGACCAGACCCGCGCGTTGGATCAGTCCCAGAAAGCGCTGCGTGAAGATCGAACTCGGGTAGCCCATCACCAACGTCCCGAGTCGCACGCCATCGGCGACGATTGGGGCAACCATGTACATCTTGTTCGAGATCGGCGACATCATGGCCATGGGCTCGACGGTGCGCATTTCGGCAACCGCTTGTTGAACCGTCGCGTACTCGGGGTCGGTGCGCGCCGGGTCGCTCAGCATCGGGTAGTCGGGTGGACGCGTCGACACGTAGACCCGCTGCTTCGTGTCCAGCACCAGTACGATCTCGGCCGCCTGCGAGACAGCGTCACCCAGTGTCGCCTGGAACGGCGTGTTGATGATCTCGAAGGCGCGCCACGCATCGTCGTGCACCATCGGCTCGACTAGCGTCTTGGTCAGCACACGCGCCACGTTCTCGGAGTGGCCGATCAGGTCGCGCCGCAGCTCGTCACGCTCGCGCGCCACCAGCGCCGCGGTCACCAGCACGGCCGTGATGACCACCAGCACGCTGATCCGCAGTGGCGTCTTGTAGGCGAGGCTGAGGTCGCGAAACATACTTTCGTCAGTTCACGCTGACCGCGCGGAACATCGCCGCGACGCCATCGAACAGCGCCGGCGTGCCTGCTACGAAGCCGTCCAGATTGAGCCGCTTCAGCAACGCTGCACCTTCAGCGTTGTCTGCCATCTGCACCAGCACCGCTTGCATCGCCTTGAACTCTTCAGCAGCCAGCGAAGCCCTTGCCACGAAGGGTGGAAAGCCGAACTCCGGCGAGCGCTCGGCGATGCGCGTCTTTCCGGTCAGGTCGGGGTGCGAGAGGGCGAGCGTGTCCCACACATATCCATCAACGGCGCCGCCTTGCGCCAGCTCCGCCGCTACCGCATCGACGACCTTGCGGTGCGCCCAGGTGAAGAAGCTCTTGCCGAAGAAGGAAGCGGGCGTCTCGTTCAGCCGGAGCAGCGAATACTGGGTGAACAGATAGCCGGAATTCGAGTCCGGGTCGGAGTAGGCGAAGACCTTGCCGCGCAAGTCCAGCAGCGAGCGCGTCGTCGCGTCGTGCGCCGGAACGATGAGGTACGAACGGTAGAGCGGCTTGCCGCGGTACACCGGCACCGCGAGCAGCTTCATCTGCTCGCGATGTCGCACGTAGGGATAGCCGCACACCCACGCGAAATCCAGCTGACCCTGATTCAACAGGTTCACCACCTCGCGGTAGCTGCCACGCTGGACGAACACAATCTGACGCCGTAGCCGGCGCTCCAGGTAGCTTCGCCAGACGTTGAGGAATGCCACCTGGTCGTCCAGGAAAACCGGAGTCAATCCGATGCGAAGCGGTGCCGCCGGTTCTTGGGCTCGCCCGCGCCCGAGAATCGAACAGTACAGCGCCGTAGCAATCAGTACGCGCCGCGACGAGGTGTGCATTGCGGCTCCGCTTGGCTGTGAGTCCCGATCCAATCTAGGTACACGACCGCCGTGTACCGTGTGAAGTGTTACCTCACCCACCCGTCCTGGCCATGACGCGCATCAACTTGCCGGGTGCCTCGCGGAACTCGTGCCGTTCGGGTTTGAGATCGATCGCTGCGCGAACCGCCGCCATCAGTTCGGCGTCGCTCGCGCCGGAGCGCAGCAGCGGCCGCAACGGCAGGCTGTGATCCTGGCCCAGGCACATGTACAGCGTCCCGTCGACGGACAGGCGCACGCGATTGCAGGTGGCGCAGAAGTGCTGGGACAGCGGCGTGATGAAGCCGACGCTGAAGCGGCCGTCGGGCGACCTGAGGTAGCGTGCCGGGCCACCGCCGGGGATGGCCGCATCAAGCAGCTGGAAACGCTCCTGCAGGCGTCGACGGATTGGTTGCAGGTCCGCAAACTGCGCACTGCGTCCGGTATCGCCGACCGGCATAGCCTCGATCAGGCGCAACACAAATCCGTGTTCAATGCAAAACGCTGCCATGTCATCGATCTCGTCGTCATTGACGCCGCGCAGCACCACCATGTTGAGCTTGATCGGTTCGAATCCGACCTGCTTGGCGGCCATGAGCCCCTCGATCACTGCGCACAGCACATCGCGTCCGGTGATCTGGCGCAAACGATCGGCACGCAATGTGTCGAGGCTGACGTTCAGGCGTGCGACGCCGGCCTGCCTGAGCGCGGCCGCCTGATCCGCCAGCTGCGTGGCGTTGGTGCTCAGTGACAGATCCTGCACCCCAGGCAGCGCATTCAGGCGAGCGGCCAGCGGCACCAGTCCGCGTCGCAGCAAGGGCTCGCCGCCGGTCAGGCGAACCCGGCTGACACCGAGCGCAGCGAAGACGCCGACGATGCGTTCGATCTCTCCGAGATCAAGACAGTGGTCGCGCTCTTCGAAGTCCCGGTAGCCCTTCGGCAGGCAGTAGCTGCAGCGCAAGTCGCAGCGATCCGTGACCGAGACTCGAAGGTAGTCGATCGTTCGGCCAAATCGATCGCACAGACCTGCATTCGCTGGTGGCATGGCTTGCCTCGTCGCCCGAGTGGTGCGGCGTTCGGTTGCAACCCCCGTGCCACCGGATCGAGTCGAGCCGCCCACTGCGGCTACCGTCGCAAAGGCTCCCTTGGCCCGCGGCATCTCCGTTGAGCGCGTTACCGGGTGGTAACGCACCAGCGTCCTCCGTGTCACCGAACGGCAACCCGGTAAGGCGTCGACGGTGTCGCGCTCCCTCTGTGCCTACTCGTTAACACCAAGGTTCGCCGAGATGGCGCGCAAGTTGCTGAAAGCAGGTCGCCCGATCGGGATCGAAGCCCGGCCCATGAGTATGGTGGGGGACTGAAACTGCTCCCGCGACCACAGACCTGAGGAGACATCCAATGAGCGAGTTGCGTACCTCGTCCATCGAGACGCGCGGCGTCCCGGGCAAGAAGCGCTATGCGATGGTCATCGACCTGCGGCGCTGCATCGGCTGCGACGCCTGCATGGTCGCCTGCAAGGCGGAATTCGACGTGCCGCTGGGCGTCTTCCGCACCTGGGTGCCCTACAAGGTGGTGGGCACCTACCCCAACGTGAAGAAGCAGTTCCTGCCGCGGCTGTGCAACCACTGCGACGACCCCCCATGCGTGCGCGCCTGTCCGGTGGAAGCGACCTTCAAGGTCGAGGATGGCGGCTTCGTGCTGCAACGCTACGAGCGCTGCATCGGCTGCAAGGCCTGCATGGCGGCCTGCCCGTACAACGCGCGCTTCATGCTGCCCAAGCACCGCACCTACACCGACATCACCAGCGTGGTCGACAAGTGCACCTTCTGCCACCACCGGGTGACACAGGGCCTGGTGCCAGCCTGCGTGCAGACCTGCATCGGCCGCTCGCGCGTGTTCGGCGACATCAACGACCCGAAGAGCGAGGTGTCGTACCTGGTCAGCCATCTGCCGACCCAGGTGCTGCGCCCCGAGCAAGGCACCAAGCCTCATGTGTTCTACATCGGCGCCGATCGCAACAACACCGAGTTCGGCCGAGACATCTACCGTCGTCCCGAGACGATGGAAGAAGACCGTGCCTCGTTCAACAAGCACAGCACTTGAGGAGAGCCGATCATGGGTGACTACGTGGTTTTTCATGCACCGGCCTGGTCGGCGACCTACTCGATCTATTTCTTTGTGATCGGCCTGTCGGCGGCCCTGTTCTTCTTCTCGACGCTGTCCTGGTTCCGAGCCGAGTTCGGGGTGTTGCGCAGCAGCACGTTCTACCTCTCGTTCATCTTGCTGGTCGTTGGCGGGCTCCTCCTGATCGGCGACCTTTCGCAGCCGTTGCGCTTCATCTACACGCTCAACCCCATGTTCTGGAACATGACCTCGCCGCTGATGTGGGGCTCGATCCTGTTGGTGTTGTTCGGGGCGGCCTCGTCGCTGTACTTCCTCGCGCTGCGCGCGGGCAACGAGAAGGGGGCCCGCACCTGGGGTGTCCTGGGCTCGATCGTGGCACTCGGGCTGCCGATCTACACCGGCTTCGACCTGTCTGTTCACCAGCATCGCCCGATCTGGAACACCCCGCTGATGCCGGTGCTGTTCGTCGCGCTGTCGCTGCTGTCTGGCGCGGCCGTGGCGTCCTTCCTGGCCAAGGGACAGGCCGAGCTGCTGGGTGTGCTGCGCAAGCTGATGCTGTGGTCGGCTGGCGCCACGGCAGTGATGCTGCTCTCGCTGGTCGTGACCACCGCCTATGGCGGATCGGCGGAGGAACTCACCTATCTGTTCATGACCACCGGCACGCTGGGCTTGGTCTTCATTGGGTTGGGGGTGATCGCCGGTACGGCGGTGCCAATCATCTTGCTGCTGGCTCCGTTGGGTCGCCAGCAGACCGGCCTGTGGCTTGCGGCGGCGCTGCTGCTGCTCGGGGGCATGGCGCTGCGCTATTCGATCTTGGTCGGTCCGCAAATCGTCCAGACCTTCTATTCCTGAATTCGCAAGGAGCCAACGACCATGTTTGAATCAACACGTCGGACCTTCCTGAAGGTCAGCGCCGGCACCACCGCAGCCGCCGTCGCCGCCCCGAACCTGCTCCATGCGATGGAACAGGAACTGGGGGGCAAGGACCTCTCGCCGGTGACTGGTACCGAGCGCCAGGCCATCCCCTACACCTGCCACGTCTGCAACATCCAGGACGGCGCCATCGCGTATATCGAGAACGGCCGCATCGTCAAGCTCGAAGGCAACCCCGAGCATGTGTCCACGCGCGGCCGGCTGTGCGCCAAGGGCAACTCGGGCATGTGGCACACGTACGACCCGGACCGCATCCTGTACCCGCTCAAGCGCGTCGGCGCGCGCGGCGAGGGCAAGTGGAAACGCATCACCTGGGACGAGGCGCTCACCGAGATTGCGCAGAAGCTCGATGCCGCGCTCAAGGAAGATCCCAACACCATCTCGCTGAAGTGGGGCCGCAACCGCACCGGCGGAACGCTGACGCGCTTCATGAACACACTCGGTTCGGCGACGGTCATGAACCACACGTCGATCTGCGAGGCGTCCAAGAAGATCGGCATGCAACCCACCTGGGGGCCGGACATCGAGACGCCCGATTTCGCCAATGCCAAGTACATCCTGAACTTCGGCTCGAACATCCTGGAGGCGGCGTACTTCCACAACCCGATGTCGCAGCGCATCGCCGAAGGGTTGGCCGAGAACAAATGCAAGCTCGTGACCTTCGACGTGCGGCTGTCCAACAGCGCGGGCAAGTCGGACGAATGGATCCCGGTGCTGCCGGCCACCGACGGTGCGGTGGCGCTGGCGATGGGCCACGTGATCCTGCGCGACGATCTGCAGGACAGTGAGTTCATCAACACCTGGACCAACGTTTCGGTGGATGAACTGAAGGAACACTACAAGCAGTTCACGCCGGAGTGGGCGTCCAAGATATCCGGCGTGCCGGCCGAGACCATCGAGCGCATCGCGCGCGAATTCGCCACCACCAAGCCGGCCACGCTGTTCACCTACCGCGGCCCGGCCAAGCATCTGTACGGCTCATACAACGAGAAGTCCTGCATGATGCTGCCGATCATGACCGGCAACGTCGAGAAGCGCGGCGGCTACTGCCTGCCGCGCGGCATGGGCTGGCCGCAACCGCAGCCCGAGCCGCCCAAGCCCGCCAAGCCCTCGTACCTGTCGACACCGCCGGACTATCCGCTGGCCGAGCACAAAGTGGCCCAGTTGCTTCCGTTCTGGATTGCCGAGGGCAAGCAGAAGATCAACGTGCACTTCACCTACCAGGACAACCCGGTCTACACCAACCCCGGCGCCGACGCGGTGTGGGGCAAGCTCTACCGCGACGAGAAGCTGATTCCGTTCTTCGTCTCGATGAGCCCGTTCATGGGCGAAGAAACGGCGCTGGCCGACATCATCTTGCCCGACTGCCCGTACCTCGAGCGCTGGGAACCCGAGTCGATGCCCAACTCGCTGTGGCCGTGGCTGGGCATTCGCCAGCCGGTCATCAAGCCGCTCGGCGAAGCGCGCGAGAACCGCATGCTGCTGCGCGACATCATCCTGAAGCTCGACCCCGACGGCAAGCGCGGCATGAAGCAGTACTGGAACTTCAAGGACGGCGAAGACTACATGCGCCAGCACTTCGACAACGTGCCGGGGCTGAAGGAGGCCGGCGGGCTGGACTTCCTGAAGAAACACGGCGTGTGGCCGATCTACGGCAAGCTCGACCCGCGCAGCGGCAAGATCGTCGACAAGACCGGTCGCGAGATCCAGGCCGAGTACGGACTGCACATGAAGGAGGTGCCCGCCGCCGACATGGCCGGCGCGGTGGCGGACAAGGCCGGCACCATCACGAAGGGCGGCAAGGTCATCGGTTTGCGGCGCAACGGCAAGAACGTCGTCGGCTTCCCGAGCAAGAACAAGCTCATCAATGTGCGCGTCGACGAGTGGGCCGAATACGGCTTCAACCCGATGCCCACCTTCAAGCAGATCCCCTGGCACAAGGACCTGAAGGACGACGACCTGATCCTCACCACCTACAAGATCAACGTGCACAAGCAGGCGCGCACGGCGTCGGTGAAGTGGCTGGCCGAGATCATGCACTCCAACCCGGTCTGGATGAACACCGAGACCGGCAACAAGATCGGCGTGAAGACCGGCGACCTGGTTCGCATCGAGAGCCGGGTGGGCTACATGGTGACGAAGGCCTACGTGTTCGAGGGCATTCACCCGAAGGTGGTCGCCATCCCCGTCGGATTCGGCCACTGGGCCTACGGGCGGCTGGCACAGCTCAAGCAGCGCCAGGAAAAGGGCGGCGCATGGGGTGCGACGAACGACCCGGACATCGACAACAACGTATGGTGGGACGACAAGGGCGTGCACCCGAACGCCATCATCCCGGTGGTGGCCGATCCGATCGGCGGCTCGCAGGGCTGGTACGACACGCTGGTCAAGGTGACCAAGGCCGGCCCGAACGACAAGTACGGCGATGTGAAGGCCGACTGGGACAAGCACATGGCCGCCTTCAAGGAGACCATCCGCTACGCCTACACCGGTGACTTGCACCGCACGATGCATCCGGAGATGGCCTCGTGGGCCGGGCCGGACAGTGTCAAGCACAAAGCAGCCAGTGGCCACTGAACGCGGCGGCAAGGAGTGAGCATGTTGGAGAGCGTAGTTCGAGTGGAACCCCTGTGGGCCAGCGCCGCGGCAAAGCCCGACGACGTCAGCGCCGGCGAATGCCGATCACGCGCGCAGTTGTTCCGCCTGCTCGCCGGGGCATTTGCCGAGGAACCGAGCCGCGACTACCTGCAGGCCCTGCGGCAGCCCGAGTCGCTGGCCGCGCTGGCGGAGGCCGGCCTGAACTTCGACGCCGATTTTCTTCAGCCTGAGCTGGACCGGGTCGAAGACGAGCTCGCCTGCGAATTCGCGAGCCTGCTCGCCGCGCCCGGCGGTTGCCCGCCGGTCGAGTCGGCCCGCCTCACGGGCCGCTATCAGCAGCAGCCCTACTTCGAGGTCAAAGAGGCGTATCGGGCCGCGGGCTTTGAGGTCCACCGCGGTCGGTTCGAGGTGTTCGACGATGCACTGGGCGTCGAACTGCTGTTCGTCTCTGCCTTGCTCGATCGCGCGGGCCATGCGCTCGAGCAGGGCGATCTCGCCGCCCGCCGGCGCACGGAAAAGGAGCTCAAGCGTTTTTGGGTTCAGCATCTGGGTCGCTGGGTTCGCGGCTATGCCAGGCTGGTGGCTCGCGCGACCGAACATTCCTTCTACCGTGAGATGGCGACACTGCTGCGTGAGCTTGCCGAAGACGAGCTGGCGCGGCTCGGCTTGCGCGTCGAAGACGCCGACGGCGGCCGTGAAGATGTGCCCAAGAGCGAAGTTGCCGTGCTGTTCAACCCCGACGAACCAGTCTGCGGCGCCTGCGAGTTCGGCCGGCAACGGGCGCCCGTGTTCTGAGGAGCCAGTGATGCTGCCGGATTACGACTGGGACGAGCTCGCTGCGCTTTGGGACGGCAACGACTTTCGCGCGGTGCACGACTGGTTGAACGAACGTTGGGGCCAACTGGTGAAGTCCCGGGTGTTGCGCGACGAGGATCCCGACGCCCGCTTCCTCCAAGGCTTGGCGTTCGCCGCGCTGGCGCTGCACTTCACGCAATGCGGCAATCAGGAAGGCTCTCTGATCATGATCGATGACGCAATGGTTTTCCTGGCACCTCATGTGCCGAGTCATCAGGGCGTGGCCGTGGAGCCGGTGCTGCAGAGCCTCGCCGAGTTGCGGCCGCTGCTGGTCGGCCTGCCGCCGAATGCCGAGTGCCCGATCCAGCCCTTTGTCTACCGCAAGTTCCGGCTGACCAGGGTGCTCGCATGAGAAGGATTCGCGATCCATTGACCCTGGCGCGCTGGGTGGCGAACTCCACCGTCACCTCGCTCACACAGCCCGCGTTCATGATCGACCGCGGCGAACTCCCTGTGCGCTTGTCAAACATCGGCGTGGTGCTCGAGAGCGGGGGCCTGGCGCAGGCGCGCGCTCGACTGGCGGCCGGCGCGCGCCAGGTGCTGCTGGCTGACGCCGCGCTGCACGACATCGCGGTGACTCGTTCTGCGGTGGCCGAGTTCGGCGCCGCTCGGATCGGTGCCTGGCTGCCGGTCAGGCGCATGGCGGTGTCATGGGCGCTGGACTCGCAGTCCAACGGCGACTTCAAGTGCATGGTGCCGAGCAATCCGCAGGCGCGCTGGGAAGTCCTGACCAGCGACATGCAGAGCAGCGGCACGGAAGCGGGCGAATGGATCGAACAACTGGTGCGGCTGGGCGTCACGACGGTGCTCATCAGTGTGGACATGCAGGACGACCGCGACCTGGACCTCTGTGCCGGGCTGACGGAACGCTTCGGCGAGTGGCTGTGGTTCAGCCCGTTGACCGCTTCCGGCGCCGACGTCGCCGCGTGGGTCGAGTTCGGCCAGGTCAGCCGGCTGGTGCTGCCCGACAACGATGCTACCGGCGCGCTGGCCGAACAGTTGAGGGCACAGTTCGGGTCGCCGCGGGCCGCTGAGGAGTTGGCGGCATGAGGATCCGTTTGTTCGGCTCGTTGCTGCTGGGTTTGGCCTCGCAAGTTGTGGCCTTGTCGACACACGCGGCCATCGCGTCACTGCAAGATGACGCGCATCTGGTGGCGCTGCTCACGAAATCGCCCCAGTGCTGCGTGATCGACGCGCGCAGCGCGCAACGCCGCAAGGAGGCTGAGCTTCCAGGCGCGTTGGCCTACAGCGAAGAACTGCGCATCAAACCGACCAGCGTAGTCATTGTCCTGGCCGACACCGATGCACGGTCGATGGCTGTGGCGAGGACACTGGCCAAGACCAGCCCGCACAACGTCTATGCGGTCAAGGGCGGGTATTTGGCCTGGCAGTCGGTCGAAGTTCGGCTACAGGCTCAGGCCAGCGAGCCCGGCTCGAAGTTCACCTTCGTCATTCCGCTCGACACCTGCCAGCAGGGCACGCCACTGCATGTGTTCGAAGCCAAACCAACCCGTTCTGCCGCGAGCCCGCCCAACTAGAGGTGCTCATGAGCGTCGTGCCCGAGATCCAGGCCACCCGCTGTGTGCGCTACCGCTTTCGCTACAGCGA
>JBGQEX010000121.1:0-12644 GCA_041496605.1 Piscinibacter sp.
CGGTCGGTCAAGGTGAAGTGGGTGTGGACCACCCCTTTCGGGTTGCCGGTGGTGCCCGACGTGAAGAACATCGCTGCGACATCGTCGGGCTGCGTGCGCTTGACCTGATCCTCGAACCATCCCTGCTGCTCCGCCACGTGGGTGCGGCCGCTTTCGATCAGCGCGTCCAGCGAGGCGAGGCCGGGCTCGTTGTAGTTGCGCAGGCCGCGTGGATCGTCGAACCACACGCGAGTGAGCTGCGGGCATTTCTCGCGCAGCTCGAGCATCTTGTCGACCTGCTCCTGATCCTCGACGATGGCAAACGCGACTTCGGCGTTGTTGATCGGGAACACGTACTCGGCGCCGGCTGCGTCCTGGTACAGCGGCACCGGAATGGCACCCAGTGATTGCGCGGCCAGCATCGAAGCCGACAGCCGCGGCCGGTTGGCGCCCACCACCACGATGTGCTGTCCGCGCTTCAGTCCGGCCTGTGCCAGCCCGGCAGCGATTTCGCGCACCAGGTGGGCGATTTGCGACCAGCTGTGCGTTTGCCAGATGCCGTATTCCTTCTCGCGCAGCGCCGGCGCGTTGGGGCGCTTGGCGGCATGCTCGAGCAAGAGCCGGGGAAAGGTCGTGGACACCGTTGTCTCCTTGCTGCGGCCGCACGCTAAAGGGCGCATGGCCTGTGTCAGTGGGTCCGATGCTAGACCCCGGTTTGACGCCATGTTGTCGTTGCGACGACAATCCTAGGGACTCTACCTATCGGACTTTCCCGCAGCTCGTGATGACAGCAACGGTTCCACTGGTGCAGCGTGCGCGGCCGTTGAGCGAGGCCGAACTGGCCGCCATCCCGTGGCTTGCGGCGTTGAGCCGGGCCGAGCAGCAGCGGGCCCGATCCGCGTTGACAGCAGCCACCGCGCAAGCAGGCGACTTCCTGTGCCGTATCGGGCGCCCGCCGACCTACTGGTTCGGCGTCATCGACGGCTTGCTGAAGATGAGCAACGACAGCACGCTGGGGCCGCCGATCACCTTCACCGGGGTGCCGCCCGGCGCATGGTTCGGCGAGGGCACGCTGCTCAAGCGCGAGCCCTACCGCTACAACATCCTGGCCCTGCGGCGCAGCACGGTGGTGGGGCTGCCGACCGAGACCTTCCACGAGTTGCTCGACACCAGCCTCGCGTTCAACCGCTTCGTGCTCGGGCAGCTCAACGAGCGGCTCGGCCAGTTCATCGCAGCGCGCGAGATCGACCGCCTGAACGACACCGACTCGCGCGTTGCACGCGGGCTCGCGGCCATGTTCCACCCGGTGCTGTACCCGGGCGTCGGGCAGTTGTTGCGCATCACGCAGCAGGAGCTCGGCTACGTGGTCGGGCTGTCGCGCCAGCGCGTCAACGAAGCACTGCATGCGCTGCAGGAGCGGCAGTTGATCCGCATCGAGTACGGAGGCGTGCGCGTACTCGACCTCGAGGGGCTGCGCAGCGCGTTGTTCGTACCGCAGTGACGTCGGCGGTGGCGCGTCAGCGGTTGCGCACGCCCGCCGCGACATGGCCGGCCGGCACGTGCGGTGCAGCGTTCTCGATGTGTCCGGTCTGGTCGTCAAAGAAGAAGTCGGGCTCGAACTCGCGCAGGAACTCGCCCTTGGGCAGCCCGCCGAGGAACATGGCCTCGTCGACCTCGATGTGCCAGCCCATCAACGTGCGGATGGCGCGTTCGTGCGCCGGCGCGCTGCGCGCGGTGACGAGTGCGGTGCGAATGCGCATATCGTTCGCCGGCTCGCGCTGCAGGCGTTGCAGCGCTTCGAGCAAGGGTTTGAACGGCCCGGCCGCCAGCGGCGTCTCGGCCTGGTCGCGCTCATGCGCCTGGAACGCGTCGAGCCCGTCGCGCTGGAATAGCTGTTCGGCCTCGTCGGAGAACAGCACGGCGTCGCCGTCGAAGGCGATGCGCACCTCGTTCGGGTGCGCGCTGGAAGCACGCGCGGAGTGCGGGTACACGCGCGCGGCGGGCACGCCGGCTTCGAGCGCCGAGCGCACGTCGGCCTCGTTGGTGGAGAGGAACAGGTTGGCGCTCAAGGGGCGCAAGTAGCGCCACGGCGACTGGCCGCGCGTGAAGACACCGCGCTGGATCGGCAGCCCGTAGTGCTTGGCGGACCGAAACACGCGCATTCCCGACACCGGGTCGTTGCGCGACAGGATCACCACTTCGACGCGCGGCGCGTCGGTCGCGTTGAAGGCGAGCAGCTTGTTCACGAGCGAGAACGCGACGCCCGGCTTGGCCGGGCGGTCCACGCGCGCGAGCTGCAGTTGCATGTAGGCGCGGTCGTCGGACGCTTCGAAGACCTCGTTCTCCTCTTCGAAGTCGAACAACGCGCGCGACGAGATGGCGACGACGAGTTGGCCGTCCAGAGAGATGGGCATGCGGTCGATGATACGGGCCGGGGCGAGCGCGATGCGGCGCGCGACTTCCATCACGTCTCCAACCTGCATGCAACGCGGGTCAGGGAAAACACGCAAGCCGCGTTGCTCCTACTGTCGTCGTGACGACAGCTCGGCGACGGCGCCGCCGATACCTTGCAGCCGGGTGTTCCGGGTGTGCTGTGTTGGCGCTTCCGCGCACCGTTGCAAGGAGTAAGCGCCATGATGAATCTTCCCGATTCCCTCGCAGCTCAGACCGGCGGCAGCCGTACGCTGTCGCGCCGCCGCTGGTTGGTCGACGCCGTGGCGCTGGCCGCCGCCGGCATGGCGTCGCCGGCGGTGTTCGCCGAGGGCGATGAGCCGATCCGACTCGGTCAGTCGGTTGCGCTGACCGGACCGCTGGCCGAGCTCGGCCGTGCCATGCACACCGGCGCGCGCGTCTGCTTCGACGCCGTCAATGCCCGTGGCGGCGTCAACGGTCGGCGCATCGAGCTGATCGAGCGCGACGATGGCTACGACGTCAAGCGCTCCGTGGAGAACCTGCGCGCCTTCTTGCAAGAGCCCAACCTGTTCGGCCTGTTCGGTGTGATGGGCACGCCGATGATCGAAGCGCTGCTGCCGATGATCCGCAACACCGACGTGCCGTGCTTTGCGCCGCTGACCGGGGCGAGTTCAGCGCGGCCCGCCGACATGCGCAACGTGCTCAATGTGCGGGCGAGCTACCCCGAGGAGGCCGAGCGCCTGGTCGAGCACCTGGCGACCATCGGCGTGCACCGGGTTGCCGTCGTCTACCAGAACAACTCGTTCGGCAAAGAGGTTCTGGCGGCGGCCGAAGCGGCGATGCGCCGCCGATCCGTCACCAAGGTCGCGGCGGCCTCGGTGCAGAACGATGCTTCCGACGCGGCGGCCGCGGCCACGGCGATCGCCGCGGCGAACCCCGAAGCCGTGCTCGTCGGGCTGGCGGGCAAGCCGACGATCAGCTTCGTCAAGAGCATTCGCGCCACGCGCAAGGGCTTGCCGCTGTATGCCTTGTCCGTCGCGGCCAATACGCTGACGGCCTTGGGCGACGACGCCGTCGGCATCGCGGTGTCGCAGGTCGTGCCCTTGCCGACCAACTCGGTGACGCCCATCGTCCGCGATTTCCTGCAGGCCTGGCGTGCGGCGGCGGTCAGCTTCGATCCTTCGCATCTGGCGCTCGAGGGCTACATCAACGCGCGCGTATTTGCCGAAGCGCTGCGCCGGACCGGGCGCAACCCGACGCGCAAGGCATTCATCGACACCGCGTGGTCGATCAAGCGTTACGATCTGGGCGGCTACGAGCTGAACTTCGAGCAACCGGGGCGCAACGCGTCGCGCTTCGTCGAGCTGACGATGATCGGCCGCAGCGGCCGCTTCATTCGATGACCATCGAGGCGTCGGCCGTGTGCGCTGACGAACGCGAAGCGCCCTTGGCCGACGCGCCGAGCCCGACCGACATCACCGCACGCCCCATGGCAAGCCTCAACGAGCTGCTGCGAACCTCGCTGTGGGGCCGCACGCTCACGCCCGAAGAACTCGACCGCGTGAGCTTCGAAGCGTTCGAGCGGCAAGTGCCCGCGGGCGGATTCGTCGCGCGCATGGGGCAGCCGGTGGAGCACTGGGCCGGCGTCATCGAAGGGCTGTTGAAGATGTCGGTCACCTCGCCCGACGGCAAGGTGTCCACGCTGACCGGCATCAATGTCGGCGGCTGGTACGGCGAGGGCTCATTGCTCAAGCGCGAGCCACGGCGCTATGACGTGGTGGCGCTGCGGCCGTCGCGCATTGCGCTGGTGCCCCGCGCGACCTTCGAGCGCCTGCGCGCGACCAGCCTGCCGTTCAATCATCACCTGCAACACCTGATGAACTCGCGGCTGAGCTTGTTCATCGGCATGCTCGAATACGACCGATTGCTGAGCACCGATGCCCGCGTTGCGCGCTGTGTGGCCACGTTGTTCAACGCCGATCTGTACCCCGCTCCGAAGTCCTACGTCGACCTGCGCCAGCACGAGATCGCGCTGCTGTGCGGCGTGTCGCGCCAGCGTGTCAACGTGGCGCTGAGAACGCTGCAAGGCTGCGGCCTGATCCGCGTGGAGCCGCGCGGCGTGACGGTGCTCGACCTGGAAGGGCTGCGCAACTTCGCGGGTGTGGCGACCTGACAGTTCGAGCGGTGTTCGGCGTTACTGCATGAAGCCGATGGCGCCCTTGCGCGGGCCGTGATCGGGCAGGTCGCGCGATTCCAGATGCTCGCGGTGGTCGAGCTTGGCGTTGCCGAACGCCGTCATCCAGGCCCGGCGCATTTCGCGCGGCGCCATCTCGCTCATGCGGTCGAGCACGTCGGCGCGCGGTTCGGGCTCGAAATGCGAACCCCAATCGTGATCGGCGCGGATGCTGCGATACAGCTTGGCCGCGATGTGCCGCGCCGCGTCGCGGTTCGGGGCCTGCACTTCGTAGACGTTCATGCGGTTGAGGATCGGCTCGGGAATGCCGCGCGCGTCGTTGGCGGTGGCGACCCAGATCACCTGGCTCGCGTCGATCGCCACCTCGGCGAACTCGTCGGTGAAATGGCCGGCCGTGTCGTGTTCGAGCAGGCTGTACAGCGCACCGAGCGGGTCGTAGGCGTGCTCGCCTCCGGCCTTGTCGATCTCGTCGACCACCATCACCGGATTGGCGTACTGGCCGTCGACCAGCGTCTCGAACACCTTGCCGGGGCGCGCACCTTTCCATTGGCTCGACGCGCCGGAGAGCACCCAGCCGGCCGTCATCGAGCTCATCGAGATGAAGCCCATGCCGGTGCCCAGCAGCACCGACAGTTCGCGCGCGAAATAGGTCTTGCCGACGCCGGGCGGCCCGAGCAGCAGCAGTGGCGTGATTTCCAGCGCGTCGCGGCTGTCTTCGCACAGCGCGAGCTGGCGCTTCACGTCGTCGAGCACCTCGGTGAAGTTGGGCAGGTCGTCGTACAGGTGGTCCATCACCGGCAGGCCGGACGGCTTGACCTGAAAGCGCTCGGAGCCCTTCTCGATCATGCGTTCGTAGGTGGAGCGCAGGGTTTCGTGTTCCTTCGGCGCCAGCCTGTCGAGCTTGCGGCCGACTTCGTCGACACGGTAGACGTGGCGCATGCGGGCGATCGGGATCCCGCGTCGCGTCAGGGGGACCAGGTCATTGGAATCGCCCATGGGAACCTCCGTACAACAAACACTGCGCTGCAGTTCATTGAAGCAAAGCGTGGCAGAGCCAAGCCTCGGAACAACGCGGTAAAACCCTGTCTGTTAGTAGCAGGATGCGTGCCCGCGGTTCACTTTACCCAGGTATTCAGCTGGATGATCGGCAACAGCACGGCCAGCACGATCAGCATCACCACGCCGCCCATCGCCACGATCAGCAGCGGTTCGAGGATGGTGGCGGCCTGCATCGCGCGGCGCTGCACCTCGGCGGCGAGCTGCTTGGCGGCGCGGTCGAGCATGCGCGGCAGCTGGCCGGTTTGCTCGCCGAGCCGCGAGAACATCGCGAGCAAGCCGGGGAAGCGCTTCTTGCCGGCCAGCGCCGACGCCAACGGCGCGCCTTCGCGCACCTGAACCAGCGCCTCCATCGCGTCGGCGCGCATCGCGCGGTTCGACAAGGTCTCGGCCGCCGCCTGCAGCGCCTTCAGGATCGGCACGCCGGCGCCCGCCAGCATCGCCAGTGTGCCGGCGAAACGCGCTGCGTTGTAGCCGCGGGCGAGCCGGCCGATCAGCGGCAAGCCGAGCCAGCCGGCGTCGAACTGTTCGCGAAACGCCTCGTTGCGCAGCATCAGCATCAGCGTGCCGACGCCGCCCGCGATCGCGAGCAGCAGCAGCCAGCCGTAGGAGCGCAGGAACGCGCTGATGGCCAACATCGCCACCGTCAGCGCCGGCAGCGCGCGCTTTGAACTGGTGAACACCGAGGCCACCTGCGGCACGACGTAGGTGACGAGGAAGATCACGATGACGATCGCAATCAGCGACACGATGGCCGGGTACAGCGTGGCGCCGATCAGCTTGGACTTCAGTGCCTGGCGCTCTTCGAGGTCGTCGGCCAGGCGCTCGAGCACCTGACCGAGCGCGCCGCTTTGCTCGCCGGCGGCGACCACGCCGCGGTACACGTCATCGAACTCGCGCGGTGCGCTGGCCAGCGCGCGCGCAAACGGCGAGCCGGCGTTGACCTCGGCGCGCAGGTGCGCCACCAGTTCACGCTGCTTGGGGTCTTCGGCCTCGTCGCTCAAGGCCGTCAACGCGCGTTCCAGCGGCAACCCGCTGCCGACCAGGCCGGCAATCTGGCGCGTCCAGACGGCCAAGCCGGTGGACGAAAAAACGCGGCGTGTGAAGCGCAGGCCTTGCCCGGCCGCGCCGGCTGACGCGACCTGCGACACGGCCAGCGGCACCAGCGACTGCGAGCGCAGCTGGGCCCGCGCGGCGCGCGCGTTGTCGGCCTCGAGCAGCCCGGTGGTGGACTTGCCGCGCGCGTCGAGCGCTTCGAATCGGTAGGCGGGCATGGGAGCGTGAATCGTGAATCGTGAATCGTGATTCGGAAATCGTAGGCTGTGGAGTGGCGCGCAGTTCGGATCACGAATCACGAATCACGACTCACTCCCGCGTGACCCGCATCACTTCTTCCGGCGAGGTGACGCCTTCGCCCACCAGCCGCTCGCCGTCTTCGCGCATCGCGCGCAAGCCGGCATGTTCGGCAGCGACGAACAGTTGCGACTCGGCGGCGCGGCTGTGGATCAATGCGCGCACCTTCTCGTCGGCCACCATCAGCTCGTAGACGCCGGTGCGGCCCTTGTAGCCGGTGGTGCCGCATTCGGCGCAGCCCACCGGGTGGTAGCGGCCGCGTCCATCGGGTTTCTTGCAGTGCGGGCACAGCTTGCGCACGAGGCGCTGCGCCAGCACGCCCAGCAGGCTCGAACTGAGCAGGAACGGCTCGACGCCCATGTCGGTCAGGCGCGTGACGGCCGACGGCGCGTCGTTGGTGTGCAGCGTGGCGAGCACCAGGTGGCCGGTCAGCGAGGCCTGGATCGCGATCTGCGCGGTCTCGAAATCGCGGATCTCGCCGATCATGATCACGTCGGGATCCTGGCGCAGGATCGCCCGCAGCGCCTTCGCGAACGTGAGGTCGATCTTCGGGTTCACCTGCGTCTGGCCGATGCCGGCCAGCTCGTACTCCACCGGGTCTTCGACGGTGAGCACGTTGGTGGTGGCGGTGTCTAGGCGCCCGAGCGAGGCGTACAACGTGGTCGTCTTGCCGGAGCCGGTCGGGCCGGTGACGAGCACGATGCCGTGCGGCTGCTGGATCAGACGGTCGAAGCGCGTGAGCACGTCACCGCTCATGCCCAGCGCTTCGAGCGTGAACTTCGACTCGCCCTTGTCGAGCAGGCGCAGCACCGCGCGCTCGCCGTGCGCCGACGGCAATGTGGACACGCGCACGTCGACCGCGCGGCCGCCGATGCGCAGCGAGATGCGTCCGTCCTGCGGCAGCCGTTTCTCGGCGATGTCGAGCTCGGCCATGATCTTCAGCCGCGAGATCAGCGCGGCGTGCAAGGCCTTGTTCGGCTGCACTACTTCGCGCAGCGTGCCGTCGACGCGGAAGCGCACCGAACTCGAACGTTCGTAGGGCTCGATGTGGATGTCGGAAGCCCCGTCCTTCGCCGCCTGCGTCAGCAGTGCGTTGAGCATGCGGATGATCGGTGCGTCGTTCGACGCTTCGAGCAGGTCTTCGATCGCCGGCAGTTCCTGCATCATGCGCGACAGGTCGACAGCGCTTTCCACCTCGCCGATCACCATCGCGGCGCTCGACTCGCTGCCGGCGTAGGCGCGGGCGATGCGATTGCCGAGCGTGGACGCGGCCTCGCGCTCCAGCGCGTCGACGTCGTACATGCGCAGCACTTCCGACAGCGCACTCAGGCCGACGCTTTCAGGCGCCCACAGCACCAGACGCTCGCCGTCGTCTTCGAGCAGGACCGTGTGCGCCTTGGCGTAGGCGTAGGGCAGGGGGTGGCGGGAGCCCATGGCGATCTCAGCCGGCGCCAAGCCGCCCTAAGGCGGCTGAGCGCCCCCTCGGGGGGCAGGAGCGAAGCGACGTGGGGGTGGTCATCATTTCAGTTGGCCTTCGGGGCGCTCGCCGCGTTGGCGGGCGTCGGCGGCGGGTTCATCGGCGCGGTCGACTCCTCGACCTTGTGCGCCGGCGGCAGCACCGGCGATTCGTTGATCGGCATCAGCACGCTGGGGCGCGGCTGGGCATCTTGCTGCTGCCCGCGCATCAGGTCGTAGCGGTCGAGCGAGATCTTGTTTGCCGTCGTTGCCTCGCGCATCACGATCGGCCGCAGGAACACCATCAGGTTGGTGCGGGTCTTGGTGCGGCTTTCACTGCGGAACAAGGCACCGATGCCGGGGATGTCGCCGAGCAGCGGCACCTTTGACTTCTTTTCCGTGAACTTGTCTTCGATGAGACCGCCGAGCACGATGATTTGGCCATCGTCAACCACCACCGTCGATTCGATCGAACGCTTGTCGGTGGAGGGGCCGGCGTTGCTCGTGCCCGGAGCTACCTTGTCGCTCAGGCTCGACGACTCCTGGAAGATCGTCATGCGCACCGTCCCGCCATCGCCGATCTGCGGTTTGATGCGCAAGGTGATACCGACGTCCTTGCGCTCGATGGTCTGGAACGGATTGGTGGTGGCGGTGCCGGTGCTGGTGAACTGCCCGGTGATGAACGGCACGTTGCTGCCGACGATGATCTTCGCTTCTTCGTTGTCGAGCGTGACCAGGTTCGGCGTCGACACGATGTTGGTGTTGGTCTGGCTTTGCAGCAGGCGCGCGATCGCGGCCAGGCCGTAGGTCCCGGCGAAGTTGCGGATCAAGCCGATGTTCAGCCCCTCGCCCGGCAGCGTGGTGCCGGCGCCGGCCAGGGTCTGCGACAAGGAGATGATGCTCGGCCCGCCAATGGACGAATTGGTACCCGCGATGAGGCCAGTCTTGTCGCCGTTGTTGCCGATGAGCCCTTGCCACTGGAAGCCGAAGTCGGCCGCGTTGTCGCCGGACACCTCGACGATCATGCTTTCGATGTAGACCTGTGCGCGGCGCGAGTCGAGCTGGTCGATCATCGTGCGCAACTGCCGGTACATCGGCTCCGGTGCGGTGATGATCAGCGAGTTGGTCGCCGGGTCGGCCTGCACGAAACCGCCGGTGGAGGGGCCGGCTGACGGCGTCACCGGTGCTGCTGCCTGGCTCGATACGCCCGCGGCCCCACCGGACGTCGCCGCCGCCGTCAAGGTGGTGCCGCCAGTTGACGCCCCGCCGCTGGCCGATGCCCCGCCGGCGCTGTACGCCGCGCGCAGCACCGCGGCCAGCTTCACCGCGTCGGCGTTCTTCAGGTAGACGACCCAGATGTTGCCCATCGCGTTGCTGCCGCCGATCGGGCGGTCGAGCTTGTCGACCAACGCACGGATCGCCGCCATGCGTGCGGGGTTCGGGGCGCGCACCAGCAGCGTGTTGCTGCGCGCGTCCACCAGCACCGACGCCGCCGTGGTGCCCGTGACGCCCGGCACCCCTGGCGTGGTGCCTCCCGAGTCGGTGAGGCGCTGCACCAGCACCGCGATGTCGGATGCGACGGCATGCTGCAACGCAATCACCTCCACGTCGCCGGCCGCCGGCGTGTCCATCGCCGCGATGATCTTGCCGATGCGCTGCAAGTTGTCGGCGTAGTCGGTGATGACCAGCGAGTTGTTGCCGGGGTTGGCGTTGATGGTGTTGTTGGGGCTGATCAGCGGGCGCAGCACCGGCACCAGGTTGTTCGCGTTTTCGTGGTTGAGCTTGAAGATCTGCGTGATGACCTGGTCGCCCTTGCGGCTCACTTCACCGATCGACACCGTGGCGGCTTGCAGTTTGGCGTCGGCCTCCGGCACCACCTTGTAAAGGCCACCGGCCTCGACCACCGTGAACCCGAGTCCGCGCAGCGCCGCCAGGTAGTTGAGATAGGCCTCGCGCGGCGACAGCGGCTCTTCGCTGTAGAGGGTGATCGTGCCCTTGACCCGCGGATCGACGACGAACTGCTGCTTCAGGATGGCAGACATTGCCCGCGTCACGCCGTCGATGTCGGCATTCACGAAGTTCAGGGTGACCGGTTCGCCGCGGAACTTGGCGTTGCTCGATTGCGCATGGGCCACCGGGCTGGCGGCCAGCGACAGGCACAGCAGGCCCGCGACCGAGCGCGTCGCAAGCCGCTGCGGCAAGCGATGCCAGACGGTCGAAGGTTCGCGTTCGTTCATGGTCATCCGATCGAAATGACGGACCGCGCGCCATCGCGCCGCCCAATGATGTTCAAGAGATTCGACAGGGCGGTTTCGTCGCCGCTGCTGGCCTTGGCCTCGCCGCGGAAGCGCACGCCCCCGGTTCCCCAGTTACCGGTGCCGCTCAGTTGAAGCGCACCTTCCAGCGTCGACAAGGTCAGCTGCGGCGCGCCCGCGCTGGCCGGATCGCCGGTCAACGTCAGGCGGTAGCTGCCCAAGGTATCGAGCGTCGACAGGCGCGATGAGGCGGCCACCAGTTCCACGTCGGCGCGGCCTTCCATGCGCCAGCGGCCCTGCACCGATTCGAGCGTGATTCCCGCCGGCGACGCGAGCCGCACGGCCCCGCCGAGTTGCAGCGTATTGAACGGCGTGCCCAATCCGCCGAGCCAGGCACTCGGCCATTGCCCGACCCAGCCGGCGGGCGGCAGCAGCTTGACCGTCACGCGACCCAAGCCCGGGCGCAGCTGCAGCGCCACCGTGCCGTTGAGGCAGCAGGCCTGGCGCGCTCGCACTTCGAACCCGAGCCCATTCGGCCCGATGGTCCATTCCAAGCGGCTCGGCAAGGCACTCGCGTCGTGGCTGTCCTGGCCGCCGGTCAGAATGGGCACGGCGCTGCCGGACCAGACGGTGCCGCGCGCGTCGGCCAGCAGCAGGCGCTGCTGCGTGGCCGAGGCCACGGCGCTGGCCAGCCATGTGGCCGGCGCAAACGCGACGACACCGACCAGCACGCCGACCAGCACGCCGGCCACGCCCCAGCGCGCCGCGGCGCCACGCGACTTGTCCCAGGCCTGTTCGGCGAACGTCGATTCGCCCCAGCCGGTCGCTGCGACGGTGTTGGACCACAGGCGGCGGCCCGACTTGCGGCGTATCGCGCCGCGAATCACGAGCCGCCTCCGAAGCTGACGACCACGGTGCCGGAATAGCCTTGCGCACTGCGGGCGAGCTGCACGTCGACTGCGCGTGCATGCGCCGCGCCGCGCGCTTCCGACAGCCAGGCGCGAAGCGCGTCGGCCTGTACGCCATTCAGCGTGAGCGTGGCGCGGTCGCCTTGCAGCAGGATGCGACCCTTGTCGCCGAGCCGCTCGGTGGCCGACTTCAGTGCCGCTGCCGCTTGTGCCGTCGACACCGGGGCCGCACCGCGCAGTGTCTTGCTCTCGGCCGCCAGCCGTTGCATCTGCTGCAGTTGCGCGTCGAGCCGGTCAAGCTGGGCCGGCGCTTCGCGCAGCGTGCGCGCAGCCGGCTGTACCGCGATGCTCCAGACGATGAAGCCGCCGATCAGCACGAACGCGGCGCCCAGCGCGAGTCGCTCGCGCGGCGCGAAGGCGCGCCAGCGCTCGCGTGCTTGCGCACGCAGCCCGGCCAGCGCCGGCGGCAGCGCATAGCTGCGCTCGTTCACTGTGCGCCTCCCAGATTCGTGCGCGTGATCGTCGCGCGGCCCTCGCTGGCGTCGACCTTCCAGCCGGCGGGCTGCAGGCGGCCGCGGAACTCCTCGATCTGCGGCGGGCCCCAACCTGCGATCGCGAGCGTCAGTTTGCCCGGCTCGTAGCGCAGGTTGTCCACCGGCGGCTGGTTGGCCGGCCATGCCGTGGCTGCGGCCTGCAACATCGGTTCGAAGTCGGTTTCGCCTGGCTTGCCGGCCTGAATTCGCATCGCCTGCACTTCGCGCTGCATTTGCAGCGGCGCGTCGAGCACCGCGCGAACCTGCGGAAACGCGCTTTGCAGCACGGCGACCATCGTCTGGCGCGTGGCGTTGATGACATCGCTTTGACGCCATGCCCACAGGTTCAGGCCGACGAGGTTCGCGACCACCAGCGTGACCAGGCCGACGCGCACTGGCCGCCACGCCGGGCTGCGCCAGCGACGCAGCGTGTCGCGCAGCGCGCGGGTGCCGCGGCTGCGTCGCGCGAGGTCGAACTGGCGCAGGTTCCACAGTGTTC
>JBGQEX010000122.1:0-12566 GCA_041496605.1 Piscinibacter sp.
GAAGAAGTTGACCCCGTACTTGTAGCCGCCCACGTACTGCAGGGTCACGACGTGCTTCTTCACGTCGGCCGCGCTGCCCGGTTCCTTGAACTTGGTGCCGTAGGTGTAGCCGATGTAGGCGTCGCTCCAGTCGGCGGCGTGCGCGGCGGCCAGGGGCAGAGCGGCAAGCACGGGAATCAGGCGAAGAAAGCGAGTCATGAAGTCGTCCTCGGGTGGTTGTTGATCAGGTGGTGGGGTCACGGGTCGGCTGCGGACCCAGGTTGCATTGGAGAGGAGTCCGGCGGGCGCAACATACCCGCTCGGACATGTCACACATCGAGATTCGAATATGTCGCGGCCGGGAGGCCGGTGCTACGCAACGTCGATGTGTTGCCTTGATGGGCCTGCAACAGCTGCGCCACGACGCCGACCGCGATGATCTCCGGCTGCTTGCCGGTGATGCCTTCGACGCCGATCGGGCAGGTCATGCGTGCGATGACGTCGGGTGCGATGCCGCGTTGTTCATAGCGATGGATGAAGCGCTGCCGCTTGGTCCTGGAGCCGATCAGCCCGAGAAACCCGAAGTCGCCGCGGCGCAGGATGGCCTCGGTGATGCGCAGGTCGAGATCGTGGTTGTGCGTCAGCACCAGGTAGTACGCGCCGGGCGGCGCCTCGCGCACCTCGGCGTCCACCGCGTCGACGCAGACCTGGCGGATGTGCGAAGGCCATGGCGTGCCCAAGGTCGTGCGGCTGGCGAATTCCTCTTCGCGCTCGTCGATCCAGTCCACGACCACGTCCAGCGTGGCGAGCAGCGTGGCGATGGCGCGGCCGACGTGGCCCGCGCCATACAGCTGCAGGTGGAACATCGGCGGCGCGGCCGGCCAGCGCGCCAGCGCGGCGTCGTCCAGCGCCGCGAAGCCCAGCGTCACCGCGCCGCCGCAGCATTGGCCCAGCGCCGGGCCCAGCGGGTAGTGCTCCGAGTGCGGCGCGAGCTCCTGCGTGCGCAGCATCTCGCGTGCGCTTTGGATGGCCTTCAGTTCGAGGTGGCCGCCGCCGATGGTGCCCACGGTCTGAGCGGCTGCAACCAGCATGCGCGTGCCCGCGGCGCGCGGGGCCGAGCCCTTGGCCTCGGTCACTTCAACCACCACCGCGGGCTGCCGTTGGGCCAGCCATTGCACGGCGGCAAGGCGTGCGTCGCGATCCATCGCGCTCAGCCCGCCGCGGCCTGCACCGCGTTGATCGCGTTCAGGATCGCCTCGCTGGTCGCCGGCGCCTGCAGCGGCGGACTGACGCGATGCCCGCCGACGGCCGACACCGCGTCGCGGATCGCGAAGAACACCGAGAAGGGCAGCAGCAGCGGCGGCTCGCCGACGGCCTTGCTGCGGTGGATGCTGTCCTCGACGTTCTCGCCGTCGTACAGGCGCACGTTGAACACCGGCGGGCAGTCGTTGGCGGTGGGGATCTTGTAGGTGCTGGGGGCGTGCGTCGTCAGCAGGCCGGTTTTCGGATGCCAGACCAGCTCTTCCATCGTCAACCAGCCCATGCCCTGGATGAACGCACCTTCGACCTGGCCGATGTCGACGGCAGGGTTCAGCGAGCGGCCGGCGTCGTGCAACACGTCGGCACGCAGAAGTTTCCATTCACCGGTCAGCGTGTCCACCACCACCTCGCTGACCGCAGCGCCGTAGGCGAAGTAGTAGAACGGCCGGCCCTGCAGCGTGTCGCGATTCCAGTGCAGCCCGGGCGTCGCGTAGAAGCCGTCGGACCAGAGCTGGACGCGGGCGTGGTAGGCCTGCAAGACCAGGTCGCGGAACGGCACGACCGTGCCGTTGACCTGCACCTCGTCGTTGCCGAAGCGCACGCCGGCCGCATTGCCGCCGTGCTGGCGCGCGGCCAGAACCGCCAGGCGCTCGCGGATCTGCCGTGCCGCGTCTTGTGCCGCCTTGCCGTTCAGGTCGCTGCCGGTGGACGCGGCGGTGGCCGAGGTATTGGCCACCTTCTGCGTGTCGGTGGCGGTGACGCGCACGCGCTCGAAGCTCACGCCGAGTTCATGCGCCACCACCTGCGCCACCTTGGTGTTCAGCCCCTGGCCCATCTCGGTGCCGCCGTGGTTCACGAGGATCGAGCCGTCGCTGTACACATGCACCAGCGCGCCGGCCTGGTTGAGGTGCTGCACGTTGAACGAGATGCCGAACTTCACCGGTGTCATCGCGAGCCCGCGCTTCAAGACCGGGCTCTGCGCGTTGAAGGTCGCCAGCGCTTCACGCCGCGCGCGGTAGTCGCTGCTGGCCTCCAGCTGCGCCGTCAGCTCGTGGATCACGTTGTCTTCGACGGTCTGCCCGTACGGCGTGACGTTGCGCTCGCCCTTGCCGTAGAAGTTGACCCGGCGCACATCGAGCGGATCGCGGCCCAGATCGCGGGCGATGCTGTCGAGGATGTATTCGATGACGATCGCGCCCTGCGGCCCGCCGAAGCCGCGGAAGGCCGTGTTGCTTTGCGTGTTGGTCTTGCCGGAATAGCCATGCAGCGCGACGTCGGGCAGCCAGTAGGCGTTGTCGACGTGGCACAGCGCACGCGTCATCACCGGCCCCGACAAGTCGGCCGAATGGCCGGCGCGCGAGACGAGCGTGATCTCGGTGCCGAGAATGCGGCCGTCGTCGTCGAACCCGGCTTCGTAGTCGTAGTGGAAGCAGTGGCGCCGGCCGGTGATCAGGAAGTCGTCGTCGCGGTCGACGCGCAGCTTCACCGGGCGCTTGAGCTGGTCGGCGGCCACCGCGGCGACGCAGGCGAACAGGCCCGACTGCGACTCCTTGCCGCCGAAGCCGCCGCCCATGCGCCGGCACTCGACTTGCACATGGTGGGCGTGCCGCCTCAGCGCATGCGCCACCAGCAGCTGCATCTCGCTCGGGTGCTGGGTCGAGCAGTGCACCAGCATCCCGTCGTTTTCCTTCGGGATGGCGTAGCTGATCTGGCCTTCGAGGTAGAACTGCTCCTGCCCGCCCACGTCGAAGGTGCCGCGCAGCGTGCGCGGCGCTGCCGCGATGGCTGCACCGGCACCGCCTTCGCGCGTGCGGCGCGTCAGGTGCATCGGCGGCAACACGTACTGCTCCTTGGCGTGCGCATCCTGCGGTGTCAGCACCGGCGGCTGCGCATCGATCTGGATCACGTCCTGGGCCCGCGCGGCGGCGCGGCGGGCGGCGTCGCGCGTGGTCGCGATGACCGCAAACACCGGCTGGCCCAGGTAGCGCACTTCGCCGTCGGCAAGGATCGGGTCGTCGTGAACGATTGAACCGCAATCGTTCGGGCCCGGAATGTCGGCTGCGCTCAACACCGCCACGACGCCGGGCAGCGAGCGAATGCGTTCCAGCGACAGCGCGGTGATGCGGCCGCGCGCCACCGGCGACAGGCCCAGCGCCGCGTGCAGCGTCCCGGCCAGCTCCGGCAGGTCGTCGATGTAGGCGGCCTCGCCGGCCACATGCAGGTGGGCCGATTCATGGGCGCGGCTCACGCCGACACGGGCGCCGCTGGCGAGCGCTGCCGCATCGGAGCGGGCGTCGCTTGGCAACACCGTGTTCTTCAGGTAGTCGGCGAAGGCTTCGGTGGGTTGCAGCATGAAGGGGTCGAGCGGCTTGTTCATCTCATGCTCCTTCGGTCACGTCGTGCGGCATCACGCTCCACACGCTGGTGGCTTGAATCGGCAGCGGGTTCGTCCTGCGGGTTTCGAGCCAGAAGCGCTGCAGCAGGTTCAGCGCTACCTGCAGTCGGTAGGCGGCACTCGCGCGCATGTCGGTCAGCGGCGTGAAGTCGCGGGCGAGGGCGGCCTTGGCGGCATCGACCGTCGCCTGCGTCCAGGGCTGACCCTGCACGGCCGCTTCAGCTTGGGGCGCGCGCTTCACGATGGCGGCCATGCCGCCGTAGGCCAGGCGCACCTGCTTGACTGTGTCACCGTCGAGTTCGATGGACAGGCCGGCGCACACGGCAGAGATGTCGGAGTCGAAGCGCTTGCTGATCTTGTAGGCGCGAACCTGGCGTCGGGCGGCCATCGGTGGCACGGCCAGGCCTTGCACGAACTCGCCCGGTTCGAGCCGGTTCTTCATGTAGTCGACATAGAAGTCCGCGAGCGGCATGCGGCGCACGCGCTCGCCGCGACGCAGCTCGATCTGCGCGTCGAGCGACATCAGCACCGGCGGCGCGTCGCCGATCGGCGAGCCGTTGGCCACGTTGCCGCCCATCGTGCCGGCGTGGCGAATCGGCGGCGACGCGAAGCGCAGCCACACGTCGGTGAGTTCGGGCCAGCGCGCCGCCAGGGCACGCCAGGTGGACTCGAGCGAAGCCCCGGCGCCGAGGTACAGCTCGCCGTCGCGCTCTTCGACGCCCTTCAGTTCGTCGACATCGCCGACGTAAATGATCTCGCCCAGTTCCTTGAACTGCTTGTTGACCCACAGGCCCACGTCGGTGGACCCCGCCAACAGGCGTGCGGCCGGCAACTGCTCGCGCAGCGTGGCCAGTGCGGCCAGCGACCTCGGTGCGTGGAAGCCCGGGCGGCTGAAGGTGTCGCTGCGGTCGATGCTGCGCAGCGCGTCGATCACCGGTGCTGTGTCGAGCCGCGTGGCCGGCAGCTCGAACATGCGCTGTCCGGCGTCCAGGATCGGCCGGTAGCCGGTGCAGCGGCACAGGTTGCCGGCCAGGTCGTCGGCCAGCTGCTGGCGGCTCGGGCGCGTGCCGCAGGCCGCGTGGTGCTCGTAGGTGGACCACAGCGACATCATGAAGCCAGGGGTGCAGAACCCACACTGCGAACCGTGGCACTCGACCATGGCCTGCTGGGCCGGATGCAGCCCGGCCGACGGCGTGCCCTTCAGGTCTTCGACCGTGAACAGCGCCTTGCCGTGCAGCGTGGGCAGGAACTGGATGCAGGCATTCACCGTGCGCAGGCTCAGGCCGCGCACCGACGTGCCCGGCGCATCGGTGTGCTCGGGCAATTCGCCGATGACGACGGTGCAGGCGCCGCAATCGCCCTCGTTGCAACCCTCCTTGGTGCCGGTGCAGCGCGCGTCTTCGCGCAGCCACTCGAGCACCGTGCGCGTGGGCTGCGCGCCGCTCACTTCGACAAGTTCGCCCCGGTGGAAGAAGCGGATCTGTTGCGTGCTCATTTAGGTACCTTCATGCTGCGCATTGCGGAATTCGCCTTGGGGCGCCCCGGCAGCTCATGTCCCTGAAAGCTCCGGTCGGAAGAAACTGGATCGACAGCCGAAAGTTACGCCGTTACGCCGCGCCGTGAATATGATCGGACCCATATCACCTATCCATGCAAGCATATGGCACTGCGCGCGGATTTCGACAAGATTGAGCTGTACCTCATACGGGTTCTGCACACCTTGATCACCGAACGCAGCGTCTCGCGGGCCGCTCTGCAATTGCAGAGTTCGCAGCCCGCCGTCAGTGCCCAGCTCAAGCGTCTGCGCGAGCTGACCGGCGACCCGTTGCTGGTGCGGGCCGGCAACGCCATGACGCCCACCGCCACCGCGCTGCAACTGGTGGCCCCGGCGGCGAACCTGCTGCAGGAAGCGGACCGCTTGTTCAGCCCGCGCAGTCGCCAGATCGGCTTCGAGCCGCTCACCAGCACGATCACCTTTCGCATCGCGGCCAGCGACTACCTCGACCCGCTGTTCCTGCCCGAGCTGGTGGCGCAGCTGAAGAAGGTGGCGCCGCAGGTACGGCTGGAGTTGCTGCCGCTGTCGGGCGAGTTCGACTATCGGCGCAGCCTGGCCTGCGGCGAGGTCGACCTGGTCATCGGCAATTGGCTCGAGCCGCCCGGAGAGCTGCACATGGGGCGGCTGATGAGCGACGAGATCGTCTGCCTGGTGGCCGAAGACCATCCGGCCGTGCGAGTCGCCGGAGGCCGCGGCTGGACGGTGGAGAAGTACCTCGCCTGCGAGCACGTCGCACCGACGCCCAACTACCGCGGCGCGCGCGGCGTGATCGACGAGCATCTCGCCAGCCTGGACCTGTCGCGTGACATCGTGGTGCGCAGCGCCCACTTCGGCCTCATCCCGCTGATGGTGGCGCAAAGCCTGCTGGTGCTGACGACCGGGCGCCTGTTCTGTTCGCGCTATGTCGACAGCCTGCCGGTGCGCATCGTGCGCTGCCCGGTGGCGTTCCCGGCGCTGACCTACTACCAGTTGTGGCATGACGTGACCCATGCCTCGCCGTCGGTGCGCTGGCTGCGCGAGCAGGTGCGCGACGTCGCGCGCGGGCTGGCGTCGCACGGCATGCTGAAACGGTCCAAGGCGCGGGCGGCCTGAGCCTTCAACGATGACTCCTTCACTCGCGACCCCTCCGTCTTCGCAGCGCATCGCGTTGCGCGGCGACCTGCTCGACTTCACATCGATGCCCGAATGGGGTGCGGTGGACTCGAAGGCAGTGCGTTTCCGGCCTGATCACTGGCTGCTGATCGACGCCGGCTGCATCGTCGCAGCGCAGCCGGGCGACCAGGTACCCGACGACAGCTGGGCGAAGCACGATCACCGCGGCCGGCTGATCCTGCCCGGCTTCATCGACAGCCACGTGCACAGCCCGCAGCTCGACGTGATCGCAAGCTACGGCACCGAGCTGCTCGACTGGCTGAACACCTACACCTTCCCGGCGGAGCGACGCTACGCCGACCCGGCGCAGGCGCAGGACGGCGCAACCCGCTTCCTCGATGCGCTGCTGGCCCACGGCACGACCAGCGCGGTGGTGTTCCCCACCGTCCACAAGGTCAGCGTCGATGCCCTGTTCGCGGCGGCGCAGGCGCGCGGCATGCGGCTGGTGGCCGGCAAGGTGCTGATGGACCGCAATGCCCCGGATGGCCTGCGCGACGACGTGGACCATGCCGCGCGCGACTGCGTCGACCTGATCGATCGCTGGCACGGCAAGGGCCGGCTGGCCTATGCGGTGACGGTACGCTTCGCGCCGACCAGCACGCCCGACCAACTGGCCATGGCCGGCCGGCTGTGCAGCGCCTACCCGGGCGTGTACATGCAGACGCACCTGGCCGAGAACCGCGACGAGGTGCGCTGGGTGCACGAGCTGTTTCCCGACGCGCGCAGCTACCTCGACGTGTACGACCGCGCCGGCCTGCTCAACACGCGCAGCGTGTTTGCCCATGGCATCTGGCTCGACGACGACGACCGCAAGGCGCTGCGCGACGCTCGTGCGCAGGTCGCGCACAGCCCGTCGTCGAACCTCTTCCTCGGCAGTGGCTTGTTCGACTGGAAGGCTGCCGAGGCGGCCGGCGTGGCGGTGAGCATGGCCACCGACGTCGGCGGCGGCACGAGTCTGTCGATGCTGCGCACGCTGGGCGACGCGTACAAGGTGCAAGCGATGGCCGGGCAGCGGCTGACGGCCTGGAAGGCCTTGCACGCATCGACGCTCGGTGCGGCCGCCGCCTTGGGCCTGGCTTCCGAGATCGGCTCGCTGACGGCCGGATGCGCGGCGGATGTGTGCGTGTGGGACTGGGCGGTGGGGCCGGTGGCGCAGCGGCGCATGGACGTGGCGCGCGGCTTGCATGAGCGCGTGTTCGCATGGATGACGCTCGCCGACGAACGAAACCTGGTGGCTGCTTTCGTGGCAGGTGCCCGGCGCTACGAGCGCGATGCCCGGTAGCGTCGAACCCCAAAGAGAAATCGAACACACGGAACCCGTCGGTCAACGCACTGTGACCCATTGAGATTTCACGATTCTGAGCGGCACCCAAGCACGCCAGCTGGAGACAACGCAATGCTTCGACTCGAACTCATCGACATCAGCAAACAGTACCCCGCGGTCAAGGCGAACGACCGCGTCTGCCTGCGCGTCAAGCCCGGCGAGATCCACGCCGTGCTCGGCGAGAACGGCGCCGGCAAGTCGACGATGATGAAGATGATCTACGGCGCCGTCCGCCCCGACGAGGGCGAGATCCGCTGGAACGGCAAGCCGGTGAACATCCGCAATCCGCAGGAGGCGCGACAGCTCGGCATTGCGATGGTGTTCCAGCATTTCAGCCTGTTCGACACGCTGACCGCGGCCGAGAACGTCTGGCTCGGCCTCGACAAGTCGCTGTCGCTCGCCGACGTCACGCAGCGCATCACCGACGTGGCCAAGGTCTACGGCCTCGACGTCGACCCGCTGCGACCGGTGCACACCTTGTCGGTCGGCGAACGCCAGCGGGTCGAGATCGTTCGCTCGCTGCTGACGAACCCGAAGCTGCTGATCCTCGACGAACCCACCTCGGTGCTCACGCCGCAAGCGGTCGACAAGCTGTTCGTCACGCTGCGCCAACTCGCCAGCGAGGGCTGCAGCATCCTGTACATCAGCCACAAGCTCGACGAGATTCGTTCCCTGTGCCACCACTGCACGGTGCTGCGCGGCGGCAAGGTCACCGGCGAGGTTGACCCGACGAAGGAGACCAACGCGAGCCTGTCGCGCTTGATGATCGGCGCCGAGCCGCCGCAGTTGCAGCACCTGCAGGCCAAGCTCGGCGCCACAGTGCTCGACGTGCGCGGACTCACGCTCGCCAAGCAGGATCAGTTCGGCATGAACCTGCACGACATCGGCTTCGAGGTGCGCGCCGGCGAGGTCGTCGGCATCGCCGGCGTGTCGGGTAACGGCCAGCAGGAGCTGATGGCCGCCCTGTCGGGCGAAGACCCGCGCGCCGCGCCCGATTCGATCCGGCTGTTCGGCAAACCCATCGCACGCCATTCGCCGCGCCGCCGCCGCAAGGAGGGCCTGCACTTCGTGCCCGAGGAACGGCTGGGCCGCGGTGCGGTGCCCACGCTGTCGCTGGCGCAGAACACCTTGCTGACGCGTACCGAGTCGGTGAACAAGACGGGCTGGATCCGGACCGCTGACGTGCAGGCCTTGGCCCGGCACCTGATCCAGCGCTTCAACGTCAAGGCGGGTGGCCCGGACTCGGCCGCCAAGAGCCTGTCCGGCGGCAACCTGCAGAAGTTCATCGTCGGCCGCGAGATCGATGCCAACCCGAAGCTGCTGATCGTGTCGCAGCCGACCTGGGGCGTGGACGTCGGCGCGGCTGCGCAGATTCGAGGCGAGCTGCTGAAGCTGCGCGACGCGGGCTGCGCCGTGCTGGTCGTGAGCGAAGAGCTCGACGAGTTGTTCGAGATCTGCGATCGCATGGTCGTCATCGCGCAGGGCCGCGTGTCGCCGGACATTGCCACGTCGCAAGCCACCATCGAGCAGATTGGCGAGTGGATGTCGGGGCTGTGGAGCAAGACTGCACCCGCTTCGAAGCAGGAGGCTGAACATGCTGAAGCTTGAAGTTCGCCCGGCCCCGAGCCGGGTCATGTCGGTCGCCTCGCCGTTGCTGGCGCTGGTCGTCACGGTCGTCATCGGCGTCGTGCTGTTCATGCTGCTCGGCAAGGACCCGATGCGCGGCCTGTACGTGTTCTTCGTCGAACCGCTGAAGAGCTGGTATGCGCTGTCCGAGCTGGCGATGAAGGCCACGCCGCTGCTGCTGATCGCGCTGGGCCTGGCGGTGTGCTTCCGCTCCAACGTGTGGAACATCGGCGCCGAGGGCCAGTTCATCATCGGCGCGATCACGGCCAGCGGCGTGGCCATGATGGCCGATGCGCACACCGGGCGCTGGATCGTCGCGGCCATCCTCGTCGCGGGGGCGCTGGGCGGCATGTTGTGGGCCGGCATCGTCGCGCTGCTGCGTGACAAGGCGAACGCCAGCGAGATCCTGGTCAGCCTGATGCTCGTCTACGTGGCCGACATGGTGCTGAGCTACCTGGTCTACGGGCCCTGGAAAGACCCGGCCGGCTACAACTTTCCGCAGACGATCACCTTCCTCGATTCGACCAAGATTCCGCGGCTGTTCAGCGGCTCTCGCGTCAACATCGGGCTCCTGATCGCCTTGTTGTCGGTGGGTGCGTTCTGGCTCTTCATGTCCCGCATCTACGCCGGCTTCCAGCTGCAGGTCGGCGGCCTGGCGCCCGCCGCGGCGCGTTATGCGGGTTTCTCGTCGCGCAAGGCGCTGTGGACGGCGATGCTGGTGTCCGGCGGCATGGCGGGCCTGGCGGGCGGGCTCGAAGCGGCCGGACCGCTCGGCCAGCTGACACCGCACGTGCCGGCGGGCTATGGCTTCGCAGCCATCATCGTTGCCTTCGTCGGCCGGCTGCATCCGGTGGGCACGGTGTTCTCGGCGGTGCTGATGAGCATGTTCTACATCGGCGGCGAGCTGGCCCAGTCGCGGCTCGGCTTGCCGAAGTCGCTGACGGGCGTGTTCCAGGGCTTGCTGCTGTTCTCGCTGTTGGCGTGCGACACGCTGATCCACTACCGGCTGCGCTGGCGTGTCGCGCAACCGCACCCGGGCGCTGCAGCCGCGGCCGGGGGCGCGCCGCGTCCCGCTCTGCCACCGACATCGACGGACGCCGAGCGTGCCGCCCTCGCCACCGCGATCACCCCCAACACCACCGCCGAAGGGAATGCCTGATGGACGCCATGGCTCTGCTTCTCGCCGCCACGCTGAACGCGGGCACCGTGCTCGCCTTCGCCGCACTCGGCTTGCTGATCAACGAGCGCGCCGGCATCGTCAACCTCGGTGCCGAAGGCATGATGCTGGTGGCGGCCATCGCCGGCTTCGCCACGGCGGTGCACACCGGCAACGACTGGCTGGCCTTCGCTGCCGGCGCGGCGGCTGGCGCCATCCTGGCGGCCGCCTTCGGCCTGCTGGTGATCTGGCTCAACACCAACCAGTACGCTACCGGGCTCGCGCTCAGCCTGTTCGGCAGCGGGTTCTCGGCCTTCGCCGGAATCCAGTACACACAACAAAAACTGTCCGAGCGATCGCACTTCGAGATTCCCGGCCTGGCCGACATCCCGCTGCTCGGCCCGGCGCTGTTCAGGCAGCATCCGATGGTCTACATCGCCATCGCACTCACGCTGGGGCTGGCCTGGTTCCTCTACCGCTCGCGCGCCGGCCTGGTGCTGCGCGCCGTGGGCGAGGCGCCCGAATCAGCGCATGCGCTGGGCTACCCGGTGCGGCGCATCCGCCTCGCCGCGGTGATGGTGGGCGGCGCGCTGTGCGGCATTTCAGGCGCCTACATCTCGGTGGTCTACACGCCGCTGTGGGTCGAAGGCATGGTGGCCGGCAAGGGCTGGATTGCCCTGGCGCTCACCACGTTCGCGACCTGGCGGCCGACCCGTGTCTTGCTGGGCGCCTACCTGTTCGGCGGCGTGACGATGCTGCAGTTCCACCTGCAGGGCGAGGGCGTGCAGATATCGAGCCAGCTGCTCACCATGCTGCCCTACCTGGCCACCATCGTGGTGCTGGTGCTGATCTCGCGCAACGCCACATGGATCCGCGTGAACATGCCGGCGTCATTGGGCAAGCCCTTCTTCCCGGGAGGCTGAAGCCGACCCCGCCATTCGCTTGAATCCACAATTTCGGCCACGCGCAGCTGTGTCGCGTGTGGCCGCAATGTGTTGTTGTGACGTTCCGACCCTCTAACTGGAGAAGACATGACCCGACTCTCAAAGCGTTCGCTGCTCAAGACCGCAGGATGGAGCACCCTGGCCGCCCTGGTGGCGCTGGCAGGCTGCAGCAAGAAGGAAGAGGCGCCGGCGGCGCCGGCATCGGCTGCTGCGGCGGCGCCGGCCAAGCCCGAGCCGCTGAAGATTGCCTTCGCCTATGTCGGGCCGGTGGGTGACGGCGGCTGGACCTACGCCCACGACAACGGGCGCAAGGCGGTGGAGAAGGAATTCGGCGACAAGGTCGTCACCAGCTTCGTCGAGAAGGTGCCCGAAGCCGCCGACGCCGAACGGGTGTTTCGCGACATGGCCGGGCAGGGCAACAAGCTGATCTTCGGCACCACCTTCGGCTACATGGAGCCGATGCTCAAGGTGGCGGCCGACCTGAAGGACGTCAAGTTCGAGCACGCCACGGGCTACAAGACGGCCGACAACATGCGCACCTACGACAGCCGCACCTACGAGGGGGCGCACATGGCCGGCGTTGTGGCCGGCGGGATGACCAAGACCAACGTGCTGGGCGTGGTCGGTTCGATCCCGATTCCCGAGGTGATCCGCAACATCAACTCGTTCACGCTCGGCGCGCAGAGCGTGAACCCCAAGGTGAGGGTGAAAGTGGTGTGGGTCAACGAATGGTTCAACCCGCCCAAGGAGACCGAGGCGGCGCAGTCGCTGATCAACGGCGGGGCCGACGTGCTGATGCAAAACACCGACTCCAGCGCGGTGCTGCAGACGGCCGAGAAGGCCGGCAAGTACGCCTTCGGCTGGGACAGCGACATGACCGCCTACGGGCCGAAGGCGCACCTGGCGTCGGCCGTCATCAACTGGGGGCCGTACTACGTCAAGGCCACGCGCGACGCGCTCGAAGGCAAGTGGGCGACCGACCGCAGCTGGTGGGGCGTGAAGGAAGGGGCGATCGACCTGGTGTCGATATCCGACAAGGTGCCGGCCGACCTGAAGGCCAAGGTGGACGCGGTGAAGGCCGGGCTGAAGGACGGCAGCTACGTGATCTGGAAAGGCCCGCTCGTCGGCTCCGACGGCAAGACCATCTTGAAGAAGGACGAGGTCGCCGACGACAA
>JBGQEX010000123.1:0-12464 GCA_041496605.1 Piscinibacter sp.
GCAGCGGCTACGGCTTCATCTCGAACGTGCTCGACGATCCGCGCGACGGGCACCGCTTCCTGCGCGTCGTCGTGTTGACCGACGTCAGCTGGGACGACGCGACGCGCGCCACGTACGAAGCGCATCGCCGCGGCGAGAAGCCGATCGAGTTCCACAACCTGGCGACGCTGTTCGGCGCGGCGGTCACCAGCGGCGCGCCGGTGATCGCCAACGATCCGGCGCACGACCCGCGGCGCGGCGGCCTGCCGCCGGAGCATCGGGCGATGAACGCCTTTCTCGGCGTGCCGCTGTTGCACGGCCGCGAGATGGTCGGCATCGTCGGCCTCGCCAACCGCAGCGGCGGCTACGACGAGGCGCTGGTCGAGCATCTGCAGCCGCTGTTCGCGAACGTCGGCGCGATCATCGGCGCGGTGCGCATGGACGAGGCGCGACGCGACGCCGAACGCGCGCTGCGCGACAGCGAGGAGCGCCTGCGCACGACCTTCGAGATGGCGGCGGTGGGCATCGCCCACATCACCCCCGACGGCCACTTCGTGCGCGCCAACCAGGAGCTGTGCGAGGTGCTCGGCTACCCGCGCGAGCGCCTGCTGACGCTGCGCGTGCAGGACGTGACGCTGCCCGAGGACCTGGAGGCGAACCGCGACTACGCGCGCCGCCTGCTGCGCGGCGAGCCCGCCGGGCGGGCGCTGGAGAAACGCTACCGGCAGCAGGACGGCAGCATCGTCTGGGTGTCGTACAAGGCGGCGCTGGTGCGCGACGCGTCGGGCGCGGCCTCGTATTTCATCGCGGTGGTCGAAGACATCACCGAGCGCAAGCGCACCGAGGCCGCGCTGCTGGCCGCCGAGGCGGCCGAACGCGCCAACGCGGCGAAGACCGAGTTCCTCTCGCGCATGAGCCACGAGCTGCGCACGCCGCTGAACGCGGTGCTGGGCTTCGCACAGCTGATGCAGCTGGACTCCGCGCATCCGCTGAGCACCGAGCAGCGGGCCAAGCTGCAGCACATCGAGAACGCCGGATCGCACCTGCTGGCGATGATCAACGACGTGTTGGACCTGTCGCGCATCGAAAGCGGCGGCATGACGCTCGACGCCGACGCGGTGGCGCTGCCGGAGCTGGTGCAGGAGGCGATCGCGCTGGTCGCCACCGCCGCGCGCGATGTCGGCGTGCAGCTGCAGGTCGATCCGCCGGCGCCGAACGGGCCCGGCGCCGACCATGTCCGCGGCGACCACCTGCGGCTGCGCCAGGTGCTGCTCAACCTGCTGAGCAATGCGATCAAGTACAACCGGCCGCAAGGCAGCGTGACGGTACGCTGGCGCGCCGCCCCCGGCGGCGGCGCGGTGCAGCTGGACGTCGCCGACACCGGGCAGGGCATGAACGCCGAACAGCGCGCCCACCTGTTCGAGCCGTTCAACCGGCTCGGTGCCGAGCGCACCGGCGTCGAAGGCACCGGCATCGGGCTGGTCGTCACCCAGCGCCTGGTGCAGTTGATGGGCGGCGGCCTCGCCGTCGACAGCGAGGCGGGCATCGGCAGCCGCTTCACGGTGACGCTGCCGGCAGCCTCCGACGACGGCGCTGCGCCGGACCTGCCGGCCGGCACCACCCCCGAGCGCGCGTCCACCCTCGGCCGCGGGCCCTTGCGCACGGTGCTGTATGCGGAAGACAACCCGATGAACGTCGACCTGGTGCGCGAGGTGCTCAAGCTGCGCACGCGCTGCCGACTGGTGGTGGCACGCAGCGGGCGCGAGGCGATCGCGCTCGCGCAACGCGAACGCCCCGACCTGCTGCTGCTCGACATGCACCTGGGCGACATGAGCGGCCTGGAAGTCGCGCAGCAGCTGGCCCGGGACGCGGCGCTGCTGCAGATCCCGATCGTGGCGCTGTCGGCCGACGCGATGCCCGGGGCGATCGATGCGGCCCAGCGTGCGGGCTTCAAGGGCTACCTGACGAAACCGCTGAACGTGGCCACGTTCCTGCGCTGCGTCGACGAACTGCTGGGCGTCAAGCCCGATCGGCTCAGGCCTGGGGCCCCGGCGTCTGGCGCAGGGTGACACGGCCCTCGTGCCAATTGCGGTCGAAATCGTCCTCGATCGCGCGCAGCGCCTGCGCATCGGGCGCCGACGCCGACACCAGCCCGACCGCGCGATTGCGGCCCTGATTCTTGGCGGTGTAGAGCGCCATGTCGGCGAAGTTGACGGCCTGTTCCCACGGCACCGGCACGGCGTAGGGCGGCAGCGGAAAGCGCGCGTAGCCGACCGAGGCGGTCACATGCAAGGCCTGCGCGTCGACCAGCACCGGCGCGCCGCCGATGCTCGCCAGCACGCGCGCCGCCAGCTGGTCAGCCCGCTCGGTAGCGAGCCCGGACGCGACGATCAGGAACTCTTCGCCGCCCCAGCGCACTACCAGGTCGTCGCCGCGCACGGCGTCGTTCAGCCGCCTGGCCACCTCGACCAGCACGCGGTCGCCGGCGGCATGGCCATGGCCGTCGTTGATGTGCTTGAAGTGGTCGATGTCGACCATCAACAAGGTGCCCGCGAAGCCGCTGTCCGCGCCGCCGTGGGTCGACTGCATCACCGCCTGGAAGTGGCGCCGGTTGGCCAGGTTGGTCAGCGGGTCGCGCTCGCTTTGCACGCGCAGCTTGGCGTGGCTGGCCTCGAGCTGCCGCTGCGTCTCGCGCACGCGGCGGTACAGCAGGGCCGCCAGCATCACCGACAGGGCCAGCACGGCAGCGGCCAATGCCCAGATGCGCTGCATCAGGTCGCGGTTGGAGAGCGCGGCCGTCTTCAGCGCGTTGTCCTGGTTCAGCAAGTCGATGCTGCGCTGCTTGGCCTCGGCGTCGTAGCGTGTCTGCATCTCCTTGAGCGCGACGCTGCGGTTGTTTTGCATCACCTCGGTGCTGAGCGCACGTTCGCGGTGGAACAGTTCGAGCGCGCCGCGGGCGTCGCCGGCCGAGGCCAGCGCCTCGCCATACTCGCGCAGCGCCGCGGCCTGCTCGGCGATGGCGCCGCTGGTGCGCCACAGCTCGATCACGCGCGCCAGGTCCTGCTTGCCTTCGGCGATGCGCTGCAGGCCGATCTTGGCCAGGCCCGCGTTGTTGATCAGCAGACGCTCGGCGCGCTGGTCGTGGAAGCGGCGCACGATGGGCAGCGCCATGTCGGCGGCACGCAGCGCATCGGCGGGCCGTCGCCGCTTGGCATACGCGTCGGTGAGGTTGCTGAGCAACTGCGCCTGCAAGCGCGGCGCCTCCGCGCGCTGCGCCAGCCCCAGCGCCTCTTCGAGCGTCGCCAGCACGCCATCGCGGTCGCCGCGCGCATCGGCGATGCGTGCTTCGTTGCTCAGCACGCGCGCCACCAAGGCCGGGTCGCCGACGGCCCCGGCCATGCGCTTGGCCTGGGCGATCGCGCGCAGGCCATCGTCGGCCTGCCCGTTGCGCACGCTGCTGTAGGCCAGCACGCTCAGGCTGTAGGGCTTGCGATAGGGGTCACCTGCCCAATCGGCCAGCTCGAACGCCGCGCGGGCGTGGCTGGCCGATGCGGCCACCTGGCCCAGGCTCATCGAGCGCCGTTCCAGCACGTGCAGCACGCGCCAGACGGAGCGGTAGTCGCACATCGGCGCCGGCGCTGCGGCGCGCGCATCGCTCGGGCAGGCCGGCTGATAGACGTTCAGCGCCGACTGCGCCAGCGCCGCCGCGACGTCGAGCTGGCCGGCGTTCTCGGCCACCAGCGCGCGCACCAGGTTCGACGCCGCCACGGCCTGCGGATCGGCAGCGTCGCGCGACAGCGCGAGCAGCTGTTCGGCCGCCCGGCCGGCGTCGGCGACGGCGCCGCCCTGCGCTTCGATCGTGGCCTCGGCCTGCAGGAACAGGCGCTTCATCGCCGGCGTGTCGTCGACGTCGTGGCGTAGCTGCAGCAGCCAGCGCTTCGCCTCGTCCGGCCGGTCGAAGCCCTCGCGCACCAGCAGGTCGACACGGTCGTCGATCGACTGCGCCACGTAGCCCGAGCCCGACAGCGTGGCGGGCTGCGCATCGGCGGCCGAGGCTGCGGCCTGTGCGGCCGCGGCGCCCGCGACCGCACAGGCCGCAGCCAGCAGCAGGCCCGCGCCGAATCGCGGCGTCATGCGGCGTTCTCCATGGGCGGCGGCCCTTGCAGCAGCGTCAACGCCACCTGGCCGTCGCGCCAGGCCTGCTCCAGCGAACGCGTGATCTCGTCGAGCAGCACTTCGTCGCTGGCGTGCAGCAGGCGCACGCCGTAGGCGCGATTGCGACCGTGCGCTTTGGCCAGGTACATCGCAGTGTCGACGAGGTTGATCGCGCGCTCCCACGACACCTGCAGCAGCGCCGGCGCGATCGGGAAGGTCGCAAAGCCCACCGAGCCGGTGACGGCGATGGCGCGCGCCTCATGGCGCACCGGCGCACCGGCCATCGCGGCGAGCATGCGCTGCGCCAGCGCCTCGACGCGTTCGGGCGCCAGCGCGCGCACCACGACCAGGAACTCCTCGCCGCCCCAGCGCACGATCAGGTCCGCGTCGCGCAGCGTTTCGCGCAGGCGCCGCGCGATCTCGACCAGCACCGTGTCGCCGGCCGCGTGGCCGTGCACGTCGTTGATGCGCTTGAAGTGGTCGATGTCGATCAGGAACACGCTGCCGGTCAGGGTGCCGTCGGCCGCGAGCTGCTTCATCGCGGCCTGGAAGTGGCGCCGATTGGCCAGGCCGGTGAGCGGGTCGCGTTCGCTTTGCGCCAGCAGCTGCAGGTTGCTCGACGCGAGCGCCCGGTTGCTGAGGCGCACGCGACGCGCCAGCAGCACGACGACGGTGAGCGACAGCACGAAGGCGGCGGCGAGCAGCCACCACAGGCGCTGCTGCAGGTCGCGCTGCCGCAGCTGCTCGCTCTTGAGCGCGTTCTCGCGATTGAGCAGCGAGAGGTCCCGGGTGCGCCGCTCGGCGTCGTAGCGCTCCTGCATCTCGACGATGGCCTTCTGCTGGTCACGCTGCAGGATCTCGTCGTTGAGCTCGCGGTGGCGATGGTAGGCCTGCACCGCGGCGGCCCAATGGCCGGCCTTCTCCAGGTAGATGCCGAGTTCGGCGAAGGACATCGACACGGTCCCGAGCGCGCCGCGGCGTTCGTCGATGGCGATGGACTCGTTGACGAAGCGCTTGCCGACCTGGAGGTTGCCGAGCGATATGTGGGCCAGGCCGATGTTGGCCAGCGCGACCGTCTCGCCGTTCACGTCCTTCAGTTCACGCGCCAGCGGCAGCGCCTGTTCCGACAGCGTGAGCGCGGTCTTGTACTGCCCGCTCTTGAGGTAGAAGTCGGCCAGGTTGGCGAGGAAGAGCGACTCGTCGGACTTCGCCCCGGCCCGCCGTGCATCGTCGATCGCCGCCTGCATTTCGCGCCGCTCGCCTTCGCGGTCGCCGCGCTCGTCGAGCAGGATGCCCTGCACGTTGTGGGCGCGCCCGCGGGCGGTGAAGTCGTTCGCGCGCTCGGCGATGGCCAGCGCTTCCGCATTCAGGCTCAGCGCGCGGTCGAGCTGCTTGGCCTGGTAGTAGCTGTAGGCGAGGCTGCTGCGAGCCAGGGCCTGGCGCCAGCCGACTCCGATGTCGTCGGCGAGCTTCAGCGCCTCGTGGCCGACGCGCACCGCGTCTTCGAGCTTGCCGGCGTCGTCCTTGATCTTGGCCTGGGTGGCGACGAAGCGCAGCCGCACCAGCGCCGACGAATGCGCCGGCAGGCGGGCCAGCGCCGCGCTGATCAAGGTGTCGGCCCGGCTCAGGCTGCCGCGCTGCGACAGCGTGCGTGCGCGCACCAGGTCGGCGGCGGCGCAGGCCTCGTTCGCCTGGCGGCTGCGGCACCACTCGTCGAGCCCTTGCGCCACCGTTTCTGCGGCCTCGGGCTCCTGCGCCGTGGCGAGCAGGTTGCCGCGCACCGTCAGCAGCTCGAGGCGGTCGTCGCTGTAGGCCGCGGTGGACGGCAGCAGCCGCTCGAGCTCACCCGCCGCCTGGCGTGGATCGGCATTGCCGAGCTGTTCGAGGGCTTCGATCGCCGCGGCCAGCGTGGGCATGTCGGTCGGCGCCATCGGTTGCGCCCACGCGCCGGCGCACAGCAGCGCCGCGCCGAGCAGCACGGTGCCGGCGCGCGCGCGGCGACCGTGGAGCCACGCTGCCGCTCCAAGGCTGAACGAAGGCGTTGACATCAGTGTTTTATCGGTCGCCGCGTGAGTTCACTTGAAGCCCGGCACGCGCAGTTCGCACACGGCCCCGCTACGATGCCCAAGCCCCGACCCCCTGCAAAGCCCGCCATGAACTCCAACTTCCCCGCCCCCGCCGATGCCACGCTGTACTGGGAGGATTTTCGCGAAGGTGATGTCCGCGAATTCGGCGGCGTGGTGGTCAAACGCGAGGACATCGTGCGCTTTGCCGCGGAATTCGATCCGCAGCCCTTCCACGTCGACGAATTGGCCGCCCAGGACACGATGTTCGGCGGGCTGATCGCCAGCGGCTGGCACACCGCGTCGATGGCGATGCGCATGATGTGCGACGCCTACCTGCTGAAGTCGGCAAGCCTCGGCTCGCCGGGGCTGGAAAGCCTGAAGTGGCTGCAACCGGTGCGCCCGGGCGACACGCTGCACATGCGCCTCGCCGTATTGGAGTCGCGCACGCTGCAGAGCAAGCCCGGCGTCGGCCTCGTCAAGATTCGTCACGAGGTGGTCAACCAGCATGGCCAGACGGTGATGGAGATGCAGGGTTTCGGCATGTTCCGGCGCCGCCCCGTCTGAAATCCTGGGGCTACTTCGCGCCGCGGCGCAGCAATGCGTGCAGCAAGATGGCGCCGAAGGTCGCGGTGCCGATGCCACCCAGCGTGAAGCCGCCGAACTTCAGCGTGTAGTCGCCGGTGCCGAGGATCAGCGTGACCGCGGCGACGATCAGGTTGACGTTGTTGCCGAAGTCGACCTTGTTCTCGACCCAGATCTTGGCGCCGGCCACCGCGATGAGGCCGAATACCACGATGCTCACGCCGCCCATCACCGCCAGCGGAATGGTCTGCAACAGCGCGCCGAACTTGGGGCTGAAACCGAGCACGATGGCGATCAGTGCCGCCACGACGAACATCGCGGTCGAGTAGATCTTGGTCGCGGCCATCACGCCGATGTTCTCGGCATAGGTGGTCACGCCGGTGCCGCCGGCGCTGCCGCTGACGATCGTGGCCAGTCCGTCGCCGATGAAGGCGCGGCCCATGAACGCATCGAGGTTGCGTCCGGTCATCGCGCTCACCGCCTTGATGTGGCCGAGGTTCTCGGCGATCAGGATCACCGCCACCGGCGCGATCAGCAGCATCGCGTCGGCCTTGAACACCGGCGCGGCGAAGGCCGGCAGCCCGAACCAGGCGGCACCGGCCACGCCGGCGAAGGCGATGGGTTTTCCGAGGCCCAGGCCGTTGGTCAGCAGGGCGTAGATGAGGCTCGCGACGATCAGCCCGAGCAGGATCAGCAGGCGCTGCGCCATGCCGCGGGTGAACACCGCCACCACGCCGACGCTGATGAAGGTCACCGCCTGCATCCAGGCGTCGAAGCCGGTCGGCGCCATGTTCTTGATCGGCACGCCGGCCAGGTTCAACCCGATCACCGCCACCACCGCGCCGGTGACCACCGGCGGCATCAGCGACTCGATCCATCCGGTGCCGGCCAGCATGACGATGGCGCCGATCAGCGCCACGAGCACGCCGCAGGCGATGATGCCGCCAAGCGCAACACCGAGGTTGGCATTCGCGCCCTGGCCAGCGTAGCCGCTGGCCGCGATCACCACGCCGATGAAGGCGAAGCTCGAACCGAGGTAGCTCGGCACCTTGCCGCCGACGACGACGAAGAAGATCAGCGTGCCGACGCCGCTCATCAGGATCGCGACGTTGGGGTCGAAGCCCATCAGCAGCGGCGCCAGCACGGTGGCGCCGAACATCGCGATCACATGCTGCACGCCCAGCGCCGCGGTCTGCGGCCAGGGCAGGCGTTCGTCGGGCGTGACGACGCGCCCGGGTTGCGCATCGGTGACGCGCCAGGCGGGGATCAGGGTCATGGGGACTCCTCGGACACTTGGTGTTATTTCCGCGCCGGTGACACGCAGCGAAACCAGTGTAGGCGGGCGCCCCGCCGGGAGATAGAGGGAAAAAGGAAGGGGAGCGGGACAGGCGCCGGGGACTCGCTCTCTCCTACCCCGGTTTGCCCGCTCCCCTTTGACGTCAATCGATCAGTGAGTGCTTCTTCACTTGACGTCGCTGGCGCCGGGGCGCAGAAAGAGGCACAGCTGCGCGGGCGCACGGCTGGATTGCAGGACCTGGAACGAGCGGGCCGGGCTGACCGCTGTCGTGGTGTGGGCACGGCGCGGCGACTCGGCCGACACGCTGCGTGACTTCAGCAGCGCGGGCGCTCGGTGGAGAACGGTGATGGACATGGCGGTCTCTCGTTCAGCTGGCGTTGAACTCGCTGGGCGCGAACGCCGCAGCCACGGGGAACTTCAATACACCGGCCGCGCGGCTGACCCAGTCACCCAGGTCCAGCGTGGAAGGCAGGCGTGGCGCCGCCGGTTGAGCCAGTCGCAGCAGCGACGAAGCGCCGCCGCGGCAACTCGGTGCCACGCGGCGGGCGTGGCGGGGGCCGGCCGCAGCCGGACGGACTCGAAAGCTCAGGGACAACATCGCAACGACATCCTGTGTTGGCAGCGCGAGGGCCGGATGGCTTTGGCGCTTGTGCGTTCACAGGCGCAGCTTCCGTGCCAGGGCCTTTTGCGGCACCGGCACGTCAGGCGAGCCCTTTCACGGACAAATCACGCCGTACCAACGCGTAGCCCGTGTCCAAACACGGCGCAACCGTGAGGCCTTGTTACACGGCTGACCGGATGTGTCAGCGCTCGCGGCGATTCGGCGAGGGGCCGAGCGCTCAAGTCCGAAGATGCCGCACCACGGCGTCGGCCACCGACGCGTCGTCGAGCACGCGGCGGTGCCCGAGCCCCTGTGTCGGGTGCAGGCGGGCCCCGGACAGCGCGTGGGCCAGTCGCTGCCCGCCGGCGAACGGCGCCACCCGGTCGCCCTCGTCGTGGACGATCAGGCAAGGCTGGGCGACGCGGGCCCCCAGCCAGTCGGGCTCGAACTCGGCCAGGTCCACCCCCTCGCGCCCTTCGATGCGCTCGCGCATGCGCTGCGGCACGCTGTCGGCCAGCCCGAAGCTGCCGGCGAACCAGCGCAGGAACAGCGCCGGCGGGGCCGATGGCGCCACCAGCACCAGCCGAGCGGCGGGTGCGCCGCGCGCGGCGGCATGCATCGCCGCCACCGCCCCGAGCGAATGGGCGACCACCGCATGCAGCGCGCCGAGGCGCGACGCCGCCGCGTAGATGGCGCGCGCAAACTGGGGCAGCGTCGAGTGCCAGCCGGCACTGCGCCCGTGGCCCGGAAAGTCCAGCAGCACCGGGTCGAACCCGGCGTCGGCCAGCGCGTCGCCCAGTGCGCACATCTGCATTCCGCTGCCGGCCCAGCCGTGGACCAGCAACACGCGTGGGCGATCGGCGCCGACGTCGTTGCGCCGGTAGGCGACCAGCGACGCGCCTTCGAACGGCCAGGCCGTCGCCGACCACGCGGCGGGCAGCGCGCGCCGGGCCGCCAGCTTCCACGGCAGCGGCGTGAAGAACAGCCGCAGCGCGGCGCGCGTACCCCAGGCGGGCGCCACGCTGTCGACAGCGCGCAGCAGCGCGCCGAGCGCCTGCGCGGTGCGGTTGCCGGCGTAGAACGCGCTCGCCGGGTTGGCGTTGGAGGAGGTTGCGGCCATGGTCAGACCAGCCCGAAGTCGGCGTTGCGGCGCGGAATGGCGCGCCACAGCCGGTAGCCGATCCAGGCGGCGCGGGCGACGGCGCCCAATACGGCGATGGTGACGATGACGATCAACATGACGGTTCCCTTCTTCGCACGAGCGTGCGAAATTGAAGCAACTGGCGGGGCGGATGGGTGGAATGTCTCCGGGTGTCTGGAAAGAGCCGACGCTCAGGGCTGCAGCGAAGCGATGATCCGCTGGTAGGCCTGCCACGCGCGGTCGGCGGCGCGCGGGTCACGCAGGAAACGGGCATCGCGCATCAGCGCGACGAACAGGCCGTCCAGTTCGAACACCAGCTGGTCGGCCTCCGTGTCGGGTTTCAGATGGCCGGCGTCGATGGCCTGGATCACGGTGCGCTTGAGCGCGCTGCGCCAGCCCATGATGCCTTCGAGCAGCGCGTCGCGCAGCGGCCCGTCGCGGTCGTCGAACTCGAACGCGCCGGCGCAGTAGATGCAGCCCTGGCGGATCTCGACGTCGCGCGCGCGCTGCAGCCACAAGCGCATGATCGCGTTCAGGCGCGGCAGGCCGCGCGCTTCGCGCATGGCCGGCACGAACACGTCCTGCAGGAAGCGCCGGTCGTACTCGGCGAGCACCGCCTTCTGCAGCGCCTCGCGCGAGCCGACGCGCGAGAACACGCCGCTCTTGCTCAGGCCCAGCCGCTTGGCGACCTCGCCGATCGTCAGGCTCTCCAGCCCGTCGGACGCGGCCATCGCGAGCGCCGTGTCGAGAATGGCGGCGAGGGTCAGCTCGCTGCGATTGGTTTTGGTTTCCACAAATGGAATTTAGCACGACCGTGCGAAATGTCGAGCGCTCCCGATGTCAAGCCGCTGCCCGGTAGCCGCGCGGAATCGCCCGCATCAGGCGCCGCGTGTAGTCCTGCTGCGGCCGGTCCAGGATGTCCTCGACGCTGGCCTGTTCGACCACCTCGCCGTTTTGCATCACCATCACCTCGTCGGCCATGAAGCGCACCACCGCGAGGTCGTGGCTGATGAAGATGTACGACAGGCCGAGTTCGTCCTGCAGATCCTTCAGCAGGTTCAACACCTGCGCCTGCACCGACACGTCGAGCGCGCTGACGGCTTCGTCGAGCACCAGCAGCTCGGGGTTCAGTGTCAGGCAACGCGCGATCGCGACGCGCTGGCGCTGGCCGCCCGAGAACTCGTGTGGGTACTTGTACATCGCGCTGTCGTCGAGGCCGACCTTGGCCAGCAGCGCGCGCGCCATCGCTTCGCGCTCGGCCGCATCGGCGCCGAGGTGGTGAATCGTCATCGGCTCGACCAGCGTCTGACCGATCGTGAAGCGCGGGTTCAGCGACGCATAGGGGTTCTGGAACACGACCTGGATGCGACGCCGCATCGGCAACATCTCGCGCGGGCTCAGGCGCAGCAGGTCGCGGCCGTCGAACATCGCGCTGCCGCCGGCCGGGCCGCCGCTCGGCTCGTGCAGGCGTAGCAGCGCGAGGCCCAGTGTCGTCTTGCCCGAGCCCGACTCGCCGACGATGCCCAGCGTGTGGCCGCGGCGCAGCTTGAAACTCGCGCCCTTGACGGCCTGGAATTCGACGCGGCCGAACACGCCGCGGCGCAGCCAGAAGCTCTTGGTCAGCGAAGCGGCTTCGATGACGACCGGCGCGTTCGGGTCCTTCGGCTTGGCCATTGCAGCGGGCAGGTGGCCGGCGATGTGGTCGTCGATCACCATCAGCCGCGCGCCGCGCCGCTCGAGCGTCGGCCGGCAGGCGAGCAGTGCCTTGGTGTACGCGTCCTGCGGGTTCGCGAAGATCGCGGCCACCGGCCCCTGCTCGCGCACGGTGCCCTGGCGCATCACCACCACATGGTCGGCGATCTCGCCGACCACGCCGAGGTCGTGGCTGATGAACAGCATGCTCATGCGGCGTTGGTCTTTCAGCTTCGCGAGCAGCTCCATGATCTGGCGCTGGATGGTCACATCGAGCGCGGTGGTCGGCTCGTCGGCGATCAGCAGCTTGGGCTCGCAGGCGAGCGCCATCGCGATCATCACGCGCTGCTGCTGGCCACCGGAGAGCTGGTGCGGATGGGCGCTCAGCCGGCGCTTCGCCTCGGGCATGCCGACTTCGACCAGCAAGGCCTCGGCGCGCGCCAGCGCCTGCCTGGGCGCCAGGCCCAGGTGCTTGACGAGCGGCTCGCAAATCTGCTGGCCGACCGTGAACACCGGGTTCAGCGAGGTCATCGGGTCCTGGAACACGCAGGCGATGTCGCGCCCGCGCAGCTGCTGCAACTCGGGCACGCTGGCCGCCAGCAGGTCGCGGCCCATGAAGCGGATGGCGCCGTGCCGCTCGGCGTTGTCGGGCAGCAGGTTGAGGATGGACATCGCGGTCACGCTCTTGCCCGAACCCGATTCGCCGACCAGGGCGACGGTGGTGTTCTCCGGCACGTCGAAGCTGACGCCGATCGCGCCGCGCCCCACCGCCGGCAGCCGCTGCACCACGCCGCCGGACTGCCCCATGCGGAAGGAGACGCGCAGGTCCCGGATCGACAGAAGCATGGTCTATTCCAATCCGCGCAGCTTGGGGTCGAGCGCATCGCGCAGCGCATCGGTGAACAGCGAGAACGCGGTGACGAAGACCGCCATGAACGCGGTCGCGGCCAC
>JBGQEX010000124.1:0-12312 GCA_041496605.1 Piscinibacter sp.
ACGCCACCATGCGTATGCCGGCTACGAAGGCATGGTCGAGCTGGTGCACGAGATTGACAAGGCGATCTTCAACCCGGTGTGGCAGCAGGTGCGCATTCCGGCGCCGTGGAACGACGACGGCGAAACGCTCGACGCATTCGCGCCTGCGGGCAAGCCCACCGACCTACTCGCCGCCGTCGCCGCCAACGCGATGAGCCTGCTGCCCGAAGAACTGCCCGCCTGAATCCAGAGCACGCCATGGCCACCGTCGTCGAGTCGAAGAAAGCCTGCACGGTCAACCCGCTGAAGATGAGCCAGCCGCTGGGCGCGAGCTACGCCTTCATGGGGCTCGACGCCTGCATGCCGGTGATGCACGGCTCGCAGGGCTGCACCTCGTTCGGCCTGGTGCTGCTGGTGCGCCACTTCAAGGAGGCGATTCCGCTGCAGACGACCGCGATGAACGAGGTGACGACCATCCTCGGCGGCTACGAGAACATCGAGCAGGCATTGCTGAACATCCGCAAGCGCGCGGCACCGAAGCTGATCGCGATCTGCTCCACCGGGCTCACCGAGACCAAGGGCGACGACGTCACCGGCTACCTGCAGATGGCGCGCAAGCGCAAGCCCGAGCTCGACGACACGGCGCTCGTCTACGTCTCCACACCCGACTATGTGGGCGCGTTCGAAGACGGCTACAAACACGCCGTGACCGCCGTCGTGAAGGCGCTGGTGCAGGCATTGCCCGTGGGAGCGACAACGATCGCCACCCAGGTGAACCTGCTGCCCGGCAGCCACCTCACGCCGGGCGACATCGACGAGCTGCGCGAGATCATCGAAGCCTTCGGCCTCAAGGCCATCGTGCTGCCCGACGTGTCCGGCTCGCTCGACGGCCACATCCCGCCCGACTGGCGCGGCACCACGCTGGGCGGCACGACGCTCGATGAGATCCGCGCCGCTGCCGCATCCGTCTGCACACTCGCCGTCGGCGAGCAGATGCGCGAGGCCGCGCAGGCGCTGCAAGCCATCGCCGGCGTGCCGTTCGAACTGTTCGACCGGCTCACCGGCTTGGCGGCCAACGACCGCTTTCTGATGAAGCTCGCCGAGCTGAGCGGCCGCCCGGTGCCCGCCAAGTACCGCCGCCAGCGCAGCCAGTTGCTCGACGCGATGCTCGACGGGCACTTCTACTTCGGCGCCACCCGGGTCGCCATCGGCGCCGAGCCCGACCTGCTGCTCGCCGCCGGCAGCCTGCTGCACGAGATGGGCGCCACGCTGGCGTGCTGCGTGAGCACCACGCATTCACCGGCGCTCGAACGCGTGCCTGCCGAGCAGGTGATCCTCGGCGACCTCGAAGACCTGGAGCGCGGCGCGGTCGATTGCGATCTGCTGATCACCCACTCGCATGGCCGGCAGGCGGCCGAGCGTCTGGGTAAACCGCTGTTCCGCCTGGGCTTCCCGATCTTCGACCGCATCGGCAACGCACACCGCCGCCATGTCGGCTACCGCGGCACGCTCAACCTGATCTTCGAGATCGGCAACCTGCTGATGGAACAGATTCCCCACCACGGCCCCGACCACTGGCCGCTGCCGCAGGCCGCGCGCGACGCGGCCGCCGCGCGCCCCGCCGTTCCCGCCCCCACCACCTTGGCTGAAGCATGAAGGGACTCGCATGAAGATCGCATTCGCCACCCAGGACAAGCAGCGTGTCGACGCGCACTTCGGCTGGGCCAAGAGCATCGACGTCTACGACGTGAGGCCCGAGGGCTACCACTTCGTCCAGAGCTTCGAGTTCGGCGGCAAGCTCGAGGAAGACGGCGACGAGGACAAGCTCGCACCCAAGCTCGACGCGATCAAGGACTGCGCAATTCTCTACGTGGCCGCCATCGGCGGCTCGGGCGCGGCGCGCGTGGTGGCGCAGAAGATCCACCCGATCAAGGTGCCGCAGCCCGAACCCATCCTGGACATCCTCGACAAGCTGCAAGAGGTGCTCAAGGGCACGCCGCCGCCGTGGCTGCGCAAGGCGCTGGCCAAGGACGGCGAGAAGACGTTCGATTTCGAAGACGAAGAGGTTTGAACCATGTCCGACACCGCTGAAGTTGAAGCACCGTCCACCGAGGCGCTGCTGGCCACCCCGTTCGTGCGCGAACTCGTGAAGGTGATGCGCGCGCAAGACACCCACGGCCAGTGGGAAGGCAAGAGCGACGAGAAGCTGCTCAAACCCTTCATCCAGACGCCGGAGGAACGTCGCGAGATTCCCATCATCGGCGACCCTGACCCCGAGACCTTGTGGCGCCTGGAGCTCTTCTACAACGCCGTGGGGGTGGCCATCGAGCGCGAGACGAAGCAGATGGTGAGCCCGATGATGAAGATGAGCCACGAAGGCTTCGGCCGTATCGTGCTGCTGGCCGGGCGCCTGGTCGTCGTGAACAAGCAGCTGCGCGACGTGCACCGCTTCGGCTTCAGCTCGCTGGCCAAGCTGGCCGAGCAAGGCGGCAAGTTCGTCGCCGACGGCATCACGATGATCCAGACCTACCCCGACGTTGCGAACTATGGAGCTTGAGATGAGCGAGAGCCCCGAAGAACTCAAGGCCAGGTTGAAGAAATTGAATGCCCAGGCCACACAAGCCAAGATGGACTTGCACGACTTGAGCGAAGACCTGCCCACCGGCTGGGAAAAGATCCTCGAGGTCGCCCAGCGCGCCCACGACACGCACGCCGCGCTGATGGCCGCGCGCAAGGCGGCGTCATGAGACACGCCCACGCACGTCATCCCGGCGAAAGCCGGGATCCACTGTCGCCCGGCCACGCTGCTTTCTCGATGACGCAGTGGATCCCGGCTTTCGCCGGGATGACGCCGCAAGGGGGGCCTGCGTCATGAGCACGTTCTCGATCACGTTGCCCAGCGGTGCGAGCTGGACGCCGACCTTTGTTCAAGAAATCAACGAAGAGAAATGCATAGGCTGCGGCCGCTGCTTCCGGGTCTGCCCGCGCGGCGTGCTCGAACTTGTCGGCCTCGACGACGAGGGCCAGCGCATCGGCCTCGACCCCGACGGCGACGAGGAGGAGGAATACGAGAAGAAGGTCATGACCATCGCGCACCAGGAGCTGTGCATCGGCTGCACGGCCTGCGCGAAGATCTGCCCGAAGAAGTGCTACACGCACGAGGCTGCATCGCTCTGAAGCGCCTCGGGCGGCCTGGGCACGGCGTGTGGATGGCGTCGTATCGTTGAAAATGCGACGCATGTTGCAACGACGAGCCGCCCGTCCGACTGTTCCTGCCCTGATCGGCGGCGCCTTGATGGCCGCTGCGCTCTCGGCGCACGCCGGTGAAGTTGCGGTCGCGGTCGCGGCCAACTTCGCCGGCCCGCTGGCGCGCATCGCAGAAGACTTCACTGCCGCCACCGGTCACACGCTGAAGGTCTCGGCCGGTGCCACCGGCAAGTTCTACGCGCAGATCGTCGCCGGTGCGCCGTTCGACGTGCTGTTCGCCGCCGACGACGAGACACCGAACAAGCTGATCGCCGAAGGCCATGCCGTGGCGGGCAGCAACTTCACCTACGCGATCGGCAGGCTGGTGCTGTGGAGCGCGCAGCCGGGCTTCGTCGACGAACAGGGCGCAGTGCTGGCTTCGGGCAAGTTCGCGCATCTGGCGATCGCCAATCCGAAGCTCGCGCCCTATGGACAAGCCGGCATGGAAGTGCTGAAGGCACGCGGCCTGGCAGACGCCGTCACGCCCAAGCTGGTGACCGCCGAGAGCATCTCTCAGGCCTACCAGTTCGTCGCCACCGGCAACGCCGAGCTGGGATTCGTCGCGCTGTCGCAGGTGGCCACGCCGGGCAAGCCGATCACCGGCTCGTACTGGCTGGTGCCACCCTCGCTGTACGGCGAGATCCGCCAGGACGCGGTGCTGCTGAAGTTTGGCGAAAGGAAGCCCGCCGCTGCGGCGCTGCTGGCCTACCTGAAGAGCGCGCCGGCCAAGGCGGTGATCCAGTCCTACGGCTACGGCCACTGAACCCGCCACCATGACGGCCATCGACTTCGTCACCATCCGCCTGACTGCCGAGCTGGCGGCCCTGACCACCGTCGTGTTGCTGATCATCGGCACGCCGATCGCCTGGTGGCTGGCGCGCACGCACTCGAGATTGAAACCGGTCTGGTCCGCCGTGGTCGCAATGCCCATCGTGCTGCCGCCCTCGGTGCTGGGCTTCTACCTGCTGCTGCTGATGGGGCCGCAGGGGCCGGTCGGGCAGCTCACCCAGGCGCTCGGACTGGGGCGCCTGCCGTTCACCTTCGGCGGCCTGGTCGTCGCCTCGGTGCTGTATTCGATGCCCTTCGTCGTGCAGCCGCTGCAGCAGGCCTTCGAAGCGATCCCCGAGCACACGCTGGAGGCGGCCGCCACGCTGCGCGCCGCGCCGTGGGACCGCTTCTTCAGCGTCGCGCTGCCGCTGGCGCGGCCGGGCTTCGTCAGTGCCAGCGTGCTCGGATTTGCGCACACCGTCGGCGAGTTCGGCGTGGTGCTGATGATCGGCGGCAACATCCCGGGCCAGACCCGCGTGCTGTCGGTGGCCGTCTACGACCATGTCGAGGCCGGCGAGTTCGCCGACGCGCATCGGCTGGCCGCCGGCATGGTGGCGTTCGCCCTGCTGGTGCTGGTGGCGCTGTACGTGGCCAACCGACCGGCGCGCGACGACGCGGAGCGCGCGCGATGATCGAAGCGCGCTTGCGGGTGGCGCGCCGCGACTTCACGCTCGACGTGGCGCTGACCTTGCCGCAGCGCGGCATCAGTGCCTTGTTCGGGCCCTCGGGCTGCGGCAAGACCACGGTGCTGCGCGCGCTGGCCGGGCTGGAGCGCGCCGACGGCCGCGTCGCGTTGGGCGACGAGGTCTGGCAGGACGATGCCAGCGGCCGCTTCGTGCCGACGCACCGCCGCGCGCTCGGCTACGTGATCCAGGACGCGGCGCTGTTCCCGCACCTCGACGTGCGGCGCAACCTCGACTATGGCGCCAGGCGCATCGCGCCGGGCGAGCGCCGCATCGCGCTCGACCAGGTGGTGGAGCTGCTCGGCATCGGCCCGCTGATGGCCCGGCGACCGGCCACGCTGTCGGGCGGCGAGCGGCAGCGCGTGGCGATCGCACGCGCGCTGGCCACCAGCCCACGCCTGTTGCTGATGGACGAACCGCTGGCGGCGCTCGACGCGGCGCGCAAGGCGGAGATCCTGCCGTACCTCGAACGCCTGCACCGCGACCTGGCCCTGCCCATCGTCTACGTGACGCACGCGATGGACGAGGTGGCGCGCCTGGCCGACCACCTCGTGATGCTGCAGGCCGGCGCCGTGCAGGCCGCCGGGCCGTTGGCCGAACTGCTGTCGCGGCCGGACCTGTCGCACTATCAGCATCACCTGGGCCGCGACGAAGCGGGGGTCGTGATCGAGGCCGAACTGATCGAACACGACCGCGCCTACGGCCTGTCGCGCATCGGCTTCGACGGTGGGGCGCTGTGGCTCGGCGCGGCAGCGCAGGCAACCGGCCAGCGTGTGCGCGCCCGGGTGTTGGCTCGCGATGTGAGCGTAACGCGCCAGCCGCCCGGCGAGACCAGCATCCTCAATGTGCTGCCGGTGGTGCTGGAAAGCCTGCATGCCGACCCCAGCACGGCGCTGCTGCGCCTGCGGGTGGGCCAAGGCGAGCCGGCGGCCGACGGCGTGCGCCTGCTGGCGCGCATCACGCGCAAGAGCTGCGAAGCGCTGTGCCTGCGACCCGGCGACGCGCTGTATGCGCAGATCAAGGGCGTGGCATTGATGTAGGGCTTGTGCACGGAAGGCCTCGGCATGGACAGCCGCATTCGCCGCCAGTAAGCTGCGCCGACAACAGCGAACGCAGCAAGTTGGGCGTCACGGCAGCGCCCCATCTGCCGCAACACCGTCACGAAGGGAGCTCGAAGTGAAGACCAAGATGAACACCCACGCACAGCAATTGAATGACTGGCTGCGAGTCGCCCTGCTCGCTTTCACTGTTCTCTGCAGCAGCGCAGTGTCAGCCCAGGATGCAGCCAAGCGCGCTGAAGTTCCTTCCATCAAGGTCGGAGATCGATGGAAGTATGAACAGAGCGATCGCCGCACGGGGGTCAAGGATGCCGAGTTCGATCGCCGTGTCACGGCGGTCACCGCCTCGCAGATCGAGGGGACCGAGAACGACAGCAAGCTGTTGATGACGCCCGAGTTGAGCGTCATGGAATCGTCAACGTCGGTCGTGTCCGGAGAGGCCAAGGCACTGAGCTTTCCGTTGGAGGTCGGCAAGAAGTGGGCCTACAAGACGAGCTTCGTGAACAAGGTCAGCGGCAACAAAGGGCGATGGGAACTCGAAGCCACCGTGGTCGCATTCGAGAACGTGAAGGTGCCTGCAGGTGAGTTCGACGCATTCAAGGTTGCGTACAAAGGATTCTGGAACAACGATACGACCCGCAGGAATGGTCGCCTGGTCTTGGCGAACTGGTACGCACCGGCCACACGCAGCGTGGTGAAGACCGAGTACGACGACGGGTTCAACAACTGGGTTCGGCAGCTCGTGGAGTTTCAAATTCAGCCCTGACGCTTGTTGCCGAACGCGGCAGATGACGCCCGACCCTTCGATCGAGCCGGTCTCCTCCGGTCTGCGGCCTGCGTCGGCCGCTGACGTCAGACCTTAGCTGCCCGAAGGAGCGCACGAGTGTCTTTGCTCGAGGTATTCCTCGCCGCCATCGGTGGCAGCAGCGTGGCCTTGGCCATCGCGGCGTATCTCGGACGCAGCTTCATCGATCTTCAAGTGTCGCGTGTCATCGAGAAGTACAAGGCCGAACTTCAGCAGAAGTCGGAGGTGCTCAAGACCGACCTGTCGATCTACGCGCATGAGCAGAACGTGGGCCTGTCGCGCCTGGATGAGCAGCGCTCGCAGGCCGTCAAGGAGATCTACGCGGTCGCGAACAAGTGGCAGGAGCTTCTGCTCGAAATCGCACGACCGGATCCGCCGACGAAGTTGCCGCCGGACCTGCGATTGAAACGCTACCTGAACCTCGCGCAAGACTTCGTCAAGGTCGCCGAAGAGCTGTCGGTGAAGACCCGCGACAACGCGATCTTCTTTCAGCAGCAGAGTTACGAGATCATTGCTCGCTTCGGGGCGGCGGCGACGGACCTCAGTTGCGCGTTCTATGACCAAACCTTCGGCAAGGTGGACTTGTCCAGGAACCCGAGCTACGACCAGGTGTCCCCGATGATCGAAAAGGAACGTGCGGCGCTGCGCGACTCGCCGAAAGAAGACTTCGGGCAACTGCAGAATCTGCTTCTGGCCGAGTTCCGCCGGCTCATGAAGGCTGACCGCGCAGGGCAGCCCGCCCCTCATTCCAGCGGGACACCACACTGTTGATGCTTACCAAACGCGCGACAACAGAAACCGTTCGGGCTGAGGTATCGAAGCCCCCGTTTGGCCTGCACGAGCCCTTCGATACCTCAGGGCGAACGGAGCGTGGTGGCTGTCGCGCATTTGGTAATTCTCAATAGGGTTGCGATGAAGCTCACGATGTACGAGGCGTCCGTGCCGGTCTTCACACGCTACCTCGGCCAGCTGGCGGGCATGGTCCGCCTCGCAGAAGAGTTTGCTGCCCAGCGCAACATCGATCCGCAATCGATCTTGCAGGCCCGCCTCTCGCCGTCGATGTATCCGTTCGCGGTGCAAGTGGAAATCGCGGCCAACTTTGCATTTCGTGCCTGTGCACCGCTCGCCGGTGCCGAGGTCCCGCCGTTCGGCGGGCATCGCGAATCCTTCGCTGCACTGACGGCGCGTCTTGCAGAAACACGGGCGTTCCTCGCCACGCTGACGCCCGGCCAAATGGAAGGCAGTGAGCGGCGTCAGTTCACCAGCCAGGCCGGGCTCGGGTCGGTCTCCCTGGAGGGCCCTGTCTTTCTTTTGCAATACGCGCTGCCGAACTTCCTTTTCCACGTCACGACGGCGTACGCCATCCTCCGCCACATGGGCGTGGGGCTCGGAAAGGCAGACTACGACGGCTTCCATGTGTATGCCGCCCCCGTCAAACCTTAGACGCCATGCACAAGCACTCGGCGGTCTGGCAGTTCATTCGCGACTTCGTGCGGGCGTTGGGCGTCGAAGCAAGGCGCTTCGCCGTCTGGTCGAACGCCATCGAAATCGTCGAGCAGAACGAGAACTGCCTGGTGCTGCGTGCCAACAACCGCAGGATCGTCGCCGACAAGTTGGCGCGCACGATCAAGGCAGGCAATCGCGTCGTCGCTTCGTTCGACTCGATCCGGTCCATCGACATCAAGTATTTCTGCACCGGCGACGGGCCTGAGTGGTGGACCGTCAGCCTGTGCCTCGGTCGTCACCGGCGCGTGCCGATCGGCAAGACGAGTGACGACGCGCAAGCCTCCATTGCCGCTGCACGTTTGAGCACCATCACCGGGAAGAAGGTCGTGGCCCTCACGTGATCGAGTTCGACACCGCCCGTCTTCGCCTGCGCCAATGGCGCGACGCCGATCGTGAAGCCTTCGCGGCGCTCAACGCCGATCTCGCGCGAGCTGAGCGACGCGAGCATCGCCGCCTGGCAGACGCAACTTGTCGAGCGGGGTTGGAGCAACTGGGCCGCCGAGATCAGCGCGACCGGCGAGTTCATCGGATTCGTCGGTTTGTCGGTTCCGCGCCGAGTGATGACTCCTTGTCCCTGGGCGGCGCCAAACGCTCGCGTTGCACTGGGAGTCCCCATGGCACACCCTCTGGCCTACGACCGCCATTCGGCGACACAATTGGCTTGGCGGCCAGGCGCTGTCGACCCAGTGCTGCCCTTCACGTGCCCTGCGTTCGCCGCTAAGAGCGGTCTTCCCGTCGGCATCAGAACTCTCGCAGTGTCTCGGCAACACTACCAGCGGGCTCCAGGATCGTCAGTGCAGGATCGACACCTGGTTCGCCGGCATGGCGGCACCCGTCGCAGGACGAGATCACTTCGGTCAGCGCGAAAGGAACGCGAGCGCCTTGGGCACGAAGTCGGCATGGAACTGGAACACCGCGCCGTGTCCGGAATCGGGATAGATGATGAGTTCGCTGTTCGGAAGGCGCTGCGCCAGATCGCGCGTGTTCCGGCTCGGGACCATGCGATCGCTGTCGCCGTTCGCGACGAGGACAGGATGGGGAACCTTCGACAGATCCGCGGGCTTCTTCGCGCCCCAGCGGCGCAGCGCTTTCAATTGGGCCTGCAGCGCAGCCACGGTGATTTCCTTGTCACGGTTGTCGGAGCGTTCTTTCAAGCGCTGCAGAAACTCTTTGCCCGCGCGGATTCCGGCCGGCGTCCTGGTGAAGAACAGGAACTGCTTCGGATCCTGGAAGGTGAGCCAGCCTCGGATCATGTCGAGGTACGTCACACGGGCCACCTTGCTGATGCCTTCGCCACCAGCGGGGCCTGTGCCTGTGATGATCATCCTGCGCACGAGTCGCGGCTCCATCAGCACGATCTCCTGAGCAATCATTCCGCCCATCGAAAATCCGAAGAGGTCGACCTGATCGAGACCCATGGCCTTGATGAAGGTGATCGCGTCCTTGGCCATCTCCTCCATCGATGCCGCCGGGGCGCCACTCGACGCGCCGACGCCTCGATTGTCGAATGTGATCACGCGATGCTTTGCCGCGAAACCGTCGACGACTCGAGGGTCCCAGTTGTCCAGAACGGCAGCCAGGTGGATGAGGAACACGACCGGCGTGCCGGAGTTGTCTGCCCCAAGTTCCCGGTAGGCGAACTCCACGCCTCCTGCGGTGATCGTCCGCGTTGGAACGTCCTTCCAAGTGACCTTCAATTTCCGCGATGCGCTCATGTTGCTCTACCTTCGTCAGGCCGCGAGGGCTGGATAGTCCGTGTAGCCCTTTGGGCCAGGGGTGTAGAACGTCGCCATGTCGATGGCATTCAGCGGTGCATCGGCGCGCATGCGCTCCACCAGGTCGGGGTTGGCGAGGAACGGGCGGGCGAAGGCGATGAGATCTGCCCGATCTGCTTTGAGCGCACGCTCGGCACTGGCGCGATCGAAGCCGCCGGCAAGAATGAACAAGCCCTTGAACGCAGCGCGAAGCCGAAGCTTCAGCTCAGCAGGCACCCGCGGCGCGCCCATCGCCGAGTGATCCAGCAGGTGGATGTACAGCAAGCCCAGCTCCGAGAGTTCCTGGGTGAGTGCCAAGTACTGGGCCTCGACGTCGGGAAAGGCGCCCGTGCTGTTGAACACGCCGTAGGGCGACAGCCGGATCCCGACGCGATGAGCACCGATGGCGGCCGCAGTGGCGCGGGCGACCTCGAGCGCGAAGCGATTGCGGCCTTCGATGCTGCCACCGTAGGGGTCGGTGCGCAGGTTCACATTGGCGTTCAGGAACTGCTCGATCAGATAGCCGTTCGCTGCATGCAGCTCGACACCGTCGAATCCTGCTTCGATGGCGAGCTGCGCTGACTTCGCATACTCGCCGACGGCATGGGCGATGTCGGTCGCGGTCATCGCCCGCGGGGTGCTGTGCGGCTGCATGCCCCGTGAGTCGGTGTACATCTGGCCGGGGCACGCCTGGGCCATCGGCCCGAGCACTTGCGCACCGGCAAGCAGGTTGGCCAGCTGGGTCACGCGGCCGGTGTGCATGAGTTGCACGAAGATCTTGCCGCCCTTGGCGTGGACCACATCGGTGATCGCCTTCCATCCACGCACCTGCGCATCATTGAAGAGCCCGGGGATGCGCGGGTAGCCTAGGCCATTGGGCGACGGCGAGGTGCCTTCGGTGACGATCAGGCCGGCCGTAGTGCGCTGGGCGTAGTACTCGGCCATCAACGCGTTGGGCGTGTTGGCATCGAGGGCACGGCTGCGCGTCATCGGCGCCATGACGGTGCGATTGGCGAGCTGAATCGAAGCAGCGACGAGAGGTTCGAAGAGCATGATGATCCTTGATTCGGTCTCAGGAGCCTTGCGGCAGATAGCTGGGTCTGGCCGCTGTCATCCCGCGCTTGACTTGCAGGGTGAGTTCGTCGGCCAGCACCTCATCGAGGCCCGATTCGAGTCCGTCGAGCGCGCGCTTGACGATCTCCTCAGGGCTGGACTTCGGAACATCGAACCCACGCGTGAGGTCGGTATCGACGTAAGCCATGTGCAGTGCCAGCACCTGCGTCTTGTGCGCCGCTAGTTCGTTGCGCAGGGAATTGGTGAGCGACCAGGCTGCGGACTTGCTGGCTGAATAGGCGGCCAGTTCGCCGCCGTTCACCCATGAGGCGACCGACAACACGTTGAGCAACGCGCCACCGCCGTTGGCCTTGAGAACCGGTGCGAGGGCCTTGCTCATGCGCAACATGGCGAAGAAGTTGGTCTCGAAGATGCGTCGCGCGACGTCTTCGCTGTCCGGCGCGAGGAATCCCCCTGGTTGGGCGACACCGGCGTTGTTGATCACCAGCGTGACATCCGAAGCCAGCGCCGCGGCAGCCGCCACGTCTTCCGGCTTGGTGACGTCGAGTCGCAGAGCCTGAACACCGGGTTGGGTGACGCTCGCGGGGTCGCGTGCGCCGGCGTAGACCTTGCGGGCACCGCGGGCCAGCAGCTCACGCGCGAAGGCCAGGCCGATGCCGCGATTGGCGCCCGTGACGAGGACAACAGCGTTCTCAATCTTCATAAGGAAACTCCAAGGATGGATGGGGAATCTGGCTCACTTGATCTTGACGACGACCTTGCCCTTCGCGCGGCCTGCTTCGACATAGGCCAAGGCCTCGTTGGTCGCGTCGAATGGAAAGACCCGATCGATCACTGGTCGGATGGCGCCAGCCTCGATGAGGCTGGTGATCTCGCGCAGTTGGCTCCCGTTCGCCTTCATGAAGAGGAACGAGTAGCCGATGCCTCGGCCTTGCGCCTTTTGCCTGACGCCTGAACTCAGCAGCCGCATGACCAGCTTCACGAACCCGGGTGCCGCGATCTCCCTGCCGAATTCGGGGTCGGGCGGCCCGGAGATGGAAATGAGCTTCCCGCCACCCTTGAGCACGCGAAGAGACTTGTTGAGCGTCTTGCCATCCTGGCTGTTCAGGACCACGTCGTAGTCGCGCAAGACATCCTCGAAGTCCTGCGTCTTGTAATCGATGACGACGTCTGCACCCAGGCTCTTCACGAGCGTGACGTTGGGAGTGCTCGTCGTCGTGGCGACCGTTGCGCCCAGATGCTTGGCCAACTGGATCGCGAAGGTTCCGACGCCGCCGGAGCCTGCCTGGATGAAGACCTTCTGCCCCTTCTTCAGGTCGGCCTTCTCGACCAGCGCCTGCCATGCCGTCAAGCCCACCAGAGGGATGGAAGCAGCTTCC
>JBGQEX010000125.1:0-12298 GCA_041496605.1 Piscinibacter sp.
ATCGGCGGTGGCGACACCGGCAGTGACTGCGTGGGCACCAGCAACCGCCATGGCGCGGCCAGCGTCACGCAGTTCGAGCTGCTACCGATGCCGCCGGAGCAAGAGAACAAACCGCTGGTGTGGCCGTACTGGCCGATCAAGCTGCGCACCTCGTCGAGCCACGAAGAAGGCTGCGAGCGCGAGTTCGCCATCGCCACCAAGGAGTTCATTGCCGGTGAGGGCAAGGACAAGGGCCGTGTCAAGGCGCTGAAGTCGGTGCGCGTGGAGTGGCAGGGCAACAAGATGGTCGAGGTGCCGGGCAGCGAACAGATTCTGCCGGCCGACCTGGTGCTGCTGGCGATGGGCTTCGTGAGCCCGGTGGCGAGCGTGCTGGAGGCCTTCGGGGTCGAGAAGGATGCGCGCGGCAATGCGCGCGCGAGCACCGACTTCGTCGGCGGCTACGCCACCAGTGTGAACAAGGTGTTCGCTGCCGGCGACATGCGCCGCGGGCAATCGCTGGTGGTGTGGGCGATTCGCGAAGGGCGGCAGGCGGCGCGGGCGGTGGATGAGTACCTGATGGGGGCGAGCAGTCTGCCGCGTTGAGTGAGATGGCGTTGGGCTGAGCGTGGTCGCCGGGAGGCCACCGCGCCCCGGCCACAGCGTGCTGCCAGCGCACACGGAGACAGGCGGCGACTTGTGCGCGACGAACGGTCAGCGGCCGGCGAAGCGCGCGGCCGACAATTCCGGCAGAGGAAATCTGCCCATGACATACGCCCACCCAACTCGTTTGCGCTCTGTGATCGATCCGGAGCCCATGCCGCAGAACGGGTTCACGCTGATCGAGGTGATGATCGTAGTGGCCATCGTCGCCATATTGGCGGCCGTGGCGCTACCCAGCTACAACGACTACGTCCGTCGTGGGCAGTTGCCGGAGGCGTTCACGGCTCTGTCCGACTTCCGCGTGAAGATGGAGCAGTACTACCAGGACAACCGCAGCTACGGCACTGCCAACTGCGCTGATGTGGCCACACCCTTTTGGGCCACCAGCACGCCGACCTTGACGTACGGGGCAGCGCGGTACTTCACCTACACGTGTGCCTTGAACGACACCGGCAGCGGTATTACTCAAGGCTACATCGTGACTGCCACAGGCAGTAGTGGTCAGGTTGTTGGATACGACTACCAAGTGAGCCACCAAAGGGCGCAGATGACGAGCAAGTTCAAGAACGTCGCCGTGGCCAAGAATTGCTTCTTGTCGAGGGGCAGTGAATGTTGAAACTGGGTCCAGCGAATCGCGGTGTCACGCTGATTGAACTCGCCGTGACCCTGACGATCGTCGGCCTGCTGCTCGTCGCCGCCGGTCCAAGTGTCGTCGCTTGGATCCACAACACCCAGGTTCGCAACACTGCCACGTCGATCCAAGCCGGTCTGATGCGTGCCCGCAACGAAGCCTTGCGCCGAAATCAGCTCATCCGCTTCTCGCTCGTGTCGCTGACAGATACGGTTGTCATGGACAACACGTGCGCGTTGTCCGACACCGGAGTGTCGTGGGTGGTCAGCGTGAACAACCCCACCTCTTTATGCGCGGCGGCTCCTTCGGAGACCACCGATCCAATGATCGTCGAGACACAGGCTGGCGGCGTCGGTGGCAGGAATGTTGTCGTCGCCGCCAGGTTGGCTGACGACTCCGCCGCCGCGAACACCGTCACGTTCAACGGCTTCGGCCGCGTCACCGATGCTGCGCCCATCGGTTTCATCAACGTCAGCAACAACGTGACCGGTGGCGACTACCGGAGACTGCGCGTCGTGATTGGAAGCAGTGGTGCGGTTCGCATGTGCGACCGCGACGTTAGCACTGCCTCAGACACCCGGGCTTGCCCATGAAACACATTCATTTCCGCAGGCCCGTTGTCGCTCACCGCAAGGTTGGCGGCTTTGTGTTGATCGAGGCGCTGGTGGCGCTGCTCATCTTTGCGTTCGGCGTGCTCGGACTGGTCGGCCTGCAGGTCGCGATGACGAAGGCGCAGACCTCGTCGAAGTTTCGTGCCGATGCGGCGTTCCTGGCGTCGGAGTTGATCGGCACGATGTGGACCGACGTCCCCCACATCGACAGCTACGCGTCAACCGGTTGTTCGGCCTACGCGCGCTGCAATTCGTGGACCACCAAAGTTGCGTCTGTGCTTCCAAGTGGGACATCGGCTGTCACCGTGGTGTCTGGTGTCGTCACGATCTCGATCACTTGGGCGCAGTCCGGCGAAGCCACGAACAAGTACACGACGACCCTGGCCATCCAGCGTTGAGCAGCATGCAAACATTCATCTCTCGTCGCCCCACTGCGAGCCTCCGCAAACAGCAGGGCGTGACGCTGATCGAGTTGATGGTCGGGCTGCTTGTTGGCCTGCTCGTCACCGTCGTCATCGCGCAGGTGCTGCTCGTCGCCGAGGGCCAGAAGCGCAGCGCAACGGGCGGTACCGACGCGCAGGTCAACGGTGCGTTGGCCCTGTACACGCTGCAGCGCGAGATTCAAATGGCGGGGCATGGACTCAGCGCGAGTCCGACGGCGCTTGGCTGCGAGATCAAAGCGAGGTACGACTCCGCCGCCGCCGCCGTCAACTGGACACTGACACCGGTGGTCATCAGCGACGGCGCCAGTGGAGCACCCGACACGATCCAGGTGCTGACCGGCCAGAAGCAGGGTTATTCGGTTGCCACCCTGGTCACCGAGAATCACTTGCAGAACGCCGCCAGCTTCTATGTAACGAACACGCTGGGTGTCGCTACCGGCGACTTGATGGTCGCGGTACCCGTAACCCCGGACGCCACACACTGGTGCAGCGTTTTCAGCGTAACCGGCACCGACACGACGGGCGGCTACAACCAGATCTTGCATACGTCGGGCACCGGTACGCCGTGGAACCCCGCAGTCGGCTCCGGCATTTTTCCTACCGACGGCTACGCAGCCAAGAGCTACCTGCTCAATCTTGGACGGCTGGTCAGCAGCACCTATTCGGTGACCGGCCCTTCGGCCAGCAACCCCAACACGCTGCAATCGGTGGTGTTCAACAGCAGCGCGATCGCCGGCGCGACAAGCGATCTGTTCCCGCAGATTGTCAGCTTGCAGGCCTTCTACGGAAAAGACACCAACGCAGACGGCACGGTCGATACCTACGACACGACCACGCCCACCACGCAGGCGGGCTGGAGCCAGGTGCTGGCCATTCGTGTCGCCGTCGTGGCGCGCAGTGGGCAGTATGAGAAAGACGAGGTGACGGCCGCGGCGCCTGTATGGGATCTCGGCACTGCCGGCGCCGACATCACGATCGCCGGTACCACCGCATGCAGCAGCAGCCAGTGCCTCAGCATCCCCGTCGACACGCAGGTGGGTGCCGACTGGAAGCACTACCGCTACAAGATTTTCGACACCGTGGTTCCGCTGCGCAACATGTTGTGGGGCTCGTAGCCGGAGGGAACAGCGTGAAACTCATGTCCGATCGTTTTGTCGTCACATCTCGCCGCGAGCGTGGCATGTCGCTGCTCTTCGCGTTGATGGCTCTGGTCGCCTTGTCGCTGGCCGCCGTTGCCTTGGTGCGAACGGTGGGTTCTGGTTCACAGATCATTGGCAACCTCGGCTTCAAGCAGGACGCCACCACATCCGCGGATCGCGGTTCGGAATTGGCCGTCGCCTGGTTGTTCTCGAACGCGACAGGCACAACGCTTCAGCAGGATGGCAGCACCGGCTCGGGCTACTACGCCACCAGTCTGGATGCGCTGGACCCCACGGGAACCAACCTCACCGCCACCACGCGCGTAGTGGTGGACTGGGACGGCAACGGCTGTTCCGGCGCCGGCGGAACGGTTACCAGCTGCCTGAGGCCTTCGGACCCGACCACGGTCAACGGCAACACCGTGCGCTATTTCATCACGCGGCTGTGCTCCGTGGCCGGCGCCCCCACGGCATCGGGCGTCGTCTGTGCCACGCCGCTGACGTCAACGACCGGCGAGGACACGAACAAGGGAAACCGGACCTACTCAGACCCGAGGGGCTTCGACACCCCGTCCATCAACCCGTACTACCGAATCGTCGTCCGTGCGGTAGGTGCGCGCAACACGCACAGCTTCACCGAAACCATCGTGCATTTCTAGAGCGCTGCGAGGCGCTCCATTCCACCGAGGTCACCATGAACGTCAACTTCCGCCACCTGTCGCGCGCCCTGGCCGGGCTCGGCGTTGCGGCTCTGTCCGCCTTCACCGGCGCGGCCGTCGCCGCAACGGCTGACGTTGCGAACGAGCCGCTGGCGTTCCAGTCGTCGTCATCGGTGCGGCCAAACCTGATGTTCATTCTTGACGACTCCGGAAGTATGGGAGACGACTTCGTTCCGGATGGCCTCAGCAACAGCAACGGGCGTTGTTTCGGCTACTTCGGCTACAACAAAATCTTCTACGACCCGTCGCAAACTTACACCGTGCCCAACGACGCCACTGGCAGCAGCCTGGGCGCCGCGTCATTCGCCTCTGCTAAGAGCAATGGATTCAGTTCATCCGGTGGCACGACGGACCTTTCCAACACCTCGAACCTGAGCACGCAGCAGGTGACGGTCGCTACAACCGGACCCATCACCGGAGCGCCGGTTGTAACGGGGCCGACGGTATGCGGCAACAAGAGTACCGATTCGGCGTGCAGCACCACGCCAACGAGCACCACCAGCACGAGTTCCTCAAGCACCAGCGGCATCACGACAACGACCTCAACGACGACGAACAAGACGTTTGTTCGAGGCAGCGCGCCTGGCAAGACTTGCACCACCACCACCAGCAGTAACAGTTGCACGCTGACGACCACAACAACCGTCACAACATCAACTGCCACCACAAGCCGCTTTTACTGGGCCACGCTGAACAGCGGCGCCAGCGTCACCTGCAACGACGCGAACTACTCCGTGGTGTACGACCCGATCACGTTGACCACGGCGCAGAAGCAGAACTACGCCAACTGGTGGGCTTACTACCGTACGCGCATCCTGGCCATGAAATCGGCTGCAGGTCGGGTGTTTGGGGCCATCGATGCGACGCGCTTTCGCGTCGGCTACTCGACCATTCATGAGACCGGATACAGCAACTCGAGCAACGGCTTTCTGAGCGTCGGCGATTTCGACACGCAGAAGACGACGTTCTTCACCAAGTTGTACGGGGCGACCACAGGCAACAGCACGCCTTTGCGTCCGGCATTGGAGAAGGCGGGTCGCTACTTTGCCGGCGTGCAAATGAACGACTCGGCGTTGCCCGCGGGTACAGATCCCGTGCAGTACTACTGCCAGCGTAACTACACCTTGCTGTCCACCGACGGCTATTGGAACAAGGGTGACGAGGGCAACTTCCGGAGTTCGTACTCGCCCAGGCAATTGGGGAGCAGCACGGCCATCGGCAATCAGGACGGCGGCGCGACCGCACGCCCGATGCTTGACGACGGCCACACCGTGGGCACCAATTGGGTCACGGGCGGGTCCGGAGTCAGCGACTCGCTGGCAGACATTGCCATGTACTTCTACAAGACCGACCTGCGGACAAGCAACTGCACGGTCAACAACCAGGACGTCTGCACCAACGATGTCAAGCCTTCCGGCAACGACACGGCCACCCACCAGCACATGACAACGTACACGCTGGGTCTGGGCGTAGCAGGCAGTTTGACCTACCAAAGCAATTACGACGATCCGAGTCTCACCACAGGCGACTTCTACGCGATCCGGCAGGGCAGCAAGGCTTGGCCGGACCCGCAAGTTTCCAGCAGCGGCACCAGCGTGCCAACGCGTGCCGACGACCTTTGGCATGCGGCCGTCAATGGCCGGGGCAAGTACTACAGCGCGGGCAGCCCGGCTGACCTGGTCACCGCCATGACGGAAACGCTGGAGACAATTTCAAGCGTCACAGGTACCGGTTCGGCAGCAGCGGTCAGTTCACAGCAGCCTGTCTCGGGGGACAACTTCGTCTACCTGGCCGAATACACGACGGTACTTTGGGAGGGCAACCTCAAGGCGCTGACCCTCAATCCCGCCACGGGTGTGGTCACCACCAGCAACCCGTCATGGGAGGCCAAGAACACGCTGCTGAGCCAGGTGAGTTCGGCCACCGACACCCGCAACATCTATTTCGCCAAGTCGGGTGCCACCAACGGCCTTGCCAGCTTCACCTACGCCAACCTGCCTTCGGCGAGCCAGGCCTATTTCTCAAACGTCTGTCAGTCGGGCAACTACAAGTTGTCGCAATGCGCCGACCTTGCGGCTGCGGGTACAGCCGGGACGGCCAACTCCGGCGACACGCTCGTGAAGTTCCTGCGAGGGCAGACTCAGTATGAAGACGTGGCGGCCAACGCCGCCGCGGCGCGTCTGTTTCGCGGACGAAACACGCCGCTCGGTGACATCGTGAATGCAACACCGGTGTATGTGAAGAAGCCGCCGTTTGCCTACCAGGATTCGGGGTACTCGGCATTCGTCTCCGCAAACGCAAGCCGAACGGCAATGGTTTATGTGGGCGCCAACGACGGCATGCTGCACGCGTTCAACGCGACCACCGGAGCAGAGCTGTGGGCCTACGTGCCGTCCATGGTCATGTCCAACATGTACCTGCTGGCTGACAAGCAATACAGCACCAAACACAGGTTCTACGTCGATGGCGCACCCACCGTGTCGGATGTCTTCGATGGAACCAACTGGCGCTCGATTCTGGTCGGGGGGCTTAACGCGGGCGGCCGCGGGTACTACGCGCTCGACGTCACCGACCCGGCGACTCCGATCGCGCTTTGGGAGATCTCCAGCGCGACCGACAACGATCTGGGCCTGACCTTTGGCAATCCGGTCATCACCAAGAACAAGGCAGGCACCTGGGTGGCGGCGTTCACGTCAGGCTACAACAACGTGAGCCCTGGCAGCGGCAACGGCTACTTGTATGTGCGAAACGCGCTCACCGGCGTGTCGATTGACAAGATTGCGACCTACACGACAGGCACCACGGCGGCGGGTGATACCACGACTCCGAGCAACCTTGGAAAGATCAATGCGTGGGTGGACCACGAAACTGACAACACCGCGAAGCGTATCTATGGCGGGGACATGCTGGGCAACGTCTGGCGCTTCGACTTCGACGACAACATCGCCCCGTCGGGCAAGGAAGCGTTCCTGCTGGCACAGGCACACACGCCCGGTGGCGCGGCGCAGCCGATCACGACCAAGCCTCAACTCTCGGCGATTTCCGCGAACAACACGACTTCGAACTCAGTGATCATCGGCACCGGCCGTCTGCTGGGCGCGACTGATATCGGCAGCACCACCGTGCAGTCGATCTATGTCTTCAAGGATGACTTGTCCACCACATCGCTCGGCGTGCTGCGCAACAACCCCGGTATGGTCCATGAGGTTTTGGGAGCTACACGCCTCGTCACGAGTCCGCAAGGCGTCAACTGGAGCACCCAATCGGGCTGGTACATGGATTTCGACGTGACTGCGAATTCCGGCGAGCGCCTCAACACGGACATGGCGCTGTCAAACAATCTCCTGGTGGTGCCGGCCAACATCACGACATCTACACCGTGTGCGCCCGGCGGATCGTCGTGGCTGTACTTCATCGACATCACCGCTACCAGCAACAGCATCAGCAACGTGATGAGCGTGCAGAGCGCCGACGCGATGACGGCCGGTATCAACCTGATCAGGACGACCGACAGCAACATGAGAGTGATCCAGTGGGACGTGAGAGGGCGACCCACTACGGGCGACGTCCCGCCCGGAGGTGGGCCGGGCACCCCTCTGACCCGTCGTACGTCATGGCGGGAGTTGGTGGACTGAAGGCGCGACGTCGCGGCCGGGTTCACGCCTGGCCCGACCGCCGACTGCTTTGTCGATGCCATCGATGTCCAAGGTGGCCGCTGTTTCTTGCTGCGGGCTGTCGCTGCTGCTGCACGGGCTGATATTGCCGATCGCGACTGGAGTCGTTGAACCGCAGTCGGGCCGGCCTGGACACGCAGGCGGCCGTGCCGTGTCAACGCGTCTGCCGCCCTCCGCCATCCAGGCACGGCGTGCGGTGGAAGTCATGACAATTGAGCCGGCGCATCCCGTCGAGCCGCACGTTCCCGTCCGCCGCTCGCCCGATCCCGCTCCTGCCGCAACTTCGATGCAAGCGCCCGCGCCGGATCTTCAGCCACTGGCGGATTCGGCTGGCCAAGACGGCGATGGCGACTATTTCCCTCGTTCGATGCTTTCGGTGGCGCCAGTGCCTGTGTCGGTCGTTGTGATTCCGTTTCCCGAAGTCGAAGGCCCGGCGGAACGCTATGTCACGCGCCTTTTGCTCTTCATCGACGAGTTCGGCAAGGTGGTGCGGGTTCGTGTCGACGGCCCGTCTTTGCCCCAAGCGTTGGAAGAAGCAGCGCGCAACGCATTCCTGAACGCCCGATTCAGCCCGGGGCAAGTGGACGGGCTGGCTGTTCGGTCCCGCATCCGGGTCGAAGTGACTTTCGAGGCGGCCAACCCCAAGCGCTGAAATCGACCCGTGTGCGCCGCGCAAGCCGGGTTGGCCGATCCTCGCGTCCCGTATCCGGGTTTGCCCTGCAACACCGGATTGCCCATGCGACAATCGTTTCGCAGCCGGCCAGCGCCGTCCACGGCGACATGCAACGGGCGGCCGCTGCACAGAAGAACGTCCAACCCGCGATGCCGAGTGAACCGACCCGCGTGAAATCCGACACCCTGATCGACATCGACCACGTCAGCTTCGGCTACGACGCCAGCCGAACCATCCTCAACGATGTGAGTCTGCGCTTCGCGCGCGGCAAGGTGACGTCGCTGCTCGGTGGCTCCGGCTGCGGCAAGACGACGCTGCTGCGCCTGATCGGCGGCAGCAATGCATCGAATGCCGGCGAGGTTCGTTTCGACGGCGAGGTGGTCGATGCGACCGACAGCGAGCGCATGTTCAGAATGCGTCGCCGAATGGGCATGCTGTTCCAGTTCGGCGCGTTGTTCACGGACCTGTCGGTGTTCGAGAACGTGGCGTTCCCGTTGCGCGAGCACACCGACCTGCCTGAAGCGCTGATCCGCGACATCGTGCTGATGAAGCTGAATGCCGTCGGGCTGCGTGGCGCGGCGCCGCTGCGCATCTCGGAAGTTTCAGGCGGCATGGCGCGGCGCATCGCGTTGGCGCGTGCAATCGCGCTCGACCCTGAGCTGATCATGTACGACGAACCCTTCGCCGGACTTGACCTGATCTCGATGGGCGTGGCCGCCAACCTGATCCGCACGCTCAACGACGTCACCGGCGCCACCTCGCTGGTGGTCTCGCACGACGTGCCTGAGTGCATGGCCATCAGCGACCACGTGATCCTGATGGCGGCGCCGCAGGGCCGCATCGTTGCGCAAGGCACCCCCGCCGACCTGATGAATTCCACTGATCCGGAAGTGCGCCAGTTCGTGCGCGGCGAACCCGACGGCCCGGTCAAGTTCCACTATCCGGCGCGGCCGCTGGCAGAAGACTTTGGCGTCAGCACGGGGGCGGTCGCATGACGTCCATTGCCTTGCTCGGCGCGCGCGCGCTCGATGTGCTGCGCTCGCTCGGCCATGCCTTCTTCTTCTTCATCGACTTGTTGCGTGCCACGCCGGCCGCCATGCGCCGCTTCGGACTGGTGGTGATGCAGATCCACGCCATCGGCAACCTGTCGCTGCTGATCATCCTGGCGTCGGGCATGGCGGTGGGCTTCGTGCTCGCGCTGCAGATGTACTATGCGCTGGTCACCTATGGCGCCACCGAGTCGCTCGGCCTGATCGTCAACCTGTCGCTGGTGCGCGAGCTTGGGCCTGTGGTTGCCGCGCTGCTGTTTGCGGGCCGCGCCGGCACCTCGCTCACGGCCGAGATCGGGCTCATGAAGGCCGGCGAACAACTCGCGGCGATGGAGATGATGGCCATCGACCCGAAGAGCCGCGTGCTGGCACCGCGCTTCATCGGCGGTGTGGTGTCGATGCCACTGCTGGCCATACTGTTCTCGGCCGTGGGTATTCTCGGTGCCTACGTCGTCGCCGTGCTGCTGATCGGTGTCGACGAAGGCAACTTCTGGTCGATCATGCAGTCGCGCGTCGATGTCTGGCGCGATGTCGGCAACGGCGTCGTGAAGAGCTTCGTGTTCGGCGTCATCTGCACCGCCGTGGCGCTGTACCAGGGCTACGAGACGCAGGCCACTCCCGAAGGCGTGGCCTACGCGACGACGCGCACCGTGGTGATCTCGTCGCTCGCCGTGCTGAGCGTGGACTTCGTGCTGACGGCACTGATGTTTTCGACGCCCTGACTGCCAGGGCGTCTCGAGGGAAAGAATCATGGCGAAAAAAGGCATCGAAACGCTGGTGGGATTGTTCGTGCTGCTCGGCTTGGCGGGGCTCGTGTTCCTGTCGCTGAAGGCCGCGAACCTGGCCACGTTCGGCAACCGCGACGGCTACACGGTCACCGCGCGCTTCGACAACATCGGCGGCCTGAAGGCGCGCTCGCCGGTGCGCAGCGCCGGCGTCACGGTCGGCCGGGTGACCTCGATCACACTCGACGGCAAGAACTACCAAGGCGTGGTGGCGATGGAACTCGACCGCAGCGTGCAATTTCCGCGCGACTCGTCGGCGAAGATCCTTACCGCCGGCTTGCTCGGCGACCAGTACGTCGGCATCGAGCCCGGTGCCGACGAGAAGAACCTCGCTGCCGGCGATGTCATCAAGCAGACGCAGTCTGCTGTGGTGCTGGAGAACCTGATCAGCCAGTTCCTGTTCAGCAAGGCAGCCGAAGGCGGCGCTCCAGCGGCGACACCCGCCGCGGGCGCCAAGAAATGACATTCCAGCGCCGGCGCCGTGTGCGGCTCGCGGCAGCGTTGGCGGCCGCGGCATGGCTGCTGCAGGGCTGTGCCACGCTCGGAGCCAAGACCCCGGGCCAGCGGCTGGATCCGTGGGAGAAGTGGAATCGCAAGGTGTTTTCGTTCAACGAGTCACTTGACGAGAACGTGCTCAAGCCGGTTGCCACCGCGTACAGCAACATCGTGCCGCAGCCCATTCGGCGAGGCATCGACAACTTCTTCGGCAATGCGGGAGACGCATGGTCGGCCGTGAACAACATGCTGCAAGGCAAGGTGGCCGACGGCTTGCACGACGTCATTCGCGTCGGCACGAACACCTTGTTCGGCGTCGGCGGCTTTGTCGATGTGGCCACCGAGTTCGGCCTCGATCATCACAACGAAGACTTCGGACAAACCTTGGGGCATTGGGGCGTTGGCGCCGGCGCCTACATCGTGTGGCCGCTGATCGGGCCGTCGAGTGTTCGCGAATCGTTTGCGCTGCCGCTGGACCGCGCGGTGTCCCCCGCGCTGGTGATCCGCGACGGGGCAGTGAAATACGAGATCACGGCGCTGCAGGTGGTGAATGCTCGCGCTGGGCTGCTCGGCGCGAGCAGGGTGCTCGACGACATTGCGCTCGACAAGTACACCTTCGTGCGCGACGCCTACCTGCAACGCCGGCGCAGCCTCGTGTATGACGGCAACGAACCGCCGTCCCCCGACGAATCGAGGGAGCCAGAGCAATGACGCGGGGCCAACCATTCGGCGCGTTGGCGCGTTAACGAAACCAGTGCTTGCGCAAGTTTCGAGAACTTGCCGCAGCGCCACCGCTCCAAGCCGCTATGCCCGCTCGGGCTGCGTTTCTGAAAGGAAGAAGAATGTTGTTGCGACATGTTGCCCTGGCCTTCTCGCTGTCGGTGCTGCTCTTGGGCACGGCAGTGGTGCGTGCCGCCGACGCGCAGGCGCCCGATGCGCTGATCAAGGAAGTGTCGACCGACGTGATCGACAGCATCAAGGCCGACAAGTCCATCCAGTCCGGCAATGTGAACAAGATCCTTGCGCTGGTCGACGCGAAGGTCATGCCCCACGTGAACTTCCGGCGCATGACGGCTTCGGCGGTCGGCCGCTACTGGCGCCAGGCCACGCCTGAACAGCAAAAGCGTCTGGAGGACGAGTTCAAGATCCTGCTGGTGCGCACCTACTCGGGCGCATTGGCTCAGGTCAGCGACCAGACCGTGCAGCTCAAGCCGATGCGAGGCAGCGCGGCCGATCCCGAGGTGGTGGTCAAGACCGAAGTGCGCGGCCGCGGCGACCCGATCCAGCTCGACTATCGGCTCGAGAATACGGCCGATGGCTGGAAGATCTACGACGTGAACGTGCTTGGCGTGTGGCTGGTCGAGAACTACCGCAACAGCTTTGCGCAGGAGATCGGCCAGAATGGCATTGACGGCCTGATCGCCAAGTTGGCCGAGCGCA
>JBGQEX010000126.1:0-12210 GCA_041496605.1 Piscinibacter sp.
CCCACGCGATGCAGGTCGGGCCCGGTACGCTTGCTGCCCCATTGGAACGGGTGGTCGTAGACGAATTCGCCGGCCGTCGAGTAGTGCCCGTAGCGAAGCGTCTCGGAGCGGAACGGCCGGATCATCTGCGAGTGGCAGTTGTAGCAGCCCTCGCGGACGTAGATGTCGCGCCCGGCGAGCTGCAGCGCGGTGTAGGGCTTGAGCCCCTCGGCCGGCTGCGTGGTCGAGCGCTGAAAGAACAGCGGCACGATCTCGACGATGCCGCCCACTGCCACGACCAGCAGGATCAGCACGATCATCAGGAAATTGTTGGTTTCGATCTTCTCGTGCGAGAAGCCGGTGTTGGTTTGACTCATGAGTCTTGGCTCCTGTTCAGGCGTGGGCCGCGGCCAGCGGAATGCTCACCGGCCTGTACGTGCCCTGCTGCGCCGTCTTCACGACGTTCCAGGCCATGATCAACATGCCGCCCAGGTACAGCAGGCCGCCGCACAGGCGGATCACGTAGAAGGGAAAGGTGGCCTTGACGCTTTCGACGAAGCTGTAGACCAGCGTTCCGTCGGGGTTCACGGCACGCCACATCAGGCCCTGCATCACGCCGGCAATCCACATCGCGGCGATGTAGAGCACGATGCCGATCGTCGCGACCCAGAAGTGCAGCTCGATCGCGCGGGTGCTGTACATCTTGGTCTGGCCGAACATGCGCGGCACCAGGAAGTACAGGGTGCCCATCGAGATCAGGCCCACCCAGCCGAGCGCGCCGGAGTGCACGTGGCCGATGGTCCAGTCGGTGTAGTGGCTCAGCGCGTTCACCGTCTTGATCGACATCATCGGCCCCTCGAAGGTGCTCATGCCGTAGAACGACAGCGAGACGATGAGGAACTTGAGGATCGGGTCGTCACGCAGTTTGTGCCACGCGCCCGACAACGTCATGATGCCGTTGATCATGCCGCCCCAGCTCGGCGCCAGCAGCACCAGTGAGAAGATCATGCCGATGCTTTGCGCCCAGTCGGGCAGCGCGGTGTAGTGCAGGTGGTGCGGGCCCGCCCACATGTAGGTGAAGATCAATGCCCAGAAGTGCACGATCGACAGCCGGTACGAATAGATCGGCCGTTCGGCCTGCTTCGGAATGAAGTAGTACATCATCCCGAGGAAGCCCGCCGTCAGGAAGAAGCCGACGGCATTGTGGCCGTACCACCACTGCACCATCGCGTCCTGCACGCCGGCATAGGCCGAATAGCTCTTCATGAAGCTGAACGGGATGGCCGCGCTGTTCACCAGGTGCAGCAGCGCCACCGCCAGAATGAAGGAACCGAAGAACCAGTTGGCCACATAGATATGGCGCACCTTGCGAATGCCGATGGTGCCGAAAAACACGATCGCGTAGGACACCCACACCACCGTGATCAGGATGTCGATCGGCCACTCGAGCTCGGCGTATTCCTTGCCCTGCGTGTAGCCCAGCGGCAGCGAGATGGCAGCCGCGACGATCACCGCCTGCCAGCCCCAGAACGTGAAGGCGGCGAGCTTGCCGGCGAACAGGCGAACCTGCGAGGTGCGCTGCACCACGTAGTAGCTGCTCGCGAACAGCACGCAGCCGCCGAATGCGAAGATCACCGCGTTGGTGTGCAGCGGGCGCAAGCGTCCGTAGCTCAGCCACGGAATGCCGAAATTTAGTTCAGGCCAGGTCAGCTGCGCGGCGATCACCACGCCCACCAGCATGCCCACCACACCCCACAACACCGCGGCGAGCGCAAAGTTGCGCACGACCGTGTCGTCATAGACCGTCGACGCGTGGAACGCCGTGGTGGGGGCCGTTGGAACAGGGGTCATTGCACTTCTCCTCGTGATTCTCGAACTGGCCCGAATTGTTCAGAGCCGGGTGCCCCCGCGGGTTGATCCGTATCAACTGCGCCGGCTTCGCGTTGCAGGATTCGCTCACCTTCGCGTTCGAGGTCATCGAACTGGCCCGCATGCAGCGACCACGCGAACAGACCCATGATCGCGAACACCAGCAGCACCGACATGGGGATCAACAGGAACAGAACGTCCATCGCCGTCAGCTCGCAGTAAGGCGCGACAAGCGCAACGCGTTCAGAACCACCAGCAGCGAACTGCTCGCCATGCCCAGGCCTGCGGCCCACGGCGGCAGCCAGCCGACCAGCGCCAACGGAATGCAGGCGGCGTTGTAGACCACCGCCCATGCGAGGTTCTGGCGCACGACACGCATCGTGCGGTGCGCCAGTTCGCGTGCATCGGCCACGTCGCTCAGGCGGTTTCCCAACACCACCGCATCGGCGCGCGATTTCGAGACCGCGGCGCCTTGCGCGAAGGCGAACGACACGTCGGCACGGGCCAGCACCGGTGCGTCGTTCACGCCGTCGCCCACCATCGCCACGTGGTGTCCCTGCGCTTGCGCCCGGGCGACCGCATCGAGCTTGCCTTCGGGCGTGGCCGCGCCGCGTACGTCAACGATGTTCAGCCGTTGCGCCAGCGCCGCCACGCGGGCAGGCTGGTCGCCGGACAACAATGCGATGTGCACGCCGCCGGCTTGCAGGCGCTCAATGGCCCGAGCCGCATCGGCGCGCAGCACCTCGGCCAGTTCGAAGTGCGCCCACGGCACGCCGATCGGACCGAACGAGACCTCGTTGCCACTGCCGGCGTGGTCGGCCAGTGGCTCGGCCGCGCCGCTGACCCACTGCGGCGAACCGAGCCTGAACCACGTGCCATCGGCGGCGCGCGCCTGCAAGCCCGAACCCGCAAGCTCGTGGACCTCGCTCCATGCGGTCGGTTCTTGCACTGCAGGCCCGGCAGCCGCGCTCAATGCGCGCGACAAGGGGTGAATCGACAGCTGAGCAAGCGATGCGGCGCGCTGCAAGGCGGCCGCTTCGGAAAGTCCTGCGTCGCGCGCTGCCGGCGTCACGACCGTCGCGCGCAGCTCGAGCCTGTCTTCGGTCAACGTGCCGGTCTTGTCGACGAACAGCCAGTCGACGTTCGCCAGCACCTCCAGGGCGTCGATGCGCTGCAGCAGCACGCCGCGACGCGCCAGCGCACCGGTGGCTGCGAGCAGCGCCGATGGCGCGGCCAACGACAGGGCACAGGGACAGGTGACGATCAGCACTGACACCGCCACCCACACCGCCCGGCCGGGGTCGATGACCGACCAGACCGCCGCCGCGCCAGCGGCGAGCAGCAGCACGCCCCACAAGAACGGCACGGCCAACCGGTCGGCCAAGCGCAGCTGGACCGGTCGCTGCGTGAACGCGCCACGCATCAGCGCGACGATGCCCTCATAGCGCGTGTCGGCGCCGAGACGGTCGACCCGCATCACGGCCGGCGCCAGCAGGTTGAGGCTGCCGGCAACGACCGCATCGCCGGCCCGCTTGGGCACCGGCATCGACTCGCCGGTGAGCAGCGCCTCGTCAGCTTGGGTGCGCCCGTCCAGCAGCACGCCGTCGGCCGGAAACGCCTGGCCCGGCAGCACGCGGACGCGGTCGCCGGCACGCAACTGCCGTACGCTGACCTGCGTGACTGCGCCGGCGTCGTCCAGCCGCTGCACACTCTCGGGCAGGCGCTGCAGCGCCCCTTCCAGCGCGTCGGCGACACGGTGCCGCGCACGCAGCTCGAGGGTTCTGCCGGCGAGCAGGAAGAAGACAAACATCGTCAGCGAGTCGAAGTACACCTCGCGGCCGAAGACGCCGCCGGGGTCGAAGGTCGCCCCCGAACTCGCGATGAAGGTGACGATGATGCCGAGCGCGACCGGAACGTCCATGCCGATGCGGCGCGATCGCAGGCTGCGCCAGGCGCCGCCGAAGAACGTGCCGGCCGAGAACAGCACCACCGGCAAGGTCAGCAGCCAGCTTGCCCATTGCAGCAGGCGCTGCAGATCGGGCGTGATCTCGCCCGCTGCGGCGACGTACGCAGGCGTGGCGTACATCATCACTTGCATCATGCAGAAGCCGGCGACGAACAAACGCCACAGTCCTTGACGCTGTTCGCGCGCGCGCAACGCGCGCTGCGGAGCGGCAGCATCGGGCGCCGCGCCGTAGCCGGCGCGTGTGATGGCGCCCACCAGTGCGGAGGCACGCGTGCGCCGCGGATCCCAGCGCACTTCGGCGCGCGACGCTGCGGCGCTGACGCGAGCGTCGAGAACACCGGACACACGCTGCAGTGCGTCTTCGATGATGCCGGCACAGGCGGCGCAGTGCAGCCCCGACAACTGCAGCTGCGACACCGCCTCGCGCGGCCCGCCAAGCTGCTGAGTCCAGCGCGTGAAAGTCGCCAGCTCTTGCGGGTCGTCAAGAAGGTGCAGGCGCGCGTCGTCGCCGGCAATGGTGAATTCGGGCAAGGTGAATGGCGGGTTCAGGCTCATTGGGGCACCGGATCGGCCCGAGGCGAGGATCGGCGCGTTGATAATCTAGAGGTCACCCCTCGCCGCCCACATGATCTACATCAAGCCACGTGCACTGTTCGGCCTGCTGGCCATCGGTCTTTCCGTCGTCTGCTCTGCCCAGGACGGGCCCCAGAAGCTGCCGGCAATTCGCCTCAACGCCGGAATCCACAACATCCAGGCAGAGCTGGCGCAAACGCCGGACCAGCGCGCCACCGGCCTGATGTTTCGCAAGACCATGGGCAACAACGACGGCATGTTGTTCGCATTCGAAGAGCCGGCGATGCAGTGTTTCTGGATGAAGAACACGCTGCTGCCGCTCTCCATTGCGTTCATTGCCGATGACGGCAGCATCGTCAACGTCGACGACATGAAGCCGCAGACGCTCGACTCGCACTGCTCCACGAAGCCGGTGCGCTTCGTGCTCGAGATGAACCGGGGTTGGTTCGCCAAGCGCGGCATCAAGGCCGGCTCGAAGCTTCAAGGCGCGCCGTTCGGTTCATAGAGGCCGCGTGCATCCGAGAACAGGCGCCGACCCCAGTCCGGGCGGGGTGCATCGAGCTTGGCTATAGTGCACGCTCCAACAACTCGCCAAGAGGGGAAAACAATGGGCGCAATCTTTCAATCGCTGGGACGCACGGTGGCCGCGGGCGTGGTCTTGCTGGTGATCATCGTGCTGCTGGCCGGCAACATTCAGTTCGGCCAAGCATGGGCTGCATTCTTCATGCGCTGGTTGCATGTGGCATCCGGCGTGATGTGGATCGGGCTGCTGTGGTACTTCAACTTCGTGCAGATCCCGTCGATGCCGAAGATCCCCGACGAACAAAAGCCTGCCATCAGCAAGGTGATCGCGCCGGCCGCCCTGTTCTGGTTCCGCTATGGCGCGCTCGCCACCGTCGTCACCGGCTTGCTGCTGGCCTGGCTGAACGGCTACATCGTGCAGGCGCTGGGCGTGCAGAAGCCGTTTGTCGCCATCGGCATCGGCATGTGGCTGGCGCTGGTGATGGCCTTCAATGTCTGGTTCATCATCTGGCCGAACCAGAAGAAGGCGCTGGGCATCGTGACCGTGACTCCCGAGCAGAAGGCCGCCGCCGGACGGCTGGCGATGCTCACGTCGCGGGCCAACACGATGCTGTCGGTGCCGATGCTGTACTGCATGGTCGCGCAACAGAACGCCGGACTCTAAGTCCACCCGCGTCGCACGGAGGCTGGGCCGCAGGGCCCGGCCTCCTTGCTTTTGGCCATTGTCACTTTGGACGTACGGATGCCACACCGACCTCGGCCGCGCCCATCGCCAACGTGACTTGCAGCAGCGAACCGGCGTGAATCTGGTCGGGCGCCACGACAAGCTGCCCTTGCGCTGTCTCGATCAACGCGTATCCGCGGGCGACGATCTGCTTCGGATCGAGCCCGCCAAGGCGCGTGGCGAGCGATTGGAGGCGGTGGCGTGCATGGGTGAGGGCCATCGTGCCGGCGCGGCGCAAATCGAGCTGTGATCGGTGCAAGGCCTCGTGCTGAACGGCCAGTGACAGCGCCGCGGACTGCTGAAGTCGGCGCGCCAGCGCGTCGAGACGCCATTGCTCGCGAGCCACGCGCTCTGCGGGGCGCGCCAGGCGAAGCGCCGCACGGTCCAGGCTCTGCTGTGCGGTCTCGACTCGGCGAGCCACGTCGCGCCTCAGGCGACGCGCCACGGTCCCCAGTTGCTCCAACAAGTCGTCTCGGCGCGGTGCGGCCAGCTCGGCGGCGCCCGTCGGCGTGGGCGCGCGCAGGTCCGCCGCCAGGTCGGCCAGGGTGACGTCGGTCTCGTGCCCGACGCCGCACACCACCGGCAAGGTCGAACGCGCAATGGCACGCACCACGCGTTCGTCGTTGAAGGCCCACAAGTCCTCCAGGCTGCCCCCTCCGCGGCACACGATCACGGTATCCACCTCGGCACGTTGTCCGACCAGTTCGATGGCTCGCACGATTGCCGCCGGCGCGTCGGCTCCTTGCACGACGCAGGGGTAGACAATGACCTCGACCTGTGGCGCCCGCCGCGCGAGCACCGTCAGCACGTCGTGCAAGGCCGCGGCGCCCAGCGAGGTGACAACCCCGAGCGCACGCGGATACGCCGGCAACGCGCGCTTGCGCCCCGCATCGAACAAGCCCTCGGCTTCAAGCCGGGACTTGAGGCGCAGGAACTGCTCGAACAGCGCGCCGGCCCCTGCACGTTGCATGGCCTCGACGACGAACTGCAGCTCGCCGCGCGGTTCATACACCGCCAGCCGGCCGCGCAGTTCGACCAGCTGGCCGTCGGCCGGGTTGAAGTCGAGCAGGCTCGCGGCACGCCGAAACATCGCGCATCGAATCGTCGATGCGTCACCGGCGGCATCTTTCAAGGTGAAGTAACAGTGGCCGCTGGCGGCCCGCGAGAAGCCCGACAGTTCGCCTTGCACGGTGCAGGCGCCAAAGCGGCTGGCGAGTGCGTCGGCGACCGCGTGGACGAGTGCGGCGACCGTCCAGACCATGCGTGTCGGGCCGGCCGGCGATGGCTCAATCATCGGCAAACCCAGCAACGACGCGGCCTGAGAACTCCACAACCGCGCCAACAGTGGCACGCCGCCCTGCCATGCCTGTCACGAGGCTGTCGCAATCGCGCAAGTCATTGATTTGCAAAGGTTTATTCCTGCCTAAACTTTGAGCAATCCGTCCAAGGCCTTGTATTTTCGTGGCTCCGAGAGTGCCCCGGGGCGGTTGCCCACAAAGTTATCCACAGTTGCGGTGGATTGCTACGGACGCAGCACTCGGCGCCCGGGTGAGCAGTGTCAACGGGGTGACAGTTGCCATGTCGAAGAACCGCACCGCATGGCGGATGTCGGGCCATAATCGCCCGTCCCAAAAACCGCGCGCGTCGCCGAAAGGACCGGATTGTTTTCGATCATACAAGCCGCTGGTTGGCCGATTTGGCCATTGTTGGTGTGTTCCATCGCAGCGCTCACACTGGCCATTGAACGGTTCTCCAGCTTGCGTGCCGTGCGTGTGGCGCCACCCAAGCTGCTCGACGAAGTGCTGTCGGTGACACGCACCAGCCTGCCGGCCGCTGACGTGGTCAACAAGCTTGCCAACAACTCGGTGCTCGGCAGCGTGCTGGCCGCCGGCCTGAGGGCGGTGATCGCCGATCCACGCATTGGCCAAGAAACCCTCAAGGAGGTGTTCGAAGCCGCCGGACGGGCCGCCGTGCACCGCTTGGAGCGCTACCTCAACACCCTGGGCACCATCGCCTCCGCGGCGCCGCTGCTCGGTCTGCTGGGCACCGTCATCGGCATGATCGAGATCTTCGGCTCGCAGGCGCCGACCGGCGGCAACAACCCGGCGCTGCTGGCGCATGGCATCTCGGTGGCGCTGTACAACACCGCCTTCGGCCTGATCATCGCCATCCCGTCCCTGATGCTGTACCGCTATTTTCGCGGCCTGGTCGACGCCTACACGCTCGACCTCGAACAGGCGGCACACCGGATGGTGCCGCACCTGCTGCGCTTCACCGTGCGCGCCAACCCGGCCGAACCACGGTCATGAACTTTCGCAAGCCGCGCCCCGAGGAACCGGAGATCAACTTGATCCCGTTCATCGACGTGTTGTTGGTGATCCTGATCTTCCTGATGCTGTCGACCACGTACTCCAAGTTCACCGAGCTGCAGATTTCGCTGCCGGTGGCCGATGCGGAAAAGGCACGTGATCGGCCGCGCGAGGTGATCGTCGCGGTATCGGCCGATGGGCGCTACGCGATCAATCGCAAGCCGGTCGATGGTCGCAGCGTCGAGATCCTCACCGCGGAACTCACGGCCGCCGCCGCCGGCATCAACGACGCCGTGGTCATCGTGTCGGCCGACGCGACGGCAGCGCACCAGTCGGTCATCAATGTGATGGACGCGGCACGCCGTGCCGGACTCGCCAAGCTCACGTTCGCCACGCAGACTTCGCAAGGTGGCGAGGCACGCTGAGGCTGGTCCGGACCCGGCAGCGAAGGGGTCGCAGCGACTGCAACGCGCATGGCTGTCGCGCGGCCCGTGGGCGTGGACCCTGCTGCCGATCGCCGCGTTGTTTGCCGCGCTGGTCGCCTGCCGCCGCGCGCTTTACGCCGCCGGCTGGCTGCACGCACAGTGTTTGAGCGTGCCGGTGGTGGTGGTGGGCAACCTGATCGTCGGCGGCGCCGGCAAGACCCCGACGGTGATGGCAGTCGTTTCGGCGTTGCGCCGACACGGCTTCACGCCCGGCGTGATCTCGCGCGGCTACGGCCGCGACAGGCACGCCGTCGTCGACGTCGAACGGTCGACGCCCGTGGCCGCATGCGGCGACGAGCCGCTGCTGATGCGCATTCGCCTCGACGCGCCGGTGGTGGTCGCGCGCGACCGGGTCGCCGCCGCACGGTCGCTGCTGCGTCGTCATCCCGGCGTCGACGTGATCGTGAGCGACGATGGCTTGCAGCACCTTCGGCTGGCACGCGATGCGCAGGTGCTGGTGTTCGACGAGCGCGGCATCGGCAACGGATGGTTGTTGCCTGCCGGGCCGCTGCGCGAGCCGATGCCGCCGACGGCGCCGCCGCGCAGCATCGTGCTGTACAACGCGGCGCAGGCCTCGACCAACTTGCCGGGTCACCTGGCGCACCGAGCCCTGAAGGGTGTCGTGCCGCTGGGCGACTGGTGGGCGGGCCGCACCGCGTCGATGGCCGCGCTGGACGCCCTGGCGACGCGCCGCGTCGTGGCCGCCGCCGGCATGGCGCAGCCGGCGCGTTTCTTCGACATGCTGCGCGACGCCGGGCTCGACATCGACGCGCTGCCGCTGCCCGACCACCACGCGTTTTCCACCCTGCCCTGGCCGGCCGACACGCACGACGTCGTCGTCACCGAGAAAGACGCTGTCAAGCTCGATCCGGCACGCCTCGCCGCGACCCAGGCGTGGGTCGCGCCGCTAGACTTCCACATCGATGCGGCGTTCGAGGCCGCCTTGCTCGAGCTGCTGCCGCAACCACCCACAAGGACACCCGATGGACACCCGATTGCTTGAACTGCTGGTGTGCCCCCTTTGCAAAGGGCCGCTGGAGCACCAGCGACCGCCGCAACACGAGCGGCAGGAACTGGTCTGCCATGCCGACCGCCTGGCCTTCCCGGTGCGCGACGGCATCCCGGTGATGCTCGAGAGCGAGGCGCGTTCGCTCGACGACGCGGCAGCGGCAGACGTTGCGCCGCGATGAGCTTCAGTGTGCTGATTCCAGCGCGGCTCGCGTCGACGCGCTTGCCGCGCAAGCCGCTGGCCGACATCGCCGGGCTGCCGATGGTGGTTCGCGTCGCGCAACGCGCCGCCCAATCCGCGGCCCGGCAAGTGGTGGTGGCGGCCGACCACGCGGACATCGTCGACGCCTGCGCCGCGCACGGCGTACATGCCTTGCTGACCCGCAGCGACCACGCCACCGGCAGCGACCGGCTCGCCGAAGCCTGCGCGCTGCTTGGCCTTGCCGACAGCGCCATCGTCGTGAACGTGCAGGGCGACGAGCCGCTGATCGACCCGTCGCTGATCGACGACTGCGCAGCGCTGCTGGCGCAACGCCCCGACTGCGTGATGAGCACGGCGGCCCACGCCATCGAACAGCGCGACGAGTTCCTGAGCCCGAACGTCGTCAAGGTGGTCTGCGACGCGCTGGGGCGCGCCCTGTACTTCTCGCGGGCACCGATCCCGTGGTGGCGGGACGGTCACGCGTCGGGCATGTCAGAGCTCAGCGTGCCGCGGCCGCTGCGCCACATCGGCCTGTACGCCTACCAGGTCGGCTTCCTCAAGCGCTTCCCGGCCCTGAGCGCGAGTCCGCTCGAGACCATCGAGTCGCTCGAACAATTGCGGGTGCTTTGGCACGGCCACCGCATCGCGGTGCATGTCAGCGATACGCGGCCGGGACCGGGCGTCGACACCGCCGAAGACCTGGCACGAGTGCGTGCGCTGATGACATGAACCGCACGCCGCCGGCGCGTAGGTTTCGCGCAAGGGCTGCGTGCTATTCTGCGCGCGGCCTGCACTGCTGGAGCGTTGTGCGCGCGATCACGAGACTCGAGGACAAGCGATGAGATTGATTCTGTTGGGGGCACCGGGCGCCGGCAAGGGTACGCAGGCGACCTTCGTCTGCCAGAAGTTCGGCATCCCACAAATCTCCACCGGTGACATGCTGCGCGCCGCCGTCAAGGCGGGTACGCCGCTCGGTCTGGCGGCGAAGAAGGTGATGGATTCGGGCGCCCTGGTCAGCGACGACATCATCATCGGTCTGGTGAAGGAGCGCATCGCCCAGCCGGACTGCGTCAACGGCTTTCTGTTCGATGGCTTCCCGCGCACGATCCCTCAGGCCGACGCCATGAAGGCAGCCGGCGTCAAGCTCGACTTCGTGCTCGAGATCGACGTGCCCGACGAAGCCATCATCGAGCGCATGAGCGGCCGCCGCTCGCACGCGCCGTCGGGCCGCACCTACCACCTCAAGTTCAACCCGCCGAAAGTCGCGGGCCGCGACGACGTTACCGGCGAAGAACTGGTGCAGCGCGAAGACGACAAGGAAGAGACGGTGCGCAGGCGGCTGCAGGTCTATCAAGACCAGACCCGGCCGCTCGTTGCCTACTATTCGAACTGGGCTGCCAGCGGGGACGCCAACGCCCCGAAGTACCGCAAGATCAGCGGTACCGGGGGCGTCGACGAGATCGCCGCACGCGCCCTCGTGGCGTTGAGCTGAAGCCAGCGCGCGCCGCAGCCCCGAGCCGCTCGTCGAGCGGCGTTTTTTCGGGCGACAATTGACGTATACGTAAATCAGCGCTTTCTCTTCTTTCAGGAGCAACCCACATGGACATCGCAGGCAAGGTTTTCATCGTCACCGGCGGAGCCTCCGGCCTCGGCGAGGGCACGGCGCGCATGCTCTCGGCGCATGGCGGCAAAGTCGTCATCGCCGATCTGCAAGCCGACAAGGGCGAGGCGCTGGCCAAGGAGCTCGGCAACGCAGCGTTCGTCAAGTGCGACGTCAGCCAGGAAGCCGATGGCCAGGCCGTGGTCGCGCAGGCGACGGCGATGGGCAAGCTGATGGGGCTGGTGAACTGTGCCGGCATCGCCCCCGCCTCGAAGACGGTGGGCAAGGACGGCTCGCACCCGCTCGCGCTGTTCTCGAAGGTCGTCACCGTCAACCTGATCGGCAGCTTCAACATGATTCGCCTGGCAGCGGCGGCGATGGCCAACAACGAACCCGAATCCACCGGCGAGCGCGGTGTGTTGATCTCGACCGCGAGCGTGGCCGCCTACGACGGACAGATCGGCCAGGCGGCCTACTCGGCGTCAAAGGGCGGCGTGGTCGGCATGACCCTGCCGATCGCACGCGACCTGGCGCGCAACGGCATCCGCAACATGACCATTGCCCCGGGCATTTTCGGAACGCCGATGTTGTTCGCGATGCCCAAGGAAGTACAGGACGCGCTGGCAGCCGGCGTGCCCTTCCCCAGCCGGCTCGGCACGCCCGCCGACTACGCGAAGCTGGTGCACCAGATCATCGTCAATGACATGCTCAATGGCGAGGTGATCCGCCTCGACGGGGCGATTCGGCTGGCGCCGAACTAAGGGGCACCCGGGGTCGCAGCCCGGATGGAGCGCTCTGCGCCATCCGGGTATTTGACTGGCCGCCTCAGCCTTTCCTTCTCGCGTACAAGCTCCACAGCCGCGCCAGGTCGGCGGTGCCGTCGTTGCCGCCGACGCTGTGCAGCGTGGTCTGCGCCTTGCCGTTCTCACCGACGATCAGCTGCGCGATGCCCAGGTGCAGCCGGGCGTCGTCG
>JBGQEX010000127.1:0-12079 GCA_041496605.1 Piscinibacter sp.
CTGGCACCAGAGCGCGCTGAAGAGCAACAAGCAGCGCAGCTACGACGACTTCATCGCGGTGGCCGAAGACCTGATCGCACGCAAGGTGACGCGTGCGCGCCGTCTGGGCATCATGGGCGGCAGCAATGGCGGCTTGCTGGTCGGCGCGGTGTTCACGCAGCGGCCGGAGTTGTTCAACGCGGTGGTCTGCCAGGTGCCGTTGCTCGACATGCGCCGCTTCAACGTGCTGCTGGCCGGCGCGTCGTGGATGGCCGAATACGGCAACCCGGACCTGCCCGACGAGTGGGCCTTCATTGCGCCGTACAGCCCCTATCACAGCGTCAAGCCCGGCGTGGCGTACCCGAGGATCCTGTTCACCACGTCGACGCGCGACGACCGCGTGCACCCGGCCCATGCCCGCAAGATGGTGGCGCGCATGCTGGCCCAGGGGCATGAGGTGCTGTACTACGAGAACATCGAAGGCGGCCACGGGGGCGCGGCCGACAACGAGCAGCGCGCGCACTTGCAGGCGCTGGAGTTCAGCTATTTGTGGGAGCAACTCGGACGATGAACGCCCTTCACGCCGACGTCCAAGCCATTCTCGACTTCTGGTTCGGCAGCGACGAATCGGCCCGCGCCATCTGGTTCGCCAAGGATCCGCACTTTGACGCCGAGATCGCGCGGCGTTTCGGCCCGCAGGTCGAGGCCGCGCTGCGCGGCGAGCTGCGCGATTGGCAGGACACGCCTGCGTCGGCCTTGGCGCGCATCGTGCTGCTCGACCAGTTCACCCGCAACATCTACCGCGACACGCCGCGCGCCTTCGCCGGCGACAGCCTGGCGCTCGCCGCTGCCCGCACGATGGTGTCGGCGCGCCAGGACGAAGCGCTGCCGCCGGTGCAGCGCAGCTTCGTCTACCTGCCGTTCGAGCACGCCGAAGACATGACGGCGCAAGACGAGGCGGTGCGCCTGTTCGCACAGCTCGGCGTCGCTGCGCCGTCGCTCGCAGGCTACGTGAAATACGCGCAGCAACACCGCACGATCATCGAGCGCTTCGGCCGCTTCCCGCATCGCAACGCTGTGCTCGGCCGCCCATCGTCGGCCGAGGAAACCGCGTTCCTGCAACAGCCGGGATCGCGTTTCTGAGCGCCGCGGTGCAGGCGTCGACCCTGCACCGCGGCCGTCTCGAGTCGACGGCTCGCTCCATGTCGGCGCCGTTTCGCGCCGCCATGGCGCGCTTCGTCGCAAGCCACTCGCCGGCACCCCGCAGCCACCGCACAGTGCAGCCATTCCAACTGCACTCGACGGAGAATCGCCATGTCAAACACCAGCATGTGCCTGGGGTTCGTGTCGCAGAGGCCGCGGTGGAGCTGGGCGCTGCTTGCCGGTCTCGTCGGGTTGGGGCTGCTGCAGGCGCGTTCGCGCAGTGTCTCGCTGCGCCGTCGCTCGCCGGCTACGTGAAATACGCGCAGCAACACCGCGCGATCATCGAGCGCTTCGGCCGCTTCCCGCATCGCAACACTGTGCTCGGCCGCCCATCGTCGACCGAGGAAACCGCATTCCTGCAGCTGCCGGGATCGCGTTTCTGAGCGCCGCGGTGCAGGCGTCGACCCTGCGCCGCGGCCGGCTCGATTCGACGGCTCGCTCCATGTCGGCGCCGTTTCGCGCCGCCACGGCGCGCTTCGTCGCAAGCCACTCGCCGGCACCCCGCAGCCACCGCACAGTGCAGCCATTCCAACTGCACTCGACGGTGAACCGCCATGTCAAACACCAGCATGTTCCTGATGATCGTGTCGCACACGCCGCCGTGGATCTGGGCGCTGCTTGCCGGACTCGTCGCGTTGGGGCTGCTGCAGGCCCGTTCGCGCAGTGTCACGCTGCGCCGCGCCACCGCGCTGCCGCTGGCGCTGATCGGCCTGTCGCTCTATGGCGTGTTCAGCAGCACTGGCGGGCAGCCTGTCGCATTGCTGGCGTGGACCCTGGCCGTCGCGGTGGCCGTGGCGCTGCACCATGCACTCGGCATTCCGCGCGGCGTGAGCTGGAATGTCGCCGCGCAGCGCTTCCGCGTGCCGGGCAGCTGGGCGCCGCTGCTGCTGATGATGGCCATCTTCTGCACCAAGTTCATCGTCGGCGTGATGTTGGTGGTGAACCCGGGAGTGCGCGAGCAACTCGGCTTTGCCGTCGGCAGCAGCGCGACCTTCGGGCTGCTCAGCGGAAGCTTCTTTGCGCGCGCCCTGGTGCTGTGGCAACTGGCCCGGCGTTCGGCGCCGACCCGTGTGGGCACACAAGGCTCGTTCGCTGCGTGAACGCGAAACTCCGGCATGCGGCAAGATGGCGCGCTTGCACCCCGACAGGAGATTTTCGTGACCCTCACCCGATTGCTTGAATGGCAGTGGCAAGGCTACCCGCGCTACCACGGCAGCCGCACCAACCTGCTGATCCACATCGTGGCCGTGCCGCTGTTCCTCGCCTGTAACGTCGCGTTGATCGCGGCCTTGCTGCAGGGGCTGCTGGCGCTGGCCCTGGTGGCGCTGGCGGGCATGGTGCTGTCGCTGGCCCTGCAAGGCCGCGGCCACCGGCTGGAAGACGTGCCGCCCGAGCCCTTCACGGGCCCCGGCCAGGCGGTCGCGCGACTGTTCTTCGAGCAGTGGCTCACCTTCCCGCGCTTCGTCCTGTCGGGTGGCTGGTGGCGCGCGCTGGCAGGCAGCCGCTGATACGCATCGGCATGAGGGTCATGCAACGCGAGTTCGCTATCGCGCCGTGCCAGGGCTATTCTTCTTGAACGGCAGGCGGCTGAACACGAATCAGAGGCAGGGCCTCATCGATTGGCGCGTTCCGACGACAAGCCGCCGGCGTTTTGCATCAATGTCGACATAGGAGCGAACATGTCACTGCGTATCAACGACGTTGCCCCCAATTTCACCGCCAAGACAACCCAGGGAAGCATCAACTTCCACCAGTGGATCGGCGACAGCTGGGCCATCCTGTTTTCGCACCCGAAAGACTTCACGCCGGTGTGCACGACCGAGCTCGGCTACATGGCCAAGATCGAGCCCGAGTTCACCAAGCGCAATTGCAAGCTGATCGGCTTGAGCGTCGACCCGGTGGCGGACCACGACAAGTGGGCCCATGACATCGAGGAGACCCAAGGCCAGGCGCCGCGGTTTCCGATGATCGGCGACAGCGACCTGGCGGTGGCGAAGCTGTACGACATGCTGCCGGCCGCAGAAGCCGGCACGTCGGAAGGCCGCACCGCCGCCACCAACGCGACCGTTCGATCGGTATTCGTGATCGGCCCCGACAAGAAGATCAAGCTGATGCTCAGCTACCCGATGACCACCGGCCGCAACTTCGACGAGATCTTGCGCGTGCTCGACTCGATGCAGCTGACCCTCGCGCACAAGGTGGCCACGCCGGTGAACTGGAAACAGGGCGACGACGTATCATCGCGGGCTCGGTGTCCGACGACGAGGCGAAGAAATTGTTCCCCGCCGGCTGGAAGACGCTGAAGCCCTACCTGCGCGTGGTCAAGCAGCCACGCTGAGCCGGCGGCGCTCGCCGATTGGCGCGCCTCGCGAGGCGCGCCCGGGTTCCTTCAAACCGCGAATTTGGGCCGGTTTGGCCCAGCTTATTCGCTCAATGTTTGACGCAACAGGTCGTAGTCTTCATTGCCCCGGCACAAGGGGCAATGGGAGTCTGACGCTACAACACGCTCACCCGAGCGCGCAGACATGGACACGACTTCAAATAGAGCGATTTCCTCCGACGCCCATCGCAGCATCGCGCCACCGCGCCTGGCTGCACGTGCCCTTCGCCGACAGCAAGTCGGAGGTGCACGATGAACCAGTTGAAGATTTCCACCCGACTGATCGTCCTGATCGGCATCTTGTCGGCGTTGCTGGTGGCCATCGGCAGCATCGGCCTGTTCGGCATCTCCCAATCCAACGCAGCGCTGCTGTCGGTGTACGAACAGCGCACCGTGCCCATGGGGCAGGTGGCGGAAATCCAGGAGCGGCTGCTGCGCAACCGGCTGGCCATCGCCGTCTCGCTGGTCACCCCGACCCCCGAGGAGATCGCCAAGAACACCGCGCAGGTCGAGGCCAACATTGCCGCGATCACCAAGGTGTGGGATGCCTACATGGCCACCACGCTGACGCCGGACGAGGAAAAGTTCGCCAAGGCCTTCGCCGTGGATCGCAAGAAGTTCGTCGTCGAGGGCCTGAAGCCGACCGTCGCGGCACTGCGCGCGAACGACTTGAAAGAGGCGCAGCGCCTGGTGGTGGACGCGGTTCGCCCGCTGTACGTGCCGGTCGGGGATGGCATCAAGGCCTTGATGCAGTTCCAGCTCGACGAAGGCAAGCGCGGCTACGACGCCGCGATGGCGCGTTACACCATCATCCGCATCGTGTCGATCGCGTCGGTCAGCGCGGGCCTGCTGTTCGCGGTGCTGTTCGGCCTCTTCCTGGTTCGCGGCATCTCCCGCTCGCTCGATCGTGCGGTGGAAGCTTCCAATGCCATGGCTCAGGGTGACCTGGCGCATTCGATCCATGTCGAAGGCAAGGACGAAGTCGCCAAGCTGCTGCAGGCCTTGTCGGCCATGAAAGAAAACCTGACGCAGGTGGTCAGCGGCGTGCGCCAGAACTCCGAAAGCGTGGCCAGCGCGTCGGCACAGATCTCGCAGGGCAATAACGACTTGAGTTCGCGCACCGAAGAACAGGCCAGCGCGCTCGAACAAACCGCGTCCTCGATGGAACAGCTGTCCAGCACCGTCAGGCAAAACGCCGACAACGCGCGCCAGGCGAATCAGCTTGCCATCGGCGCGTCGACCGTCGCCGTCAACGGCGGCGAGGTTGTCACCCGTGTCGTGAACACGATGAAGGGCATCAACGACAGCTCGAAGAAGATCGTCGACATCATCAGCGTGATCGACAGCATCGCGTTCCAGACCAACATCCTCGCGCTCAACGCCGCGGTGGAAGCGGCTCGCGCCGGTGACCAGGGCCGCGGCTTCGCCGTGGTGGCGTCCGAAGTGCGCAACCTCGCCCAGCGCAGCGCCGAAGCCGCCAAGGAAATCAAGACGCTGATCTCCGCCAGCGTCGAGCGCGTCGAACAAGGCACCGCACTGGTCGATCAAGCTGGCGTGACCATGCAGGAGGTGGTGGCGTCGATCCGCCGCGTGACCGACATCATGGGCGAGATCAGCGCCGCCAGCACCGAGCAGAGCAGCGGCGTGACGCAGGTGGAGCAGGCCGTCACGCAGATGGATCAGGCGACACAGCAAAACGCGGCGCTGGTCGAAGAATCAGCGGCGGCCGCCGAGAGCCTGAAGCAGCAGGCGCAAGAGCTGGTGGCCTCGGTGGCGGTGTTCAAGCTGCCGCAAGACGCGCGCGATCCTGTGCACGCCGAGGCCGCTGTGGCTTGAGTGCCTGTTACTCCCTGGCGCCGGCTTCACCGCGCCATCAGCGCATGTTGCCGGTGTGTCCGAGTGAATAGCGACCCGGCTGCGGCCAGACCGTCAGACCGTGCGGCTCCTTGCCGACCGGAATGATCTTGACCGCACCAGTCGCCGTGTCGAACACGTACACCACGTTGTCGTAGCGCCCCGACAGCCACAGCTGCTTGCCGTCTTCACTGACGTTGCCCATGTCGGGGCTGCCACCGCCCGGGATGGGCCAGGTGACGTCGACCTTGCGCGTGGCGAAGTCGATCACCGACACGCTGCCCATGCCGCGCTCGGCGCCATGGATCTTGTTCGAACCGCGGTTGGCCACGTAGAGTTTCTTGCCGTCACGGCTCGGGTACAGGCCGTGCGTGCCCTTGCCGGTCTTGATGAAGCCCGTTTCCCTGAAGCTCGCGCCGTCGATCACGAACACGCCGTCTGCCATCATGTCGGCCACGAAGAACGTGCTGCCGTCGGGCGACACGCGAATGTCCTGCGGCATGTGGCCACTGGACAGCTTCAGATAGCCAAGCACCTTGCGCTCGACCATGTCGATCTTGGCCAGCATGCCGCCGAATTCGCAGGTGAAGATCGCGTAGCGGCCATCGATCGAGAAGTCGGCGTGGTTGATGCCCTTGCACTGCGGGGTCGGCAGCGACGACTTCAGCGCCATCGTGTGCGGGTCGCGAAAGTCGAGGCGCATGTATGCCTCGGCCACGACGATCGCCTCCTTGCCGTCGGGCGTGAAGTACATGTTGTAGGGGTCGTCGACGGCCACCGCCTTGCCCGGCTTGCCGGTCAGCGGGTCGATCGGCGTCAGGCTGCCGTCGGTGCGACCCTCGGCGTTGTTGGCGACCCACAGCGTCGTCAGGTCCCATGACGGCACGACGTGCTGAGGGTTGATGCCGACCTTGAAGCGGTCGACCACCTTGAAGCTTGCGGGGTCGATGACGTAGACGTCGTTGGATTGCAGGTTGGGCACGTAGACCCGCGGCAAGGCGCGCAGCACCGCGGGGCTCAGGCGGCCCGCGACGGCCTCGCTGTACAGGTTGGCCGGGTCAGCCACCGGCGGCATGCCGGGCACGGTCTCGACCGGCGGCGCAGCGACCGCACTGAACATGGCGGCCACACCGAAAAACACGGCAAGGTGGCGGTGGCGTTTCCTGGATGTCACGAGGAATCCTCAGTGGCGGGCCTCAGTGGCGGGCAATACGCTGTTTGATCGCTTCGATGGTGTGCGCGACGACCAGGTCCACGCCCTGTTGACCCGCCTGCGCGGTGGAGCGGGCGGGCTCACCATACACGCCCTGCGCGCCGGCGGCGGTCAAGGCGTGAAGTCGGTCTGCGCGCACCAGCCGCGGGTCGACCGCCATGGCAAGCGAGGTGTCGGCCAGCCCTGCGTGGCTGCCGATCTCCGCATCGCTGTAGCCTAGGCGCTTCAGTGCCTGCACATAGTCGACGTCGACGGCCCGATAGTATTCATCGACCGCGTGGACGCGCGCCGTGTCACGGGCCCATTCACGGTCGAGTTTGTCGGCGACGCGCCGCAGGTTCTTCTGGTAGCCGCCGTGGTCGCCCAGAAACACGATGTCGCGAAAGCCGTGCTGGCGGAAGCTGCGCGCCGCGTATTCGAGCGTGGCCTCGAACGCTGCGTCGGGAATGGTGATGGTGCCGGCAAAGCGCATGTGCGCCGACGGCGGGTTCACGCTGCCTTCGGGCACGTAGGCGATCACCGGCGCCACCAGCGCATGGCCCAGGCCAATGGCAACCTTCGCGGCCAGCGCCTTGACGCGCACGTTGTGCTTGCCCAGCACCATCGCCGGTCCGTTCTGCTCGGTGCCGCCGATCGGCACGATGATCGTCGTGGTGCCGGCTCGAACCTGGTCGCGCAATTCGGTCCAGGTCAGTTCTTCGAGAAAGACGCTGGCATTCGCCTGTGCCGACGCCGACTGCACGCAGCAGGCCACTGCGAGCGTTACCAGGATTCGTGCGATGCGGTGGTCCATGCCCGCGATCTTACTGAGCGGTATCGGTGTGCTGACCGAATTCGTGCCAAAGTTGGCTTTCGCGGCGGCGCGAACTGTGCCAGTATTTCCCGGGGATCACGCCATGCCGACAAATCCACTTGACCCGGGATCCATCGATTTCGAGCTGACCGACTTCGATGACGCGCGCCACGCGCTCAACGAATTGCCGCCCGGCGTCGAAGAAGCGCAGCATCTGCGCCCGGGATACTGGGAGGGGCGGCGCCGCACACCGGTCGCCACCGACCGCGCATTGGCCGGCCCCACGATCGACTGGGTCATCGGACTGCCATCCCACCTGCGCCCGGCGCAGCTGTGCGAACACTTTCCCCGCATTGCCAACCTGATGGCCAGCGTGTGGCACGACCAGCGTCGCTGCGATGCGGTGTTCGCCAGCCTGCTCACCGACACGCGCGGCAGCCGCCATGGCTTTCCGGCCACGATCGAGCACGAAGTGCATCGCCTGAGCGCCTTCCGCGCCGGCGCGCTGCGCCGCTGAGCGGGCCCGACCGCGCCCCATCAAGCCACGCCCGAGGCCCGCGTTCCCCGGGCCAACGGGTGGCGCCCCTTGGGGGCAGGAGCGAAGCGACTGGGGGGTCGAGTCAGCCGCTCCACACGCCGTGACGCCGGTGCCACTCTTCGAGTGACTCCGCCGGCCACCGACGGCAGTGCACGTGGCCAGGGCCGCTCGGCACGTCCACCCACGGTGCGGCGTAGTCGAGCGCGGCCTCGACGACCTCTTGCGGCTTCGGCAACGGCGTATCGATGGCCGACGCATGCGGGTGCACGAGTTGCGGCCAGCGCGGGTCCCACAGCCACAGCGCGCTGCCGCATTTGCGGCAGAAGTGCCGCCCGGCCGGCGAGCGCGCATTGCGTTTCCCGGGCTCGCGCAGCACGGCATGGTAGATGGCCACGTGTTTCTGGCCGCTCACCTTCAGCGTAGCCGCGTTGCCACCCAGGTTGATGCCATAGCCGCCACTGCCCGCCGTCTTGCGGCAGATCGAGCAATGGCAGTGCATGAACGGCACCGGGCTGTGGGCCTCGAGGCTGAATGTGACGGCGCCGCAATGGCATGAGCCTTCGAGATACATGGGTCTGTCCTCGAGTCGGTGGATGCGACTCAGGCTTGCAGCACGGCGCGCGAGCTCAGCGGCGCAACCGGCACTTACGGCTTGATCTGTGCACGCACCTCACCGCCCGGATTCGCTGCACTGTGCACGTTCACGTACAAGTTGCCGGCCTTGAAGGCTTCGAACTGCGCATCGGTGAGCTTGGCACCGGCGGGCACCACCCACTTGTCGCCTTCCTGCTTGAGCGGAATGATCACGCCGCCGTTCTTGCCTGCCGCGGCTTCGTGGATATGCGCCATCGTGCCGGCAACGCCGGTGGTGGCGACCGCACCGCTGACCGACTTGTCGGCGGCCACCGTGATCGCTCCGCTGCCGGCGGCCGCGGTCTTCACCGGCGGCACTTCCGAGTCGCCGCTCAGCGTGAGATTGACCTGCTGCGCCGAGGCCACACCGGCGGCGAGTGCCAGCGCGGCGGCGGCAATGATCGACAAGGCGGGGCGTTGGATCCTGAAGGAAATGCGCATCACGGAACTCCTCGAATGTGAGTGGTTGAAACTACGGACCGCCTTGGGCGCGGCCGCTCGCTCGGCGAACGAGCGCCCGATTGTCTACTCCGGGAAGTCGGCTTGTCACGCCGCGCGTTGGCCGAGGAGGTGTTGCCGGGGCGCTAACGCAGTACGACGTACATCGCCGAGTCCGGGAAGCTGAACGCGATCTGTGTGGCGGAACGCCTGAGCGCAATCGTCTTGACGGCCATGCCGTTCATGTCGAGGACCGTTGCGCTGGTGAGCCCGGGGTTGTTGACCACCACTTCGAGCCGCGCACGCACCACCTGCCACGGCGCGCCGCCATACGACTTGATTTCCATGCCGGCGACAGGACTCCGCCCGCTCACAGCGATGCGCGTGGGCTGCTCCTGCCAGCCGGTGGGACGGCTCCGGGTGCCGTACTGAACCAAGATGCGCCTGGAACTGCGCAGCGGCGCGCCATCGAGCGAGACCGCCATCGCCGCACCGAACGAATTGCCGGACGTGAAGCGCACATCGGTGAGCTGATGCACCGCCGCGCGACTGAAGTGCGCAGCAACGCCCTGGGCCCGCGGTGCGTCGATCGTGCAAAAGCCCTTGGCTTGGTCGAGCACCATCTCGCCGGTGTTGGCACGCACAAGCCCAGGCTCGATCAAGCCGGCGAAGGGCCCGGCCTTGGCCGGCGCCGACCCGGCCCCGAGCGTCACCTGGACCGGGCCGACAAGAAAGGCCTCCGCAGGCACACGCGTCTTCACGCTGGAACTCGGCGCCAGGTCGGCGGTGTCGCGGTTCGGGTCGAAGCTGGTTTCTTCGGCCACGATGGCTTGCTTTCGATCCCAGAGGTCCTGCAGCGGCCGGTTCTCGACCACCACAGGTGCGCCGCGCTTCAGGTAGCCCATGCGGTAGCTGATCGCGGCAGCCGGAAAGGTCCCCAGCATGTCGGGGTTGGCGAACAGCCATTTGCGTTGCGAAGGCAGCGTGCCATTGGCGGATTGCGGCTGCGTCCACGCTTCGTCACGGGTGCCGAACCAGTAGTAGCCGCCGACACCCGTCAACGACGAATAGGCGGCAATCAGGAACGGGCCCTCCGCGGCATAGCCGTTGGGCATCACCCAGGCTCCCTCGGTCACGAGCATGGGTCGCCCGACGGTCTGCTTCAGGTTGATCGGCAGCGCCCGGGGATTGCGCAGCACGCTCTCGCTGGTGAACTTGTCGCCATTGACGAGCGCAAACCCGTCGTACGGGCCTTGGTGGATTCCGGTGGTGAAGAAATTCACCGCGTCGACATCCCCTGCGGTATAGGACCACCGCTCGGCATCGTTCAGGCGCGCACTGCTGGCGGTCTTCCAGTTGCCGGCATTCACCAGTTGCCTGGCACCGATGTCGCGGCGCAGGTAGTCGACGATCATGCGATTGAAATCGAACATCGTTCGGGCATAGAACTCGGTCTGATCCGAAAGGCGAACGGCTCGCCCGCCGCTGCGCGACTGGGTCAACTCCCACGGGGTGAGCAGCGCGAGTCGCCCCGCGTCGGGCGCATCGTCGGCGACCCGGTCGCCATCCCAGGCCTTCAGCGCCGACACGACCGATCCGTACTTCTTCGCGAGGAAGTTGCCGTAGCGTGTTTCGAGCGCGAGTCGCTGCGGCCCCTTGATGTTCGCTGCCGTCCAGAACAGCAAGCTGTCTTCGTTCTGGATCTGGATGATGGCCACGCTCGGGTCCTGCGCGAGCGCCACGCCGGTATACGGGTTCGTCTCGGCCAGCAGCTTCTTCAACCAGACCTTGTAGGCCTGCTGCAGCGTCTCGTCGAAGAACAGCAGCCCCATCGCAGACTGGTCGGCGCCGCCGGCAATGCCCCATGCGGCCGAGAACTTCATCGGCACCGCCCAGTAAGGCGAGATCGTGCTGTAGATGCCTTCCTTGCGCATCGCTGCGACCATGCGCCAGACGGCGTCGCGCTCGGCCTCGTTGATGTCGGTGATGGCGGCGTTCGGGTTCGTGTCGAGCGCCGGGCTCAGCTGGCGGAGCTGCCGCACCATGTTGACGCCGCGCTTGGCCAGGAAGCGCGCGTGCCGTGCCAGATCGGGTGCCGCCGTCGGCCCCAGTGGTCGGGCGACGAACGCGGTTCGTGCCACATCGCTGTTGACTGCCCAGAAACGCATCGGAGTGCCGTCGCCGCGAACGAAGTCGCCGTTCGCATCGACGCGCACAAACCCCGTCTCGCCCGCCACGGTCTCGTTGAGCGAGCGCAAGTCGAGCAGTGCGTCGGCGCGAAACTCGTCGGGTGGCGGCAGGAAGCTCCAGGTTGCGGCGTCGACGGGTGTGCTCGGCTGGGGCCGCGCAACGGTCGTGGCCAGCAGCACCGCGGCGGCAACGGCGACCGTCACGATTGACTTGTTGATTCGGGATCGCGCGTTCATTGGAGCTTCAACCGGCCTGGGAGAATAGCCGGCGATGGTCGAGCCGTTCAAGAACTTCATCAACGCGAGCACGGTGCTGGACATCGGTACTCACTTGCAGCGCGCGTGGCCCGCCTTTGCGCGCGATCGCTTCGAAATCCAGGCCGTCGACGGACTCGACAGCCTGGAATTGAAGGCACGTGCGATGCATGTGACAGCGGCACTCGAAGCGACCCTGCCGGACGACTTTTCTCAGGCCGCGGACGTGCTGCAGGCGGCCATGGCCGACGGGCTCGTCGGTTGGGCGCTGTGGCCAGTGGGCGAGTTCGTGGCGCGGCACGGACAACAGCTGCCGCAGCGCGCGCTTTCGGTGTTGCACACGCTGACGCAAGGCTTCACCGCCGAGTGGGCGATCCGGCCGTTTCTCGTCAAGCACCCCGAGCTGACTCTCGCGACACTGCGGCGCTGGACCACCGACCCGAGCGAGCATGTGCGCCGCCTGGTCAGCGAAGGCAGCCGCCCTCGCCTGCCATGGGGGCTGCAGTTGAAGACGCTGATCGCCGACCCGTCGCCGACGCTGCCCCTGCTCGAAGCGCTGCTGGACGACGAGAGCGAATACGTGCGGCGCAGCGTCGCCAACCAC
>JBGQEX010000128.1:0-11891 GCA_041496605.1 Piscinibacter sp.
GCGAGCACGATGATGCGCTTCAAGCTCGATGCGGCCCTGCCCACGTCACTGCTGGCGCAATCGCGCGTCACCGGGCGCATCGTGCAGGTGAAGGCGCACGACGCGCTCGAAGTGGAGCAGGTGCTCGCCACCTTGCGCGCCGCCGGTTGCCAGCCCGAGGATCTGGAAATCGGGCGCGCCGACCTCGAAGACGTCTTCCTCGAGATCATGCAGGGCGAGCCCTTGCGAGTGGCCGCATGAACGCCGTTGCCATGCTGTCGGGCACGCGCACGTTGCTCTACAAGGAGGTGCTGCGCTTCTGGAAGGTCAGCTTCCAGACGGTGGCTGCGCCGGTGCTCACAGCGGTGCTGTACCTGCTGATCTTCGGCCATGTGCTCGAGGACCACGTGAAGGTCTACGACAGCGTGCGCTACACCAGCTTCCTGATACCGGGCCTGGTGATGATGAGCGTGCTGCAGAACGCGTTCGCCAACAGCAGCTCGTCGCTGATTCAAAGCAAGATCACCGGCAACCTGGTCTTCCTGCTGGTGACGCCGTTGACGCACTGGGCCTGGTTTCTCGCCTATGTCGGCGCGTCGGTGGTGCGCGGCCTGGCGGTCGGCTTGGGTGTGCTGCTGGTCACGCTGTGGTTCGCCCCGCTCAACGCCACCGAGCCCTGGTGGATCGTCGTGTTCGCGCTGCTCGGCGCCGGCATGCTCGGCTCGCTCGGACTCATCGCCGGCTTGTGGGCCGAGAAGTTCGACCAGATGGCTGCGTTCCAGAACTTCATCATCATGCCGATGACATTCCTGTCGGGCGTGTTCTATTCGGTCAAGTCGCTGCCGCCGTTCTGGCAGGCGGTGAGCCACTTGAATCCGTTCTTCTACATGATCGACGGCTTTCGCTATGGCTTCTTCGGCGTCAGCGACGTGCCGCCGTGGATCAGCTTCGGCGTCGTGGCGACGAGCTTCGTCGTCGTCGCGGGCATCACGCTGCGGCTGCTGGCCGTCGGCTACAAGCTGCGCACCTGAACGGCCGGGCGGCGCTCCGCTATTGCGGGCGGTAGCGGCGTATCGAGCAGCCAGCAGGCCATCTGCAGGGCGTCGGCCACGTGCGCGTCGTCGAGCTTCGCGGCAGGCACCGCTTGCACCCAGGCGCGCAGCAGTAGCGGGCGTTGCATCGGCGACAGACGGCGCAGCTGCAGTGCCATTGCGGCGTCGGCGGCTGAGCGTGGCGACGACGTGGCGTCGTCGCGCAGCCCACGCAAGGCGTTGGCTTGCCAGAGCGCTGCGTCCTGCGCGTCGAGACGCATCGTGACTGCGAGGCACGCGGTGGCTGCGACGACCTGCGGCCACAGCGCGGCCAGGCTGTTCGCGGGCCTCGGTGTCGGCAGGTGCGCTTTCCGCGTGCCCAGCAGCCGGCGCAGCGCGATCCAGCGCAGCCGAGCCGATGCGCCGGCACGCAGTGCGCGCGCCGCGCGCAGCAGGGACCACGCCTCGTCGGCAGACGCGGCCGCGGTGCGGCGCGCCAACGTCTCGAAGACCTGCAGTCGTGAGGCGGGCCTGAGCGCGTCGAGTTCGATGCGCACCTTGCCTGCCCATGGCAGGTGGGCTGTGGCACGCCCCCATGCGGCCCACGCTGCGTCGTCACCGGGCTCGACCAGCAAGGCCAGCAGCGCGGCGTAGCGCTCGCCGGGGCCATGCCAGCGCGCGATGCGATCCAAGGCTTCGGTCTCGCGCGCGGCCTCGCCGTGCCAGGCAGGGATCTGCGTCGCATCGTGGCGCGCGGCCTCCGGCGCGGCATCGGCCGCGGCGATCGGCGCCGGCATGCGCGGCGCGAACGCCATCAGCGGCTCGTCGGCGCCCGGCGCCGGCAGCACGTCGGCCGCCAGCGGTTCGACCTCGTGCCCGTAGAGCCGGCGCAGGCGTTCGGCCAGCGGCGGGTGCGTGGACCACAGGTGCGAGCGGCCCGGCACGCTGAGCACCAGGTGCGACAAGCTTGCGGCCTGCGATGACTGCAAGCGATCTGCGCGCCGCCGCGCCTGGTCGGCGATCTTGCGCAGCGCGCCGCCCAGCCCGGCCACCAGGCGCGTGTACTTCACCGCCGACGCGTCGGCCAGGAACTCGCGCTGGCGCGACACCGCCGCCTGCAGCAGGCGCCCCGCGGCCCAGCCCAGCGCGCCCACCGCCATCAGCGCAAAGCCGAACAGCGTGCCCGCGGGGCGGCGCCCGTTCTCGTCGGGCTGGGCGAGCGCGACGCCGAAGCCGAACACCATCTGCAGGCCCCACACCAGCCCGATCAGCCGCATGTTGAGCCGCGTGTCGCCGTGCGCGATGTGGCTGAACTCGTGCGCCACGACGCCCTGCAGCTCCTCGCGGCTCAGGCGTTCGAGCGCGCCGCGCGTGACGGCCACCACTGCATCTTCGGGTGCCCAGCCGGCGGCGAAGGCGTTGATGGCGTCGTCGCGCGCAAGCACCCAGGCTGCGGGCGCCGGGATGCGGCTCGCCAGCGCCATCTCCGCAACGATGTTGGCGAAGCGCCGCTCGAGCCGGTCCGACGCGCTGTGGCCCGACACCTGCGCCGGCCGCCCGCCGGCCAGGCGCGCCACGTGGGCGCCGCCTTCACGCAGGCGCAGCGTCTCGAACCAACAGCCGCCGAGAACGAACATCAGCACGATGGCCGTGTTGGTCTCGAAGAACAGTGATGGATAGCCGGTGGCGAACGGGAAGGTGAGGTTGTAGATCAGCGCCAGCGCCGCGTTCACCGCCAGCACCAGAACGAGCAGCACCAGCAAGAACAGTACGAGCAGGCGCCGGGTGGAATCCTGAGCCGCTTCCTGGTGCCGGCGAAATCGCATCGATAGGCCGTCAGCCGACGCCGGGCCGCCCCAAGGCGGTTGAGCGCCCCCCCGGGGGGCAGGAGCGAAGCGACGTGGGGGCCGACATCTCAGAATTTCACCCGCACGCCCTCGCGCTCGACTTCGCTGGCTTGCAGCGGCGTGGCGTTGCGAAAGCCGAACAGCGACGCAACCAGGTTCGCCGGCGCCTGCTGCGCAGTGTTGTTGTAGTCGAGCACCGTGTCGTTGAAGGCCTGGCGGGCGAACGCCACGCGGTTCTCGGTGTGCGTGAGCTCCTCGCTCAATTCGCGCAGTGTGGCGTCGGCCTTCAGCTCGGGGTAGCTCTCGACGACCGCCATCAGGCGCCCGAGCGCGCCGCCCAGCACGGCTTCGGCACCTGCCAGCGCGCCGATGCGTCCGGCGTCGGTGGGTTGGCTGCGGGCGGCGTCGGCTGCGGCACGGGCGGTGTTGCGTGCCGCCGTCACGGCTTCCAGCGTGTCGCGTTCGTGCTGCACGTACTTGCGGGCCGTCTCGACCAGGTTGGGAATCAGGTCGTAGCGGCGCTTCAACTGCACGTCGATCTGCGCGAACGCATTGCCGATCTCGTTGCGCCGGCGCACCAGGCGGTTGTAGGCGGCCAATGCCCACAGAGCGATCAATGCCGCGACCAACGTGCCCACGAATTGCGTCGTGCTCATGCATTCCCCCATTCCCAAGGTGTGGCGGGCACTGTACGACATCGTCGCCGCGCGTGGCATCGCGCGGGCCCGTACAATTCCACGAATCATGGCCGATCCGACGCCCCAACAGGTCCGCGACTTCATTGCCGCCGGCCTGCGCTGCGAGCACCTCGAAGTCGAGGGCGACGGCCGCCATTTCTTTGCGACCATTGTGTCGCCCGATTTCGAGGGCGCGAACCGTGTGGCGCGCCACCAGCGGGTTTACCAGGCCTTGGGCGATAGAATGCGCGAGCAAATCCACGCCCTGTCGATGAAGACGCTGACCCCGGCCGAGTGGGCTCGCGAAGCCGCCCCGGCCGCCACTCACCACCACTGACAACCCGCCGCAGTGTTCACTGCGGCTGGCGGGCCTGCGCCAGCGGGTTCGAAGGCCGTGTTGAGCCTGGGCACGAAAAAAGTTCATGGACAAACTTCTGATTCGTGGTGGCCGCCAGCTCAAGGGTGAAGTCACGATCTCCGGTGCGAAGAACGCTGCGCTGCCGGAGTTGTGTGCGGCGCTGCTGACAGCCGAACCGGTGACGCTCGCCAACGTGCCGCGCCTGCAGGACGTGAACACCACGCTCAAGCTCTTGCGCAACATGGGTGCCGGCGCAGTGCGCAGCGAGGCCGAGCCGGACCGAGTGACCATCGACGCCGGCAACGTCACCTCGCCTGAAGCGCCCTACGAGATGGTGAAGACGATGCGCGCATCGATCCTCGTGCTCGGGCCGCTGCTGGCGCGCTTCGGCGAGGCGACCGTGTCGCTGCCCGGCGGCTGCGCAATCGGCTCGCGGCCGGTCGACCAGCACATCAAGGGCATGCAGGCGATGGGCGCCGACATCCGCGTCGAGCACGGCTACATCCTTGCGAAGGCCAAGCGGCTCAAAGGCGCGCGCATCACCACCGACATGGTGACCGTGACCGGCACCGAGAACCTGTTGATGGCGGCGACGCTCGCCGACGGCGAGACGGTGCTCGAGAACGCTGCGCAGGAGCCCGAGATTCCCGACCTGGCCGAGATGCTGATCAAGATGGGCGCGAAGATCGAGGGGCACGGCACGGGCCGCATCCGCATCCAGGGTGTGGATCAGCTGCATGGGCTGCCGGCCTCAACGCCGCACTGCATCGTTCCGGACCGCATCGAGACCGGCACCTTCCTGTGCGCGGTGGCCGCGGCCGGTGGCGAGGTGGTGCTGCGCGGCGCTCGAGCCGACCACCTCGAGGCCGTGATCGACAAGCTGCGTGAAGCCGGCATCACCATCGAGGCCGGCGACGACTGGATCCGGGTCACGAGCCAGCATCGCCCGCGCGCCGTGGGCTTTCGCACCAGCGAGTACCCGGCTTTTCCGACCGACATGCAGGCGCAGTTCATGGCGCTCGACTGCATTGCCGAGGGCACGGCCAAGGTCACCGAAACGATCTTCGAGAACCGCTTCATGCACGTGAACGAGCTGGTGCGCCTGGGCGCGAAGATCGAGGTCGATGGCCACACCGCGGTGGTGCAAGGCGTCGACAAGCTGTCGGGTGCGACGGTCATGGCGACCGACCTGCGCGCCTCCGCCAGCCTGGTGATTGCCGGCCTGGTGGCCGACGGTGAAACGGTCATCGACCGCATCTACCACCTGGACCGCGGCTATGACCAGATGGAAGCCAAGCTGCGCGGCATCGGCGCGGACATCGAACGAATCAAATGATCACACTCGCGCTGTCCAAGGGACGCATCTTCGACGAGACCCTGCCGCTGCTGAAGGCGGCCGGCATCGAGGTCAGCGAAGACCCGGAGAAGTCGCGCAAGCTGATCATCGGCACCAGCCGCCCCGACGTGCGCGTGGTGCTGGTGCGCGCCAGCGACGTGCCGACCTATGTGCAGTACGGCGGCGCCGACCTCGGCGTGACCGGCAAGGACACCTTGCTCGAACACGGCGGCGCCGGCCTGTACCAGCCGTTGGACCTGCAGATCGCCAAATGCCGCATGAGCGTGGCGGCGCGCGCCGACTTCGACTACGCGGCCGCGGTGAAGCAGGGCTCGCGCATACGCGTGGCCACCAAGTACACCGGCTGCGCACGCGACCACTTCGCCGACAAGGGCGTGCACGTCGATCTGATCAAGCTCTACGGCTCGATGGAACTCGCGCCGCTGACCGGCCTGGCCGACGCAATCGTCGACCTGGTGTCCAGCGGGAACACGCTGAAGGCCAATCACCTGGTCGAGGTGGAAGAGATCATGCAGATATCGGCGCGGCTGGTCGTCAACCGGGCGGCACTCAAGCTCAAGCGCGAGCCGATCCGCACGATCATCGATGCGTTCGCGTCGGCCATCGGGGCGGCGCCATGAGCGTCGCCATCCGCCAGCTGGCCACCGCGGCGCCGGGCTTCGAAGCGGAGTTCCAGCGCGTGCTGCATTGGTCGGCGCAAACCGATCAGGCGATCGAGGAGCGGGTGGCGTCCATCCTCGCCGATGTGAAGTTGCGCGGCGACGCGGCGGTGCTGGAGTACACGCAGCGCTTTGAGGCGTCGACTGCGCAGTCGGTGGCCGCACTGGAAATTGCGCATGCCGAGCTGCAGGCGGCGCGGAACGCCATCACGCCGGCGCAGCGCAGCGCGCTCGCCGCCGCCGCGCGCCGCGTGCGCAGCTTCCACGAGCGCCAGCTCGACGCTTGCGGGCGCTCGTGGAGCTACCGCGACGACGACGGCAGCTTGCTCGGACAGAAGGTCACGCCGCTGGATCGCGTGGGCATCTACGTGCCGGGCGGCAAGGCGGCGTATCCATCGAGCGTGCTGATGAGTGCGGTGCCGGCGAAGGTGGCCGGCGTCGGCGAAATCATCATGGTCGTGCCAACACCGAACGGTGAGCGCAACCCCCTCGTGCTGGCCGCCGCCGCGATTGCCGATGTCGACCGGGTGTTTGCGATCGGCGGCGCGCAGGCCATCGCCGCACTGGCCTACGGCACGGCCACAGTGCCGGCGGTCGACAAGATCACCGGCCCCGGCAACGCCTACGTGGCCAGCGCCAAGCGCCGCGTGTTCGGCAAGGTCGGCATCGACATGATCGCGGGGCCCAGTGAAATCCTGGTGCTTGCCGACGGCAGCACGCCGCCGGACTGGGTGGCGATGGACTTGTTCAGCCAGGCCGAACACGACGAGCTGGCGCAAAGCATCCTGCTGTGCCCGGACGCCGGCTACATCGCCCGCGTGAAGACCGAGATCGACCGCCTGCTGCCCGGCATGCCGCGCCGCGATGTGATCCGCGCCTCGCTCGAAGGCCGTGGCGCGCTGATCCACACCCGCAGCATGGACGAGGCCTGCGCCATCAGCAACCGCATCGCGCCGGAACATCTGGAAGTGAGTTCACGCGACCCGCATCGCTGGGAGCCGCTGCTGGTGCACGCCGGCGCCATCTTCCTCGGCGCATTCACCAGCGAAAGCCTGGGCGACTACTGTGCCGGTCCGAACCATGTGCTGCCCACCTCGGGCACCGCGCGCTTCTCGTCGCCGCTGGGCGTCTACGACTTCCAGAAGCGCTCCAGCCTGATCGAGGTCAGCGAAGCGGGCGCCCAGGTGCTCGGGCCGATCGCGGCCGAGCTGGCATATGGCGAAGGTTTGCAGGCGCATGCGAAGGCAGCGGAATTCCGGTTGAAGGGAAGGGTTCAATGAGCGCGTCATTGCGGGAGAGAGCGCAGCGGGTCATTCGCCAGGACGTGCAGTCGATGCACGGCTATGCGGTGCAGCCGTCGGCCGGCATGGTGAAGGTCGACACGATGGAGAACCCGTTCCGCCTGCCCGAGGCGCTGCGCCATGCGCTGGGCGCGCGGCTGGCGCAGGTCGCGTTGAACCGCTACCCGGCCGAGCGCACCGACGTGCTGCGTGCCGCGCTCGCGGGGCACGCGGGCATGCCCGAAGGCTGTGGCCTCACGCTCGGCAACGGCTCCGACGAGCTGATCACGATGATCAGCATGGCCTGCGACGTGCCGGGCAACGTGGTGCTCGCGCCGGTACCGGGCTTCGTGATGTACGCGATGTCGGCCAAGCTGCAGGGGCTGAAGTTCGTCGGCGTGCCGCTGACGAGCGACTTCGAGCTCGACCTGCCCGCGATGCTCGCCGCGGTGCGCGAACACCGGCCGGCACTCATCTACCTCGCATACCCGAACAACCCGACCGCCAACCTGTGGGACGACGCGGCCATCGATGCGATCATCGAAGCGGCGCCGGGGCTTGTCGTGATGGACGAGGCCTACCAGCCCTTCGCCGCCCGCGACTCGATGGCGCGCCTGCGGCGCCACGAGCATGTGTTGCTGATGCGTACGATGAGCAAGTTCGGCCTGGCCGGCGTGCGCATCGGCTACCTGATCGGCCGGCGTGAATTGGTGGCCGAGATCGAAAAGCTGCGCCCGCCGTTCAACATCAGCGTGCTCAATTGCGAGGCGGCCTTGTTTGCGCTCGAGCATGCCGACGAATACGCGCGCCAGGCGGCGGTGATTCGCGCCGAGCGCGACAAGCTGCAGCCGGCGTTGCGCGCGTTGCCCGGCGTGCAGCCGTTTCCCAGCCAGGCCAACATGATCCTCGTGCGTGTGCCCGACGCGAAGCGGGTGTTTGCCGGCATGAAGGCACGCCGCGTGCTCGTCAAGAACGTCGAGGGCCTGCACCCGCTGCTCGCGAACTGCCTGCGCGTGACGGTGGGCACACCCGAGGAAAATGTCCTGATGATCGAAGCGTTGAAAGCGAGCCTCGCATGAGCAATGAACGCAAGGCGGACGTGACCCGCAACACCGCAGAGACGCAGATTCGCGTGAAGCTGAATCTCGATGGCACCGGCGCGGCGACGCTCGCCACCGGCATCGGCTTCTTCGACCACATGCTCGACCAGATCGCCCGCCACGGCCTGATCGACCTCGACATCGCCGCCAAGGGCGACCTGCACATCGATGGGCACCACACCGTCGAAGACGTGGGCATCACGCTCGGCCAGGCCGTGGCCAAGGCGGTGGGCGACAAGAAAGGGCTGCGCCGCTATGGCCATGCCTACGTGCCGCTGGACGAAGCGCTGTCGCGCGTGGTGGTCGAATTTTCCGGCCGGCCCGGCCTCGAGATGCGCGTCGACTTCAAGAGCGGAATGGTCGGCGCGCTCGACACGCAGCTGGTCCACGAGTTCTTCCAGGGTTTCGTCAACCACGCCGGCGTCACGCTGCACATCGACAACCTGCATGGCGAGAACGCGCACCATCAGTGCGAGACGATCTTCAAGGCCTTTGCGCGTGCACTGCGCATGGCGGTCGAGATCGATTCGCGCGCGGCCGGCGTGATTCCATCCACCAAGGGCAGCTTGTGAGGACCCCCACGTCGCTTCGCTCCTGCCCCCCAAGGGGGCGCGGCCTCCCTTGGGGCGGCCCGGCGGGAGTCCGGACATGAGCCGAACGGTTGCAGTTGTCGACTACGGCATGGGCAACCTGCGCTCGGTGTCGCAGGCCGTGATGCATGTCGCCCGAGGCAGCGGCGTCGACGTCATCGTCACGTCCGAGCCCGACGAGGTCTACGCGGCCGAACGGGTCGTGCTGCCGGGGCAGGGTGCGATGCCCGACTGCATGCGCGAACTGCGCGAGTCGGGCCTGCAGGACGCCGTGTTGGACGCGGCCGCCCGCAAGCCGCTGATGGGTGTGTGCGTCGGCATGCAGATGCTGCTGTCGCATAGCGAAGAGGGCCCGACCGACGGGCTCGGCTTGATCGAAGGCAAGGTCATCCGCTTCCGGCTCGAAGGGCGTCTGCAGCCCGACGGCAGCCGCTACAAGGTGCCGCAGATGGGATGGAACCAGGTCATCCAGGCCCGGCCCCACCCGCTGTGGGCCGGCGTGCCCGATGGCGCCTACTTCTATTTCGTTCACAGCTATTACGCGCAGCCGTCTGACCCGCGCCACAGCGTGGGCGAAACCGACTACGGCGAGCGCTTTACCTGCGCGCTGGCGCGAGATAACATTTTCGCCACCCAGTTCCACCCCGAGAAGAGCGCTGAACACGGCCTTGCGCTGTACAGAAATTTCCTGCACTGGAATCCCTGAAACCGCCTTCTCGGGCGTGAATTCCCCCACCGACCAGCCTCTCGGCCATGCTGCTGATACCCGCAATTGACCTGAAAGACGGCAAGTGTGTCCGCCTCAAACGAGGCGACATGAACGACTCGACCACCTTCGGCGAGGACCCCGCCGCGATGGCGCGGCGCTGGGTGCAGGCCGGCGCGCGCCGGCTGCATCTGGTGGACCTGAACGGGGCCTTCGCCGGAAGGCCGATCAACGAGGCTGCGATCAAGTCGATCCTGGCCGAGGTCGGCGAGGAGATTCCGGTGCAGCTCGGCGGTGGCATTCGCGACCTGGACACCATCGAGCGTTACCTCGACGACGGCCTGAGCTTCATCATCATCGGCACCGCGGCGGTGAAGAGCCCCGGCTTCCTGAAGGACGCCTGCAGCGCGTTCGGCGGCCACATCATCGTCGGGCTCGACGCGAAGGACGGCAAGGTCGCCACCGACGGCTGGAGCAAGCTTACCGGCCATGAGGTCGTCGACCTGGCGAAGAAGTTCGAGGACTACGGGGTCGAAGGCGTGATCTACACCGACATCGGGCGCGATGGCATGCTCAGCGGCATCAACATCGATGCCACGGTCAGGCTGGCGCAGTCGCTGACGATTCCCGTCATCGCGTCGGGGGGGCTGAGCAACCTGGCCGACATCGAGCGGCTGTGCGCCGTCGAGAGCGAGGGCATCGAAGGCGTGATCTGCGGCCGCGCGATCTACAACGGCGATCTCGACTTCGCGTCTGCGCAAAGGCGCGCCGACGAGCTGAGCGGTTCGGCTTGAACGGCATGCTTGCCAAACGCATCATTCCCTGCCTCGACGTAACCGGCGGCCGCGTCGTCAAGGGCGTCAACTTCGTTGAACTGCGCGACGCCGGCGACCCGGTGGAAATCGCCGCGCGCTACAACGACCAAGGCGCCGACGAGCTGACCTTTCTCGACATCACGGCGACCAGTGACGGGCGCGACTTGATCCTGCACATCATCGAGGCGGTGGCCGCGCAGGTGTTCATTCCGCTCACCGTCGGCGGCGGCGTGCGCACGGTCGAAGACGTGCGCCGGCTGCTCAATGCCGGCGCCGACAAGGTGAGCTTCAATTCGGCGGCCGTGGCCGACCCGCAGGTCATCCACGATGCGTCGCAGAAGTACGGCGCGCAGTGCATCGTCGTCGCGATCGACGCCAAGCGCCGGGTCGGCGCCGACCTGCAGGCACGTGGCGAGGGCTGGGACGTCTACACCCATGGCGGGCGCAAGAACGTCGGGCTTGACGCCGTGGGCTGGGCCAGGCACATGGCGCAGCAGGGGGCCGGCGAAATCCTGCTCACCAGCATGGACCGCGACGGCACGAAAACCGGCTTCGATCTGGAGTTGACGCGCGCGGTGAGCGACGCCGTGGACATTCCGGTCATTGCCTCGGGCGGCGTGGGTACCTTGGAGCACCTGGCCGACGGGATCCAGATCGGCGGCGCCGACGCGGTGCTCGCCGCCAGCATCTTCCACTACGGCCAACACACCGTGGCCGAAGCCAAGGCACTGATGGCGAGTCGCGGCATCCCGGTGCGGCAATGACAGTGCGGGCCGAGCGCCGGGCCGCTCCCAAGCCGGCCCGCATCCCCGCGGGGGATCGTCCGACGTACTCGTCGGACGAGGGGCTCCAATGACGGTGCGGCGCGGCCCGCCGCACGAAGTCCGGATCATCGGCGGGCTGTGGAAGCGCAGCAAACTGCCGGTGGCCGATGCGCCCGGCCTGCGCCCGACGCCCGACCGCGTACGTGAGACGCTCTTCAACTGGCTTGGCCAGAACCTGAGGGGTTGGCGTTGCCTCGATGCCTTCGCCGGCAGCGGCGCCTTGGGTTTCGAGGCGGCATCGCGTGGTGCGGCCGACGTCGTGCTGGTCGAACGCGACGCGCGTTTGGTGCGCAGCCTGCGCGAGTCGCAGCAGCGCCTGGGCGCCAGCGGGTTGAAGGTCGAGGCCGCCGACGGCGTGGCCTACATGCACCGGGCCGGCCCCGAGAGCTTCGAACTCGTGTTCATCGATCCGCCGTTCGATGCCAATCTGTTCGAGCCGGCGCTCGCCGCTGCGGCACGGCTGGTGGTGTCCGGTGGCTTCATCTACCTCGAAGCCGACCGTGCGTTCGACGATGCATCACTGGCGCCGCTGGCACTGCGGGTGCATCGCCACGGCAAGGCCGGCGCCGTGCACTTTCACCTGCTCACGCGCGCTGCTCCACCGGCCGCCGAGGCGGCGCCCGGCTAAACTGCGGCCGCCAGCCATCCGCAGGGGAACGTGCCTTGAC
>JBGQEX010000129.1:0-11869 GCA_041496605.1 Piscinibacter sp.
GAGCACGTTGGGCCGCACATCGGGGCGCCAGTTGTAGAGCTCTTCCTTCAGCTGGTATTCGATGACCTGGCGCTTCTCCTCGACCACCAGGATCTCGTGCAAACCCTGCGCGAAGTCGCGCGTGATGGTGGCCTCGAGCGGCCACACCACGTTGACCTTGTGCAGCCGGATGCCGAGGCGCCGGCATGTCGCGTCATCGAGCCCCAGGTCGAGCAGCGCCTGGCGCGTGTCGTTGTAGGCCTTGCCGCTGGCGATGATGCCGAAGCGGTCGTTGTTGCCCTCAATCACGTTGTGGTTCAGCTTGTTCGCACGCACATAGGCAAGCGCCGCGTACCACTTGTAGTCCATCAGCCGCGCTTCCTGCTCCAGCGGCGCGTCGGGCCAGCGGATGTGCAGGCCGCCATCGGGCATCACGAAGTCCTCGGGCATCACGATGTCGACGCGGTCGGGGTCGACGAACACGCTGCTCGACGACTCGACGATCTCCTGGATCGTCTTCATGCTCGACCACACGCCGGCAAAGCGGCTCAGCGCGAAGGCATGCAGGCCCATGTCCAGGATGTCCTGCACGCTGGACGGAAAGAACACCGGCAGCCCGCAGGCCTTGAAGATGTGGTCGCTCTGGTGCGCGGCGGTGCTGCTCTTGGCGATGTGGTCGTCGCCGGCGACTGCGATCACGCCGCCGTGTTTCGCGGTGCCCGCCATGTTGGCGTGCTTGAACACATCGGAGCAGCGGTCCACACCCGGGCCCTTGCCGTACCAGATGCCGAACACGCCGTCGAATTTGTTGGTCTTGGGGTAGAGGTCGAGCTGCTGCGTGCCCCACACCGCTGTGGCCGCCAGCTCCTCGTTGACACCCGGCTGGAACACGATGTTCTGCGCCGCGAGGTGCTTCTTCGCCTGCCACAACGCCTGGTCGTAGCCGCCCAGCGGCGAGCCGCGGTAGCCGCTGACGAAGCCGGCGGTGTTGAGCCCGTTGAACGCATCGCGCTTGCGTTGCAGCATCGGCAAACGAACCAGCGCCTGCACGCCGCTCATGAACGCGCGGCCATTTTCGAGGCTGTACTTGTCGTCGAGCGTGACGCTTTCGAGCGCCTTGCGAATCGACTCGGGAAGGGGTGCGTTCATCGGCGGCGAGCTCCTACGGGGTGGGACAAGCGAGCCTGTCAGTTTAGAGATTCGGTCGATTCCAGTCTTTTCTTTGTTTGCCGGAAAACGGCAGCTCAGAGCAATAATCTTGCTGAAATACTGCAGTCGATTGCCAAATGAAGCCAAAGCCAGCCAATTCAGGGAAAACCCAGGCACCCGCTGACGCGTCCGAGCCGCACGGTGCCACGCTCGACCGCTACGACATCGCGATCTTGCGCGAGCTGCAGCGCGAGGCGCGCTTGTCCAACACCGAGCTGGCGTCGCGCATCGGCTTGTCGGCCGCGCCCACCTGGCGGCGCGTGAAGTGGCTGGAAGAGCAGGGCTTCATCACCGGTTACCGCGCCGAGCTCGACCGCCGCAAGATCGGCCTCGGCGTGCTCGCCTTCGTGCGCGTCGACGCCGAGCGCAACACGGCGGCCGACACGCGCGCGCTGGAAGACGCGATCCGCGACGTGCCCGAGGTCATCTCGTGCCACTACATCTCGGGCGCCGGCACCTTCGAGTTGCAGGTCATGGCCACCGACCTCGACGCGTTCTCCAAGTTCTCGCTCGAGGTGCTGCTCAACCTGCCGAACGTGAAGGACCTGCACACCAGTTTCTCGCTCGGCGAAGTGAAGGCCGGCGCCGCGCTGCCGCTCGCCCATTTGCGCGCCGGTGCGGAGCCGGGCAAGGGCTCGGGCTCATGACGCACCCGCTCGTGTCACGTGCGGCCGAGGCCGTCTTGACGGGCAACCCGCACCGGCGCATTCGTTTGCTGCAATGCCTGGCCACGGTGGCGGTCTATGCCTTCAGCGCTTCGGTGATGTGGCTGGGCGTGCACGCGTCGCTGGTGCCCGGCGTGGGCCTCGTCGGCTGGGCGGTCTTCGTCGGCTGCGGGTTGGCGCTGTTCTATGGGCTGATCCGCAGCGGCTGGAGCGAGCGGTTTGCGGACCCCGCGCTGACCGACGCGCAGATCGTGTTCGCCGTGCTCGCCGTGATGTGGGGCTACCTGATGTGCGGCGTGGTGCGCAGTGCCGCGCTGTTCCCGCTGATGTTCATCTTCACCTTCGGCGCTTTTTCGCTGAGCTGGCGCCGACTGGCCGCGCTGACCGCCTTCGCGCTGGCCTGTCTGGCGGCGAGCATCGTGGTGTTGCACAGCGGGCCGGGGAGCGGCAATGGGCTGGAGGTCGACGTGTCGAACCTGTTGGGCGTTGCCGTCCTGCTGCCGGCCTGCTCATGGATCGCCGCGCGCCTGTCGGCCTTGCGGATGAAGCTGCAGCGCCAGCGCGCCGAGCTGGCCCGCGCACTGCAAGAGGTTCAGCGCCTGGCCACGCACGACGAGTTGACCGGTCTGGTCAACCGCCGCCGCATGACGGAAGTGATGCAGCTCGAGCATCAGCGCTGCATGCGCTCGGGCCACCCGTTCTGCGTCGCGGTGCTTGACCTCGACCACTTCAAGCAGGTCAACGACCGCCACGGCCATCCGGCGGGCGACGCGGTGCTGCGCGCGTTCGCCAGCGAGGCGCTGGCGGCGATCCGCATCTCCGATGTGCTGGCGCGCTGGGGCGGCGAGGAGTTCCTGCTGTTGATGTCCGACACGCGCGGGCCGTTGGGGCGCCTGTGCGTCGAGCGGCTGCGCGAACGCACCGAGGCGCCGCGCATGGATTCGGGCGGCCACAAACTGCAGGTCACGATGTCGGCCGGCGTGACCGAGCACCGCGCCGGCGAGTCGCTCGAGGAGACGATCGCCCGCGCCGACCAGGCCGTCTACGCGGCCAAGGCGGATGGGCGCAACTGCGTCGTGCTGAGCTGACTCGAACGTTGCCGGCGTTTCGGCGCACGCCGTGATAGCGTCGCCCCATGAACTCGACCACGCTGCCGCTGCGCCACCTGTTGCTGGCGCTCGCCGTGGTGGCGATCTGGGGCACCAATTTCGTCGTCATCAAGATCGCCCTGCTGCACTTGCCGCCCTTGTTGTTCGCCGCGCTGCGCTTTTCGCTCGCGCTGCTGCCGGCCGTCTTCTTCCTGCCGCGCCCGGCGGTGTCGTGGCGCAATCTCGCGACTTACGGCGTGCTCATCGGCGTCGGCCAGTTCGGCTTCCTGTACATCGCGATCAAGGGGCACATTTCGCCCGGCCTCGCCTCGCTGGTGGTGCAGACGCAGGTGTTCTTCACCATCGCGCTGGCGATGCGCATCGCCGGTGAGCGGGTGCAGCCGTTCCAGTGGGTCGCGCTGGCGCTGGCGGTGGCCGGCATCGCGGTCATCGGCAGCCACACCGATGGCGTCACCACGCCGCTCGGTGTGGCACTGGTGCTCGTCGCGGCACTGGGCTGGGCCGGCGCCAACATCGTCTGCCGGTACGCCGGGCGCGTGAACATGCTGGCCTACGTGGTGTGGTCCAGTGCCTTCGCCGTGCCGCCGCTGCTGGCGCTGTCGCTGCTCATCGAAGGCAGCACGGCGGTGTGGCAGGGCGTGCACGATGCCAGCCTCGCGACCTGGGCTGCGGTGCTGTGGCAAAGCGTGGGCAACACGCTGTTCGGCTTCGCCGCCTGGGGCTGGCTGCTGGCGCGCCACCCGGCGGCCACCATCACGCCGATGGCGCTGTTGGTGCCGGTGTTCGGCATGGGCGCATCGGCGCTGATGCTCGCCGAGCCGCTGCCACCCTGGAAACTGCTGGCGGCGGCGCTGGTGCTGTGCGGCCTCGCACTCAACCTGTTGTGGCCGCGCCTGCGCGCCGCGGCGCTGGCGCTCTGATCGACCGCGCGCTCGCCGTCGTTCCTGCGCCAAACCGGCACCATTCTTGCAGCGCATCGCCTGAAACCACCCCCAACGAAGGAGCCAGCCAATGAGCCGTCTTGATGTCACCGAAAAGATCGTCGCCGCCAAGGTCGCAAAGGGCATCAAATGGGCCGACGTGGCTGCCAGGGTCGGCCAGAGCAAGGAATGGACGACGGCCGCATGCCTGGGCCAGATGACGCTCAGTGCCGAACAGGCCGGCATCGTGGCCGAGTTCTTCGATCTGTCGCCGGCGGAGAAGGCCTGGCTGATGGTCGTGCCCTACAAGGGATCGTTGCCGACCAGCGTGCCGACCGACCCGCTGATCTACCGCTTCTATGAGCTGGTCAACGTGTACGGCACCACGTTCAAGGAACTCATCCATGAAGAGTTCGGCGACGGCATCATGAGCGCGATCGACTTCAAGATGGACTTGAAGCGTGAACCGAACCCGGCGGGCGACCGAGTCAACATCACGATGTCGGGCAAGTTCCTTCCCTACAAGACCTACTGAACCGGCCCTAGTTTCGCGGCCACAGCACCCACATGCGCAACACCTGCTTCATGCGGCCCGCCTGCTGCTCGGCTGGTTCGCCCCAGCCCCAGAAGTAGTCGGCACGCACCGCGCCAGTGATCGCGCTGCCGGTGTCTTGCGCCATCACCAGGCGCCGCAGCGGGCTGCTGGCGAGCGGCTCGGTGGTGTCGAGCCAGACTGGGGTGCCATAGGGAACGCTCTGCGCATCGACCGCGATCGAGCGGCCCGGCGTCAGCGGCACGCCTTGCGCGCCGCGCGGTCCGAGCGCCGGGTCGCTCAGCGGCTCTTCGCGAAAGAACACCACGCGCGGGTTGCTCCACAGCAGTTCGTTGAGCCGCTTCGGATTCATGCGCGCCCAGGCTTTGATGGCCGGCCACGAGGCCTGCTCGGGTTTCAGCTCGCCCTGTTCGATCAGCCAGCGGCCGACCGATTTGTACGGCTGGTCGTTGTGCCCCGCGAACGCGGCGCGCACCAGCTTGCGGCTGCCGTCGGCGTCGGTGAGGTGCAGGCGGCCGGAGCCCTGGATCTGCAGGATCAGCGAGTCCAGCGGGTCGGCGACGAACGCGAGCTCGCGGCCGCGCAGGCTCGTTTGCGCGGCCGCGAGCGTGTCGACCTGCTGGCGTGTCCAGAACGGGCGCCGCGTCGCGAGGTCGGCGGGTTGCTGGTACAGCGGCACGCGAAACGCTCCTTGCGCGTTGCGGCGAGCCTCGACCAGCGGCTCGAAGTAGCCGGTGACGAGGCCTTCGCTCGCGCCCTCGAGCGACTCCACGCGGTAGGGCAGCAGCCGTTGCTGCAGCCAGGCGCGCACCGCGGCGTCGGAGCCCGGCGTCGCCTTGCGCGCATCGGCACACAAGCGCACCCATTCGAGCGGCGGACGTTCGCAGCCGCGCAGCAGCGCGGGCCACCATTCGACGCTGCGGTCGGCGTCCCAACCGGGCAGGTCGGTGAAGCTCACCGGCACCCAGCGCGCGTTCGCGCGCTGCAATGGCGGCGCGCTCGCCGTCACCGGGGCGGGCGGCGGCCTGGTGTCGACGGGGGCCGGCGCCATGACCGGGCCGCTGGCGCAAGCGGCCAGCACGCCTAGAATCGCGCCCGCCGTCCATGCGCTGCGGCGCTCGAGGAACTTCAACATGTGGGTGATTCTGCTGGAAGCGCTGGGCGCCCTGGTGCTGCTGCTGTTGATCGTGTGGTGGACGATGTTCTCGGGCCGCAAGCGCGGCGAGCGCGCACCGCACGACGACCCCCACTGACTCACGCCGGCGGCAACAAGAAGCTTACCGGCTGGCGTCGAAAGCGCCGCCCGATCGCGTGATAGATGCGGCTGCGGTCGGCGAGCCGGATGCCGCGCGAACGCAGCGCCACCTTGAACGCGAGCAGGAAGCTCACCGCCAGGTTCAGCGCCGCCGTCACCGCGATGCCGGCCACGCACCACCAGAAGGCGCCGTGGCGCAGCACGTCCCAGCCCAGCGCCCCGAGTGCGGCCGACAACTGGCCGGTCGACAAGGTGACATGGCGCACCTCGATCGGCAGGCCGAAGAACGCCGCCACCGCCGGCACGATGCCGAGCAGCAAGCCGAGCGAGATGTTGGCCGCATAGCCCGAGATGTTGGCGCGCCAGTAGGCGGCCCAGCGCTGCGCGCGCGGCGCGCCGAGCCGCGCGATGCTGCGCGGGTTCCAGGCGATGGCGCTGTCGAGCCGGTGCCAGACGAACCAGTTCTCGGCCCAGCCGGCGATCATCGAACTGGCGAACAGCAGCACGCCGGTGAACGCAGCGAACAGGGCGGTGGGCCCCAGCAGCGTCAGCGTCGCGAGCACATGCTCGGCGTCGTGCACGCCCACCAGCGGCGCGCCGAACAGCCCGCGCCACGCCCACTGCACGGCGAGCACCAAGGGTGCGACGACGAGCAGGTTGCCGAAGATGCCGGCGGCCTGCGAGCGGATCAGGTGCGCCACCTCGTCGACGAAGCCCTCGACCGCTGCGTCGCTGCTGACGTCGCTCAGCTTGGCGGCCATGGCCGGCGCCGTCATCGCCGGCTGCTTGGTCGCCACTGTCCAGTGCAGCACGTGGACGACGACGAAGCTGGTGGCGTAGTTGACGCCGGCCCAGAAGCCGCCCCAGAACGCCGACAGCCCGAGTGCCAGCACGAGGAACTTGACGAAGGTGGTGCCCGCGAGCACCGCGCCGCCGCCGGCTGCGGCGCGCAGCATGGCGGCGTATTCGGTGCGGTTGCGGGTGATGTAGTGCTCGCCGGTCTCGGCGCTGCGTTCGGCCACCTTGCGCGCCAGCAGCGAGTAGTGGCGTGACAGCAGCGCGCGCACGCTGCGCCGTTCGCGCGCGGTGCGCACCAGCCCGGCCAACAGCTGCGCGATGTCGCGCGCCGGCTCGGGGCTGAGCACGCAGATCAGCAGCTCTTCGATGCGGTGCGTGCGCAGGCGCAACTGGTCGACCTCGAACACCAGGTCGACCGACACGCCGTGTTCCTCCAGATGCTCATGCACGCTGTCGGCGCAGCGGCGGCAGGTGTCGAGCAGCGCGCGCAGGTACTGCGCCTCGCGCAACAGCGCCGCCGTGTCGCCGTCGGCGGCCAGCTCGCACACCTGCTCGGCCACGCGCGCGAGCTGGCGAAACGGCGCGTCGACCAGCAGCTCGGCGCTCATGCGCTGGCGCAGCGGGCCCGAGAAGCCGGCCGCGCGCACCGCGCTGGACAGGAACACGATGGCGTCGAGCAGCGGCGCCTTCGCCGCTTCGCCGATGTCGGGCGACACCAGCGCGACCAGTCGCGCCAGCGTGTCCTCGTCGAGCGCTTCGAGCCAGGCCGCGTCATCGGCGTGCGGAAACAACAGGCCGAACAGTTCGCCGAGGTCGGTGGTCGCCGGCGTGGTCGGCAACAGGCGCAGCCGCAAGCGCTGGCCGAGCTCGCCGAACAGCGCCATGCGCGGCGCGAAGCCGAAGTCGGCGAACAGCGCCGGCGTGTCGACCTCGCGCCAGAACTGTGCCAGCAGCAAGGCCACGCGTGCGCGGTGTTCCTCGTTGCGGTCCAGCACGTTCAGCAGATGCTTCAGGCGCAGCACCGGCGTCGGCGTCTGCGTTTCGGAGGCGATCGGTGCGTGGCGCAGCCACTCCATCAGCCGGATCAGCCACAGGTGCCGCTCGGGCAGGCTGCTCTTGGCGTCGGCTGCGCGCTGCGCGGCGTTGAGCAGCGCCGTCAGGTCCCACGGCGAGCTGGCGTCGTCAGACTTGCGCGCGAGTGTCAATGCAGCGTAGCCGGCGACGTGAGGCCGAACTCGGGCACCGGTGCATCGAAGGTGCGGGCGTCGTCGGTGATGCACAGGAAGGTGCCGCGCATCGTGCCGTTGGGCGCCGCGATGCGCGTCCAGCTGGTGTATTCGAAATGCTCGCCGGGTTTCAGCAGCGGCTGGTGGCCCACCACCGCGAGGCCGCGCACTTCCTCGGTGTGGCCGTGCGCGTCGGTGATGACCCAGTGGCGTGCGATCAGCTGCGCCGTCACGTCGCCGGTGTTGCGGATGGTCACGGTGTAGGCGAAGGCGTACTGGCCGGCGTCGGGCTGCGACTGCTCGGGCAGTGCGCGCACGGCGACGCTGCAGGTGAACTCGGGTTTGGAGGAGGTGGCCATCGGGCGCATTCTAGGCAGCCTCCTAGAATCCCTTCATGACACCGACCTACCGCATCGCTCCCAGCATCCTCTCGGCCGATTTCGCCCGCCTGGGCGACGAGGTGCACAAGGTCATTGCGGCCGGCGCCGACTGGATTCATTTCGACGTGATGGACAATCACTACGTGCCCAACCTCACGTTCGGGCCGATGGTCTGCGAGGCGCTGCGCAAGCATGCAGTGAAGCCCGACGGCGCCAAGGTGCCGATCGACGTGCACCTGATGGTGCAGCCGGTGGACGCGCTGGCGCAGGCCTTCTGCAAGGCTGGCGCCGACCTGGTGAGCTTCCACCCCGATGCGTCGGCGCATGTGGACCGCACGTTGCAGCTGATCAAGGGCGAAGGCTGCCAGGCCGGCCTGGTGTTCAACCCGGCCACGCCGCTCGACGTGCTGGAGTGGGTGATCGACAAGGTCGACCTGGTGCTCATCATGAGCGTGAACCCGGGCTTCGGCGGGCAGAGCTTCATCGCCTCGGCGCTGAAGAAGATCACGCAGGCGCGGCGCCTCATCGATGCGAGCGGGCGCGACATCCGGCTCGAGGTCGACGGCGGCATCAAGGTCGACAACATCTGCGACGTCGCCCGTGCCGGTGCCGACACCTTCGTCGCCGGCAGCGCCATCTTCGGCAAGGCCGACTACCAGGCCGTGATCGCCGCGATGCGCGGCGAACTCGCGCGCGCCTGACGCGAGTGCCGCGCCACGCGGCCTCTCCTCTGATTCAGATCAACGCAGCGTCGCGCGCCACGCGACAGGGCGGGCATTCGCGCGTAGCGTTAGTCGCGAACGATGAGTCCCTCATTCCGACAGGAGCGTGTCATGAAGAAGAATGTGCTGTGCCTTGCCCTGGCATCGCTGGGCGTTGCGTCCACCTGGGCGGTGGAGCCGGCCAAGATCAATTGGTCCAAGGTGCCTGAAACCAACATCACGCTGTTCTATCCGGGGCAGTCCTCGTACGAATGGCTGCGCAGCGCCGGCCACGAGGGCGCGGGCCGGCAAGTCCAGCGCGGCGATGCCTGCGTGGCCTGCCATGACGAACCGGGCGGTGAAAAGGACATGGGCGACAAGCTGGTGAAAGCCGGCCCGCTCGAACCCACACCGGTGGCCGGCAAGAACGGCCACGTGGATCTCAAGGTGCAGGCCGCCTTCGACGACAAGAACGCCTACCTGCGCTTCCAGTGGAAGACCGCCAACGCCTTCCCCGGCAGCGAACACCAGTACCTTCGCTTCGATGGTCACGAGTGGAAGGTCTACGGCTACCCCAAGCTCGACAAGGTGGTGCAGGAAGGCCAGCAGCCCGGCATCTATGAAGACCGCATGTCGGTCATGATCGACGATGGCAAGGTGCCGGCCTTTGCCAAGCAAGGCTGCTGGCTCACCTGCCACGACGGCCAGCGCGACATGCCCAAGCAGTTCACCAAGGAAGAGGTGGCTGCCAACCCCTTGCTCACCGCGATCAAGAAGAGTGATGTGCGCAAGTACCTGCCCGACACGCGCACCGACCCGTCCGACTGGAAGACCGGCAAGTCGGTCGAGGACATCGCCAAGATCAAGGCGGCGGGCGGCTTTCTCGACCTGATCCAGTGGCGCGCGCACCGCAGCCATGCGGTCGGCATGGCCGACGACGGCTACGTGCTCGAATGGCGTCTCGGCGATGCCGGCAAGGACCCGTTCGGTGGCAACGCCGACGCCAAGACGCATGAGCCGAAGTTCATGTGGGACGAGAAGAAGGTCGGCTACAAGTCGATCACCGCCGACCAGCTGCGCAAGGCCGACCACTTCCTGATCCGCGAACAGAACGCAGTGCCGTTCGATCCGAAGGCCGGCTGGAAGGAAGGCGACCTGATCCCCGACTACGTGCTCAGCCGCGAGGACGCCAAGGGCTCCGCGGCCGACAACAACGCCATCGCGAGTTGGAAGGACGGGCAGTGGACGGTCGTGATGATTCGCCCGCTGGGTCTCGGCAACGACGATGACAAAGCACTGAAGAGCGGTGGTGTCTACAACGTCGGCTTCGCGGTCCACGACGACAACATCACCACCCGCGGCCACTTCGTGTCGTACGTGAGAACGCTGGGGCTGGGCGCCAAGGGCGTCAAGGTCGACATCGATGCGGTCAAGCTGCCGTAGCCGGGCAGGGCACGCGACGCGCGTGAATGCATCGCCTGCCTTCGCATGCGGGTTGCCAACAAGCAAGACGATCTGCACACTACGCGCTGCCGCATCTGATTCAAATCAACGCGGCACCGAGAGCCGCGCAGTATTTTCGGCATGAGGCCTCGAGCAGTGCGCAACGATGCGATGCGAGTGGGCCGCAGCGAGGCAGGGCACCGGGGCCGGCCGAGCGTGCAAAGAACAACGCGCCCGGTGCGTATCAACCTTGCAGAGGCTCCTATGAAATTCCCTTCCGCCCCCCACAAGACGGTCGGCTTGCTCGCGCTGTTGGCGGTACTCGGCGTCTCGGCGCCAGCCTATGCCGCCGATGCCGCCGCGGCCGAAGCCTTGGCGCGGCAGAACAACTGCCTGAAGTGCCACGGCATCGACAAGCAGAAAGACGGCCCGTCCTTCAAGGAAGTCTCCGCCAAGTACAAGGGCAAGGCCGAAGCCGAACAGCGCCTGATCACGCACATCACGAGCGGCGAGAAGGCCAAGTTCCCCGACGGCCACGAGGAAGAACACAAGATCATCAAGGCCAACGCCGCCGACACCAAGAACCTGGTGCAGTGGATCTTGGCGATGTAACGCACGCTGCCGTGGCGAGCCGCAACGGATGCGGCGCGCCTCGGTTGTTCTTCCCAATCACGTTCAAGGGAGTCCTCCGTGGCGAATGATCGCGTCGGCGCAATAAGAAGACTATGGGCCTTCCTCAGCAGCCCCAGTGCGAAGTACCCGCTGTTGGCGATCCTGCTGGTCGGCTTCTTCGGCGGCGTCTTCTTCTGGGGCGGGTTCCACACGGCGATGGAGGCGACCAACACGCTGGAGTTCTGCACCGGTTGCCACTCCATGGTCGACAACTCCTTCAAGGAGTACAAGGAAACGGTGCACTACGCCAACCGAACCGGCGTGCGCGCGGTGTGCTCGGACTGCCATGTGCCCAGGGAGTGGCAGCACAAGGTCGTGGCCAAGGTGGGCGCCACGTCGGACCTCTACCACGAAATCATGGGCAGCGTGAACACGCCTGAGAAGTTCGAAGCGCGACGCATGCAAATGGCCCAGCATCAATGGGACAAGATGAAGGCCACCGACTCGCGCGAGTGCCGCAACTGCCACAGCTTCGATGCGATGAGCAAGGACGTTCAGAAGCAGACCGTCTACAACAAGCACATGGCTGCCAAGAAGGACGGCAAGACCTGCATCGACTGCCACAAGGGCGTCGCGCACCGCCTGCCCAAGGAATACAAGGATCCCGACGAGTAGGCGTCCTTGCGGCGCGCGCCGTGCCCGGCAAACCCCCACGCCGATGGTCTGCGACGGCCATCGGTGAATCGCCTTTCCGATTCGCACACCGCCACGGTGGCGACAGCGCGCACCGATGCGCTGCGGCAGTGTCCGCCACGGTCTTCTTGCACCCGACCTTACGCGCGACTTTCACCTCGAAGGCCTTGCGCAGAGCGCGTGTGTTGCTCTGATTCAAATCAAAGCCGCGTCGAAAGCCACGCGACATGCATGGTAAGGGCGCGTAACCTTCAATCGATTCTTGACGACACGCTGGCCGAGCAAGAAGACTTCGATCCGCAAGAACGGCCGGCTCGGGCAACCCA
>JBGQEX010000130.1:0-11715 GCA_041496605.1 Piscinibacter sp.
ACGCGGGCAGCAGCATCTCCTGCTGCGGTTCGTAGGGGCGGTAACTGATGGCCATGCCGTTCAACATTCAAGCTTCATGCCAGTTCCTGCCCCCACGTCCGGTCTTCTGCCGCCCACGCTCCTAGAGGTGGCGGCCCTGTGTCAGGTCCGCACCGCGAGCGATGGAAACTGTATGTGTGGATAGGCTCGCGCGGAATCGAACAGGTGGCTGGGCGTTGTCCCCGCGAATCCGCTGCAGTACCGCTGTCGCAGTTCGGCGAATCCTTCACCCTGTTCTGTCAGCATGGGTCCGGCGGTGGTGCTTCTTATGGCAGGTCTGGGCATCGGCGCACTGCACATCGCGCGAACTTACTTCCATCGCGACCCGCCGACATCGCTCGAGATCGAGCAGTCGATCGACGCGGTCGAGGGCGAAGTCATGCGGCTCGGGCACCAGCTCGATCCGCAGACCGCGCTGGTCAGCATCGATGATGGCTTGCAGGCGTGGGCTGCCATTGCATGTGCGACGATGGCGCTGGAGGTGGTGGAGCAGTTGTTCCAGCGGTTGGCATCGGCGTCGCTAGGTCACCCGGGCACGCTCGAGGGCCTGCCCGTCGGGCTGGAGGCAGCGGCAACCCTGCTCATCCTGCGCGAGATCATGTATCACTTGGGCTGGACGTCGACCGCTGTCCTTGTTGCGCCGCCCGGCACGTCCAGTGGTTGACAGTACGTCGCGAGCACCCCTCGTGCATCGCGCCAGAGGCTGGCGTCACCGGCGTCGGTGACCCGTGAACCGAAAGCATGTCTCCCGTCGCGCCACTCAAGCGTCTCGCAGAAGTTCCTGCATAAGGCGGCGCACGATCGGCAATGCCGGAGCTTCGCTGCGACCGGCCAGCGTGACGATGGCGAATCGCGCTGTAGCGTTCAGGGCCGGTTTCATGGCCAGCTCGACCAGGTCGGGACCGGCTGCGCGGATGGCGATCAGCACGGCGTCGGTGCGCCGCGTCAACTCGACCAGGCTCGGAAGCTCCTCGCAGCGCAGCGTCACGCAGCGCGTCGGGTGCGCGTCGGGTCCGTAGCGCTCGACCAGCACGCGTGCCACTTCGTCGCTGAGCGGCGTCGATGCGAGCGGATAGGTGCGAAGCTGATCGAAGCTCACGCCGGCTCGTTTGCGAGCCAGCGGGTGACCGCGCCGATACAGGAAAGTGCCGCGCATCTCGTAGGTCTCGGTAGCGCGCAGGTCGGGAGCGGGCGTCAGCGACCGGGCATCGACCACCAACGCATCGATCGTGCGCTCGGCCTGATCGAGCGCTTGCCCAAGACCCATCGCTATCGGCTCACCGACGAAGGGCTGCGAACGGCGCTGTTCTACACACGCGTCTACTCGCGCATCCTGCGCCCGGCCATGGCGCCGATCATCCCGATGGCGTCGGCCGATCCGCCGGCATCCATGCGCCGCTTTCCACGCCGCAGAAGCCGCCGTCAACTCATGGTGCGACGAAGTCCACATCGCCGCGTAGAAAACTTGACTCAACCAATACAAATTCGGATCAGTCAAGGAATCTAGACCAGCGCCACCACGCCAACGACCGCTTGGCGCCTGCGAGTTTGAGCCTGCGATCGTCTGCTCAGGGTCGGCAGCGCGAGTTGGACGCCTTGACCAGCTGCCATTCGATCGGCCCTGGGCGTCGGGTGACGCCAGCGGCCCTTGAGCTGTTGCTCTTGTAGCTTCATGACCGCACCCGGACGGCGGGCGATGTCTGCAGTACCTTGAGACCTGCCGCTCGTGCCGCGATTGTCGTGACGCCTGGTCGACCGGAATGTGGATGAGACCGTGAGTTCAGAGGTCGAGCGTGAAGGGCCGCAGCCGCTGCATTGCCGCCGTTCAAGACGTTGGGTTGAGTGACGACAGAGGGCCGGACCTTGACGTCTCGTCATCCGAATTTCCCGCCATGCAGCAGCCGCTGGATTGCTTGCGTCGGCCCGCGACCAGCGTTCTCGGCGACCTTCCTTTTGGGTGGGGCTATCAGGTCGGCGCCTTGTGCCTTCCACCCTTCCACGACACTGCGGCCGGTCAGTGGTAGTCGTCTTCTCGCTGGTGGCGGACAGCGCCAACCACGACGTTCGTGCTATTGACGACCTCGAACAGGGCCACATACCCAGTGGCCCCGAACGGAATGACGAGCTCGCGCAGAAACGGGTTGTCGGCGGCTTTGCGGCAGGTGAAGGGGAAACGTTCGAGCACCTGCAGACCCGCCTTGATAGCCGCCAGGGCCTCCGCAGCAAGGTCAAGGTCCCCGCCTTCCCGCGTCAGTTCGCGTTCGAGCACGAAGTCGAAGAGCCGCTCGAGATCCTCCTGCGCCTCGAGCGTCAGAAGGACCGTGTAGGTCATCCGCGCACTGAGGACGATTTCCGTCGCTTACCGGCCCGCGCCGCGGAAAGCCGATCTTCGAGGCTGCGAACCACTGCCTCCGCGCTGACGTATTCGCCGCTGCGTCGCGCAGCTTCAAGCGAGGAGATGCCTCGCTGAATGAAAGCAGCCTGATCCACCCGTCGTTTGACGTTCTCTCGGACCGACGCTTCCACGAATGCAGATAGGCTTTCACCCTCGCGCAGCACCTGTTCGAGCTGTTCTCGCAGGTCGGGTTCTACGCGAATGGAAGGAATGGTTGCGGTCTTCATGGGCAAGAGTGTATTGCAAATGCGATGCACTGACACAGAGGCCCGGCAAATGGTCACTTCTGGCACCGCGATGCATGTCAACCCATCACGCGGCGTCACGACTGCAGGTCCGTTCATCGGCCGAAGAAGTGGTTGTCGCTGACAACTCGTCATGCGACCCAATCGTGGTTGCTCGCATCCGCCGCACCGCAGAGTCCACGATGCTCGTCAGGCCCAGATATGGGCTGTCCGTTTCAGCGGTCCCGGCGTCAACCCATGGCAGGTTCAGCACCTCGTACACCGGTCGCCAGCTCGGCCCATCGTTGCCGGCGTGTGGGCGCAACTGCATCAACGGGTTGGGCAGATAGTGGCCGTTCATGGTCCGCACCCACAGCCGGCGCGCCGGCCGGTACGGACTGCGCACCTCCGCACGTGCGAGAACTTGGTTCACGTAGCTTCGCTTGCGCCGCTTGGTCTTCCACAGGTGTTCGGGCAGGCATTCCAGCGTGCCGTGCAGTGCATCGGCGAAGAAGCCCTGTTGGTACTTGTACGCGCGCTGCGACCGCTCCACACAGCGACTGCACTGGGTCTTGAAGCCGGCCAGCATCAAGCTCAGCACCCAGTACTCGCCCTGATGGTGCTCCAGTCTCACCAAGCGGTCATCCGTCTGCACATCCAGCACCGCCGGGGCGATGCGCTCGAACAGCGGCGCGATCGACCGGTGCGCGAACTCGGGGTCCTCCGTGGCACGGTTTAGCGCTGACCACCATGCCGTGTGGCCGAACTCGTCCTCGGCCTGCGGGTCGGCGCCGCGTTCGAGCAGAGCCTCGACCAGGGACACGTTGCCCGCGCGCGCCGCCAGCATCAGTGTTGTGGCGCCGGTGGGGCCGCGGTGGTCGACGCCGTACTGGTCGCACTGGCGCAGCAGGTCTTTGAAATTGTGTGCTGCATACGAATGCAGGTGGCGCTGGCGCAGCGAAGCGACGGCGCGCCAGGCAAGCTGCTGCTGCCGCAGGTAGTCGCCAAAATAGTCGTCGTGGGGCAGCGCGCCGAGTTCACCGCCCGGTGCCAGGGCGCGAGCAGCCTGGAACTGCGCCTTGGTCGCCAGCTGCTCGACCCATGCGTGCTGACCATGCCACAGCGCGTAGTCCAGCAGCGCTTGGCGTGGCTTGGCCGAAGGCTGCGTCCGGTCGAGCGCGCGTGGCAGCAACTCACGCATCAAGGTCTCGGACCAGGGTGCCCAGGGCACCGCTTTGGCTTGAAGGAACGTGTCGCGAATGGCGCGTGCCTGCTCGTCCTTGCCCTGCAGCTCGAGCTTGCGCGCCTCCTGCGCCCATTCGTCGCGCGAGGAGACCTGCGCCGCCGCCGGCGCATTCGTTTGCGCAACGACCTTCAGTCCCAACAGGCCCAGCAGCGGATGGGCAGTGTCGGACTCCACCAGCACGAGGCTTTCGACGGCGCGCGTCATCGCCACGTAGAGCGCGTTGACGTAGAACTTGTACAGCTCGAGCGATTTGTCGCCCTTGTCGCGCGAGCGTCGGTACTCGAGCGCGTCGACCTCCAGGTCGGCGGGCGTGACGCCGTCGCAGACGTCCGCATAAGCCGTGCGCTGGCCAGACACCAGCGTGTACAGGATGACGTGCGGATACTCCAGCCCCTTGGCCTCGTGCACCGAGAACACCAGCGGCGTGCGGAAGTGCTCGCGCGCGGCCGCCTTGTCTTCATCGCGCAGCACCACCACTGCATGGTGCACCGACGCGCGCGTGCGCGCATCGAGTTCGCGCAACGCAGGCTCGCGCGCCGGCAGCAGGCTCACCGCGCCCTCCAGGGGCGAAGCGCTGTGGACCAGGAAATTGCTTTCGCGGTCGATCGAGCCGAAGCGGGCCTGCTTGATCTTCAGCAGCGCATTGGCCAGCCGGGTGACGGCCCGCGTGTTGCGGAAATTGGACTGCAGCACCGACAGCGCCTGGTGCTGCGTGGCCTCGCCGGCGAGGCCGTTCCAGAACAGCGCGCGCACCGCCGCCCAGGAGAAGAAGTTGGGGTGCACGATCTGGTTGGAGTCGCCGCACAACAGGAACTGCCCGGGCTGCTTCAGGCAGGCCAGCACCAGCGCGAGCTGCGCGTTCGTGAGGTCCTGAACCTCGTCAATGACGATGAAGTCGTAGACCGGCTGCGCCAGCGACCGCCAGTCGTGCGCGACCAGGTTCAGGTCGAACAGGCCCGCTTCGACCAGCCACTGCCGGTATCGATGGAACAGCGCATGGGCCGCCTCGCGGGGCGGGCCGCTCAGCAAGGACTGGCGTGGCCCCAAGGCCTGGTAGGCGGGTAGATCGAGCGGGCCCTGCGCGCCAGCGCCGAGCACACCGCGGAATTCTTCGAACAGCGCGTGCGCGTCCAACTCGCCGAGCGTGCTGCGCAGCGCCTGACGATGACGCTCGAACCAGCCGCGGAATGCGGTGAACGTCACCTCGCGGCCTGTGGGCACGCGCAGCGTCTCGACAAACTCGCGGTAGCTCAGGAACTCGGCTTCCTGCGCCGGGTTCTCGTAGCCGTGGGCGTCGTACAGCGAGCGCGCCGACTGAGCGAGATACGCCGAGTGAGTCACGTACAGCACTCGGCCCTCGGTTTCGCGCAGCTTGGTCAACGTGATCGCTGTCTTGCCCGACCCCGCTGAGCCCACCACCACCACCGGCGCGGGCAGCCGACGCACCGCTTCCTGCGCGTCGTCGAAGACGATGGGCTTGTCGAGTAGCTCGAACTCGGCGCGGCTTGCGTGCAGCCATCGCAACGGGACGGCGTCGGCGATGCCATGGGCGGCGGCATCGCCCATCGCGGACTCGCCCTCAATCTTGGCCTCATCCACCGTGGCGCCGCGCAGGAAGCGCGACTTCCCGTAGGCGTGGTTCTCGATCACCTCCAGCGCCAGGCAGACGGTTTCGTCGCCCCAGCGGGCGAACTGCAGCAGCAGCCGGTTGGCGTAGTCGAGCTTGGCGCGCCAGTAGGGTGTGGGAGCGAGCTTCTTGACGTCGGCGCTGCGAAAGTCGCCGGCCTCGATGGCGGCACGCAACTTGGCAAAGGCCGGCTTGACGCGGCGGGTATCGAGATCCTTGTAGAGCAGCAGGCGCATGGCGGCAGATGGTAGCTGCCTCCGGGGTCGCACCGCCGAAGCCCTGCGGCTGTCGCGGCGCGAACGGGCTCGGGCTTTCGGCCGCCCGCCATCGGTGGGCACCGGTGCGATCTCGGCATCAGCGTCGCCCAGATGCGAGGCCAATGAGCCAAGCTTGCCAAATTTTGCCAAGGCTCCTACCATCTGAACATGAGCACGATGAACATTTCACTCCCCGATTCGCTCAAGTCCTTTGTTGACGAGCAGGTTACCCGTCGCGGCTTCGGGACCAGCAGCGAATATGTGCGTGAACTGATCCGCAAGGATCAGGATCGACTGCATCTTCGTGGGTTGCTGATCGAAGGCGCAAGCTCCAAATTGACAGCCCCGGCGGGTGCTGCGTACTTCGCTTCTCTGCGTGAACGCGTCAACCGTCGCGCCCGACGGTGAAGGCAAAGCCCGTCATCCCGAGAAAGTTGGCGAGCCGGGACGTTGATGAGGCCATCGATCACTACCTGGGCGAGGGTGCTTTCGAGGCGGCCCTGGACTTCATCGAGGCTCTTGAGAAGGCCTACACCCACATCGGTCGACAGCCAGCCTCCGGTTCGCCGCGATACGCCCACGAACTGAATCTGCCCGGCTTGAGGTTTTGGCCCCTGACGCGTTTCCCCTACTTGGTCTTCTACTTCGAACACGACGACTACGTCGACGTCTGGCGCGTGCTGCACGGGCAGCGTGACATTCCTGCTTGGATGAACGAGCCTTAACGTCGGGACTGCAGTTCGCCGGCAGGCATCCATGGGTCGCTATCGGAACCCCCGAACGTGCTCACGAGAAAGTCGACGAAAGCGCGTGTGCGAACGGGCACGTGCTTGCGCGTCGGCATGGCGGCATACAACGTGAGCGAAGCGCCGTGCCACTGCGGCAAGACGCGCTCAAGACGGCCATCACGCAAGGCCTCTTCGACCACAAACGACGGCAGGCCGGCAATCCCAAGCCCGGCGATGGCAGCCGCGAGCAGCAGATCGATGTGGCTCGTGGACAGCGCCGCCGGCGGCGTCGGAATTGTCACCACGGCCGAAGACTTCGCACCTTTGTCGGCACTCCTTCGATACAGGGTCAGCTCCCGGCGGACCGCCGACACCGCAGGCAGCACGCCGTCGTGCTGCAACAGCTCGTCGGGATGGTCGGGCCGACCCCGGCGCTTCAGGTAGACGGGCGCTGCACAGACGATGAAGGTCGAGCGCGCGAGCCTGCGCGCGACGAAATCGCCCTCGAGCGGCTGCTGCCCGACGGAAACGATCGAAACGTCGAAGTTCTGGTCGGCCTCGTCGACAGCTCCCGGCGCCGCGATCTCCAGCCCGAGCTGCGGATGCTTCGCCCGAAAGCGCGGCAGGTGCCGGGCCAGCTGGTGCGCAGCAAACGCGGGCGGGCACAGCACCCTCAGGGTTCCTCGCGGCTGCTTCGCGGAGGCGCCGGCAAGCGCATCGGCGTCGTCCAGCTCCGCGAACCGATAGCCACAAGGTGCCCGGGCAACGGGTCATCGCGCGGCTTGTCGTAGAGCCCGCACGCCAGCCGGCGCAATGTGCCGCGCTCCACAGCCGCTGAAAGGCCTTGTCGACGGCCGCGCGGCTGCCGGTCTTGGCGAACAGGGCCGGCGTGAACACGTGCTCGGTGCGGCGCGTTGCACCCGACGTGCGACCGCCGCGTCGATGCTGGAAGACACGCGCCGGCCGGTAGCGGCGGACGGTTCGAGGTGCATGTTCGAGTCCGAAAAATGGCACGTCTTTCGGACACGAGCAGAGGGTCGGACTTGAACCTAGCGATTCGTACTTGAGCATCGCCTGCAGCCACTTCCAGGCTGAGACTGCGGAGCGCCATTCGATGAACTTCGATCTGACCAAAGATGCGGCATACCGCCTTCCGGGCATACCTGAGCGCCGACCCCTCGGAGTCCGCTGGGTAGATCGGCTTGATGAGTGGCGAGACATCATCGCTGCCCGACCGTTCCCGGAGTTCGCGCATGTACAGGCCGGCGACAAGGGCGAGTCACTGCTGCGCCGAGCGCTGGGCCGCCATGAGGTGACCCGAATCGGCGAACTGTTCTGCTGCAAGCGTGTCGCGCGAGTCGCAGGCAGCACGGCGGCCGGCCGGTTCGAACTCGACATCGTTGTCGTCACGCCCCGGCGCATCGTGGTCTTCGAGGTCAAGCACTGGAGCGGCCGGTTGTGGCTCGTCGGCCAGGACTGGGTGTACCAGCGCCGTTCTGGCGAGACGCTGCGCTATTCGGATCTCGCCGACTACAACGCCGAGAAACTGGCCGCCCTTCGGCGCTACCTGGCTTCTCAGGGGCTCGTCCTGCCCGCGAACCGTTTCGAACAGCGCGTTGTCTTCACTCACCCCCGCATCGAACTCGACGCTGCGCTGGCGAAGGATCCCCGGATCGTCTGCATTGCCGAGTTGGCGAAGGCGCTGCCTCGCGCGGTGACCGCGACCTCTGCGACCTCGTATCTGCTCGCGGCGCTGATCGAACGTTGTGCATCGGTTGAGGCAGCGACCAAGCTTGCCGACGGACTCTTCGATCTCATGCCACCGAAGCTCACCGCAGCCGCAGCAAGCGCCATCTCGCGCCTGCGAGGCTGGGATGTGCTTCGCCTCCACGGTGGCCGAGAACTGATCGGCGACCTGCTTTGGCTACAGTTCGATGGTGAGCGCACCGACGCTGCCAGCCTGCCGGCGGATTCGACGGCGACACTTTGCTGGCGCCGCAACCGGTGGCTCAGCCTGCTGCCACTGCTCGGGCTCGGCGCATTCGGCCGTATCAAAGGCCCGCTGGTGGAGCCGCGAAACCTACGTTCGCACGACTGCGTCTACTTCCACGAGGTCGGCCAGGCCCGACCATCCGCGATCTCGCTGGTAAGCGTGGATGCGATCCGAACCGGATAACGCGACATGCTTCGATACAAGGGAAGGGGCCGGATGCGCGGAGCGCGGCCAATCCGGGATCAGCTCATTTGAGATACTATTAACGCTCATTTGAAGGAGTGAAGATGGCAACGAGCGCGGAACGTCGGACGCTTGAGCAGCCTGCCTTGGGGAAGGCGGCGCTGAAGATGGGTGGCATCCGGCGCCAGCCGACCAAGGTCAAGCCGACGGTCGCACCGACAGGGAACCGTCGGAGTGCGTTTTCGAAGTCCTGGAGCTTCGTCAAGATCTTCGATTTCGACGCCATGCAGCGGGTACACGCGATCAAGCAGGGGGTGCCCGCCACCCTGCCCGGGGACATGGCCGCACGCATGGGCATGAGCAAGGAACGGCTGTATGTCACCCTGGGATTGCCTCGGGCCACGGTAGAGCGCAAGGCCCGTGAATCGAAGCCACTGTCGCCAGACGAGAGTTCACGCGTGCTCGGCATCGGGCACCTGGTCGGTCAGGTTCAGCGCATGGTGGAAGAGTCAGGGCAACCCGAGGGATTCGACGCCGCAGCCTGGGTCGCTCGCTGGCTGGACAGGCCTGTTCCCGCACTGGGTGGAATGAAGCCTGCCGAGTTGATGGACACCGCTGAAGGCCAAGGCATCGTCTCCAACTTGCTCAGTCGAACCCAGTCGGGCGCGTACTCGTGACTTTCCTTCTCTGGCGAATCGCGTCCGACGCGCCAGAGTGGGAGGCGCAGGACTTGACGGGAAAAGGCGCAGAGGTGACGGGCGGACGATGGAACCGGAAGGGAAAGCCGGTGGTGTACTGCGCGGGCACGATCTCGCTCGCTGCGCTGGAGACCGCGTTGCACATCGAAGCCGACGATTTGCCGATGAACCGGTTCGTGGTCTGCGTGGAAGTGCCTGACGACGTTTGGGCAGCGAGGACGGTGCGTCCAGCGGCTTCACTGCCTGTCGGATGGACGGCGCGGCCGGAGGGCAAGGTGTCACTGGACGTCGGAGACGCCTGGCTGGCTGGCGGTGCATCGGCCCTGATGGAAGTGCCCTCGGTCATCGTCAACGAGGAGAGCAATGTGCTCATCAACCCCAGGCACGCCGATGCCGCGAAGCTCAGATCGTGGAAGGTGCGGCCGTGGTTCTTCGACGAGAGACTGAAGCGTTGAAACGACCCCGGCGCGAACCAAGCGGAGCTATCGGCTCGTGTGCATCCACTCGGCAAGTCCCTCGAATACTTATGTCGAGGTCGAGCAGGGGGTCTCTCTTCCTGATGCCGGACCACCGCACACCTTGCTGCGCATAACAACGGACTGACCCAAATACGCATTGGTGATCTGCTTCCGGCCGTGCCCGAGAAGCTCTGAGACACGAAGGCGTGCGACCTCGTCCATCTCCTTGTCTTCCAGACGGCCACCTGCGACCGGCGGAGCAACGCCAGTGATCTCTGCGTAGGCTTCGCCGGCGAACTGGTGGCGCAGGCCATGCGGCGTGACACCCAGATCCTTTTTCGTGAGTTTGAAGCACTCCATCACGTAGCGCAGCCGGCGAATGGCTTTCACCAAGGTCAGCGACGGATCGCTGACGCTGTCTTCGGGTCGGCGCGTCACCGAGCGCGCGTAGTCGACGGCGATTCGAGCCGCGTCACTCTCGATCGGCATGTAACGCCGGCGTCCGCCCTTGGTTCCACGGTGGGTGTCGAGATAGAGCACGTCAGGGCCGCCGGATTTGCCTGCCTGCGCCGCCGTCACCACGTCGACGTGCGGACGCAGCATCACGCTCTCCTTGAACCTCAGCCCGAATGCACGCATCAGTCGCAGGGAAGCTGCGGCGCGGGCATCGTAGGCCTCGACCTTTTGGATGATGGTCTCCACGTCGACGCCCGCGGCTCGCCATGACTTGTCCGAAGTCGCGCTGTAGATCCGCGTGAAGTAAGCGCGTGAAGGAAAGTACGCACCGATCGGTTTCATGAGGGCCGGCTTGCCGATCCAACGCGTGAACGTCTTGACGTGCGAGTAGTACGCCTGAATGGTCGCCGGGCGAATCGTCCCCTCTATCGCACGGTCGCTCCAATACGCCATGAGGGCATCCACATGCCTGCCGCTGAAAGAACGTGGATCGAGCTTGTATTGCTTTTCGGTCTCATCGCGCAGGTACGTGAACAACCACCGATACAACCGGGCACGCTCGTAGGCGGTGTTGTTGCTGACGCCCTTCTTCTTGGTCGAGTGGCGCCAGTTGTACTGCGCCATGATGATGGACAACACGTATTCGCACCGGTCCGGTTGCAGTGGGAGAAGCAAGAGATTGATGCTGAGCAGATCGACGGTCGACATGACGCCTCCAGAAAAGGTTGACGAAGAACATGACTGACCCCTCGCGGCCCGTCGGCACGGTCGGGGTCGGACCGTGAAGGCAAAGTGAGCGCGTCCCCATCGCGCGAAGTACTGGCCAGCTTTTCGCCAGTGGCCATGACGGCCACCGGCGCGGGCTTGCGTAAAAGTGATCGCCTTGCACACGGTGCGTACACGCGTGGCCATTCGCTCGAGGCGAACCGCGACATCCACCGGAATTCCGGAGGCGCGCGCAGCGGGATGTGCAGGCGTCACCTGCACCAGACGCCTCAAGGGCATCCAGCTAAGACGACTTCGCCGAGCCGACTGGCAACACCGCTGCCAAGGCGGTGCGCGACTCGTTCATGCAAAACCTCCTGCAGCCGGTCCGGCCGGCAACTCAGGAGGCAACGCGCGCGGTTGCGCGGCGCTGCGCATGATGCAAAGCGTGCGTGGGAATATCGGCCCCGCATGGACAGCGGAGCCCAGGCCAAGGCCTCGAGGGCACTTGGTGGCAAGACGGATCAGGTCCGTCGACTGGCTCTGAGCTCTAGGCTCAATGGTGGCTTGAGGCCACCTACTCTTGGGCTTCCTTCGGCGCTCGACGCGCCCGGGCTGGTAGCTCCCGGCGTTGAAGCACAGCAAGCATGCGATATGGCGAGCGAAAGCGCAACCAAGAAAAGTGCCGATGGGGGCGCCGTTAGTC
>JBGQEX010000131.1:0-11680 GCA_041496605.1 Piscinibacter sp.
GCGCATCGAGAAGAAAGCCGCCCTGCCGACGTACCTGAAGGTCACGGGCCTGATCAGCGATCTCGGCAGCGGCGGTGCGGCGGTCTTCAAACTGGGCGAGCTCAGCGTCGATGCTGGCGCTGCCGCGGTATTGCCCGCCGGCCGCAGCCTGGCCAACGGTCAGGTGGCGTCGGTCCTGGCACTGCCGTCCGCACTGAGCGTGCCAGCCGGCGGCACCCCGACCTTGGGCGCGGCGCAAGTGCGCGTGCGCGACTTGCCGAGCGACGGGAGCGCCGCCTACGTCGGCGGTTCCGTGGCCGCACTCGACACGACGGCATACACGTTCCAACTCGACGGGTTGACGGTGAGCTATGGCAGCGCGGTGGTTGCCCCGTCAGCAGCCGCGTTGGCCGACGGGACGTACGTGCGCGTTCGCGGCAACCTGCTGGCCGATGGATCATTGGCAGCCGCCTCGGTCACCGTCCGCGATGGCCAGGACGAGCCGGAGGCTGAACTGAAGGGCAACATCGTTCGCTACGACGCCGCAACCCAGACCTTCACCGTCCGCGATGTCGTGGTCGACGCCAGCCAGGCCACGCTGGAGGGCTGCCCCGCCAGCGGTCTGGCCGATGGCCTCTACGTGGCCATCGAAGGATCCTTGAGCACGACCAAGGTGATCGCGAAGACGGTGCATTGCCAAGCCGAGCCGAGTGGCGCCACCGTCGAGCGTGAAGGCACCGCTGCAACCGTCGACACCACCGCGATGACTTTCGTTCTCAATCGCAGCGGCACGCCCTCCGTCGCGGTCAGTTGGACCGCGCTGACCTTCTTCCGCAACCTCACGCCGCAAACGCTGGAGGGCAAGCGGATCGAAGTCGTCGGCACGTTTGCCAATGGCGTGCTGGAGGCCAGCGCTGTCAAGCTAGACGACTGACTGTCGACCCCCACGTCGCTTCACCCCTGCCCACCCAAGGCGGCGCGGCACCGATACACTTTGGCGCCGGCGTCGACGAGCTCTCTCTCGGGAGCCGACGCAGCGGCGCAGGGAGTCTCGATGCTCGAACAACTGGAAGCCACCGCACGTCGCGTCGCGCCGGCGGTTCAGCGCTGGGCCGTGCGCGGCGTGGTGGAGAACTCGGAAGAAATCACCGTCAGGCAGGGTGTCGCCCAGGCCCCGAGCCGCGTCCGCGACGCCGGCGTGATGGTCAGCGTGGTCGACCGCGGCGGTCTCGGCTATGCGGCCACCAGCGATGCGAGCGAGGCGGGGCTCGCCGCCGCGTTCCGCGAGGCGCGCCAACTGGCGCACGCGGCGGCCCGTCATTCGGTGTTCGACTACGGCGCCCTGCCCGCCTGCGCGTCGCAGGGACACTATCGCAGCCGGGTCGACCGGCCGGCCGCGGCCAGCGGCCTGAAGAGCAAGCTCGACCTGCTGTCCGCGGCCAGCGCGGCGACCCGGCTCGACGAACGCATCGTCGACTGGTGCGCGAGTCTGTGCAGCGTGGATACGCAACAGCTCTTCGTTACCGGCGACGGCGGGCGCACCGAGCAGCAATGGAGCTTCGTGATGCCGAACGTGCAGGCCACGGCGAGCGTGAACGGCGTGACGCAGACGCGTTCGTCGGCCGGCCAGTACAGCGGCTTCTGCCAGCAAGGCGGGCTCGAGGTGCTGGACCGCGCGCACTTCGCCACCGAGGGGCCGCGCGTGGCGCGCGAAGCGCTGGAACTCGCCTGCGCCGATCAGTGCCCGAGCGGCGAGATGGACGTGATCCTGATGCCCGACCAAATGATGCTGCAGATCCACGAGTCCATCGGCCACCCGCTGGAACTGGACCGCATCCTCGGGGACGAACGCAACCTCGCCGGCACGAGCTTCGTCACGCTCGACATGTTCGGAAGCTACGCGTACGGCAGCGAGCTGCTGAACGTGAGCCATGACCCGACCCGCAGCCATGAACTTGCGAGTTTCGCGTTCGACGATGACGGCGCGGTGGCCGAGCGTCAACTCATCATCGAGCGCGGGATCCTGAAGCGGCCCTTGGGTGGAGCGGTGTCGCTCGCGCGCGCCCGCAGCCTGCGCGGCGACATCGACGGGGTAGCCACGGCACGCGCGTGCAGCTGGAATCGCGCCCCCATCGACCGCATGAGCAACCTCAACATCGAGGCCGGGAGTGCGAGCCTCGACGAGATGATTGCCAGCATCGACCATGGTGTGCTGATGAGCACCAATTGTTCGTGGAGCATCGACGATTCGCGCAACAAGTTCCAATTCGGCTGCGAGTACGGCCGCGCGATTCGCCGCGGCCGACTCGCCGAGGTGGTGCGCAACCCCAACTATCGCGGCATCAGCGCCACGTTCTGGCGCTCGCTCGCGATGGTCGGTGACGCGTCGACCTTCGAAGTCATGGGCACGCCCAATTGCGGCAAGGGTGAACCGTCGCAGGTGATTCGCGTGGGCCACGCGGCGCCCGCCTGCAAGTTCAGCGGCGTCGCGGTGTTTGGTGGCGAGGCATGAACATGTTGCACGCTGGCTCGCCGCTCACGGACAAGTTCGCTTTCGACGCACTGGCCGCCGCCGTCTGCGTCGCCGACAGCGGCGACGAACGCGTGACCTTGTCGCTGAAGTCGGAGGACTCCGACTTCATCCGCTTCAACCGCGCCGCGGTCCGACAGGCCACCCACGTGAGCCAGGGCTATGCCACGCTGGCAGTGGTGAGCGGCGGGCGGCGCATCGACACCACGCTGTCGCTCACCGGCCGGCTCGATGTCGACACCGCGACGCTGCGCTCGCAGCGCTCCCTGCTGATGGCGCAGCTGGCCGACGTTCCCGAGGACCCCTACCTGCTGTTACCCGACGCCGTCACGTCCAGCACGCGCGATGAAACGGGCGAGCTGGCGTCGCCCGCAGCGCTGATCGATGCCGTCGCCGACGCCGCGCAAGGGCTCGACTTCGTGGGCTTTTACGCCGGCGGTCCGGTGGTGCGGGCGTTTGCCGACAGCCGGGGCCAGCGACATTGGCACCGTGTCGAGAGCTTTCATTTCGATTGGTGTCTCTACCATGCAGCCGATCAGGCCGTGAAAACGGCGTATGCCGGCACGCACTGGGACGCCGATGAGTTTGCCCGACGCGTGGCCACCGGGGCGCAACGCATGGTGCTGCTCGCGCAAGCGCCGCACCGCCTGAGCCCCGGCGCCTATCGCGCCTACTTCACGCCCACGGCGATGGTTGAGTTGCTCGGCACGCTCGGTTGGAGCGGATTCAGCGTCAAGGCCCGCAGGACGGGAACCTCGAGCCTGTGCCGCCTGGAGCAGGGCGACGCCCAACTGCACCCCGGCATCAACCTTCACGAAGATACATCGCACAGCATCGCGCCAAGCTTCACCGCCGACGGCTTCAGCAAGCCCTCGGTGGTCACGCTGATCGATGCCGGCCGCGCCGGTGGCACGCTCAATTCGCCGCGCTCGGCGCGCGAGTACGGGCTGGAGGCGAACGGCGCCAACGCGCAGGAGAGCCCCGAAGCGCTGCGGCTGGCGCCGGGCACGCTGGCCGAGGCCGACGCGCTTGCCGCCCTCGACACCGGCCTGTACGTCAGCAACCTCTGGTACCTCAACTACTCCGATCGCCAGGCGTGCCGCATGACCGGCATGACGCGCTTCGCCTGTTTCTGGGTCGAGGGTGGCCGCCTCGTCGCGCCGCTGTCGGTGATGCGCTTCGATGATTCGTTCCTGCGCTTGTTCGGCAGCGGCCTCGTCGCCCTCACCGATCGTGCCGAGACCATCACCGAAGGCGGAACCTACCGCGAACGGCAGTTGAGCTCGCTGACGACGCCCGGTGCGCTCGTCGATGGGTGGCGGCTCACCCTGTGATCGGGTGATCTCACTCCTTGTCGGCCGGCATGAATCCGGGTCGATGCGTCGGCGTCGCGCCCCCACTGTTCGCTGCACGGCGAGCGCTGAACTTGCGCCGCAGCCAGCCCGACAAGTCGTCGAGGTAGGAATAGGCCACCGGCACCACCACCAGCGTCAGCAGCGTCGAGGTGATCACGCCGCCGATGATCGCGCGGCCCATCGGCGCCTGGATTTCGCCGCCGTCGTTCAATGCGAGCGCAAGCGGGAACATGCCGAAGACCATCGCCGAGGTGGTCATGATGATCGGCCGCATGCGGATCAACCCCGCTTGCAGCAGCGCGTCGGCCACGCTGGCGCCGGCCTTGCGGGCATGGTTGGTGAAGTCCACCAGCAGGATGGCGTTCTTCGTCACCAGGCCCATCAGCATCACCAGACCGATCATCGAGAACACGTTCAGCGTGGAGCGCCAGAACAGCAGCGCCAGCATCACGCCGATCAAGGCCAGGGGCAGCGACGCCATGATCGCGATCGGCTGCAGGAAGCTGCCGAACTGGCTGGCCAGCACGATGTAGATGAAGATCACCGCCAGCACCATCGCACCGAGCATCGCGCCCATGGCCTCCTGCTGTTCGTGGGTGTCGCCGCCGACGTCGAAGCTGTAGCCCGGCGGCAGGCGGGTTTCCTTGGCCAGCTTCTGCACGTCCGCCCCCACGTCACCTGCCGGGCGGCCTTGCACGCCGGCGAAGATCGCCTCGCGGCGCTGCAGGTTCTGGCGTCGGATGACGTCGGGGTTGACCACCGGCTCGATGGTCGCCACGCTGTCGAGCGTGATCGGCGTGCCGTCTCTCGCGAAGGCCACCGGCAGCAGGCGCATCTGCTCGACACGCTCGCGCTGTGCCTGCGGCAGGCGCAGCAGCACCTCCACCTGCTCGCCGTCGGGTGTGGTCCAGTAGGTCGCCACGTCGCCATTCACATAGGCGCGTAACGACGCCGCCAGCTGCGGAGCCGTCAAGCCCAGTTCGCGCACCGCGCCGGGCTTCAGGCGCACCGCATAGGCCGGCAGGCCCGGCTTGGCCGACAGGTCCACATCGACGATGCCGGGGATCTGCCTGACCTTGTCGGCGAAATCCTTCGCGATGCGGATCAGGCCGTCCGCATCGTTGCCGAGGATGGCCACGTAGATCGGCCGGTTGAAGCCGACCGCCACCTCGATGCCCGGGATCTTGGCGATCTGATCGCGAATCGCATCTTCGACCTGTTTCTGCGTTCGCTTGCGTTCGCTGCGCCCGACCAAGCCGATGTTCAGCGTGGCCTGGCCGCGCCCGACTGCAAAACCATTGCCCTGCCCGCCGACGTTGGCCGACACCGTCTTCACTTCGGGGAACGCGGCGACGATCTCTTCCACCTGCCGCACCTTGGCGTCGCTGCGCTCGAGGCTCGACCCGATCGCCATGCGCAGCGACAACTGCGTGAATCCCTGGTCGGTTTCGGGGATGAATTCGGTGCCGACCAGCGGCGCCAGCGCCAGCGCGCCGATGAAGCTGAACAGCCCGACCAGCAGGATCACGCCGCGCGGCGTCAGTGTCGCGGGGCGAAAGCCGCGTGGCTGCGTGCGGTCGCGCTGGCCGTTCGCGTCGAAGGGCAGCCCGTAGGCCGGCCACGGCAGCTGGAACCGGCGCCCCGAAAACGCCCAGCGGATCAGGCGCTCATAGACCGTGTGCAGAAAGTCCAGCGCATGGTCGGTGCCACGGATCAGGTGGCGCACGACGGGCCAGTTGCGCGCACGCACCCCCGGCGGGTCGCGCCACACGCTCGACAGCATCGGATCGAGCGTGAAGCTGACGAACAGGCTCACGAGCACGGCCACCGTCACGGTGATGCCGAACGGGAAGAAGAACTTGCCGACGATGCCGCCCATGAACGCCACCGGCGTGAACACCGCGCAGATCGCGAAGGTGGTGGCCATCACCGCGAGGCCGATCTGGTCGGTGCCCTCGCGTGCCGCGGTGAGATGGTCCTTGCCCATGTGCACGTGGCGCACGATGTTCTCGCGCACCACGATCGCGTCGTCGATCAACAGGCCGATGCACAGGCTCAGCGCCATCATCGTCATGAAGTTCAGCGTGAAGCCGAAGGCGTACACGGCGATGAAGCTGGAAATCACCGCGATCGGCAGCGTGAGGCCGGTGATGATGGTGCTGCGCCACGAATGCAGGAACAGGAACACGATCGCCACCGTCAGCAACGCGCCCTCGATCAGCGTGTGCTGCAGGCCCGTCAACGAGCCCTTGACGAAATCGCTGTTGGCATAGATGAGGCGCAGCTCCATGTCCGGTGGCAGCGTCTTGCGCACTTCTTCCATCGCCGCCTTCACGGCCTCGCCGGTGGCGACGATGTTGGCGTCCTGTTGCTTGAAGATGTTGAAGCTGATCGCCCGCTGGCCATTGATGCGCGCCATCGAATCGGGCTCCTTTTCGCGCTCCACCAGCACCCCGAGGTCACCCAGCGTCAACGGCAGCCCGCCATTGCGGCCGACCACGACGTCGGCGAACTGCTTGGGGTCGCGCACGCGGCCTTCGACGCGCAGGATGGCGTCCTGCGTCGAGTCGGTCAGCAGGCCCACCGGCTGGTCGCTGTTGGCCTGGTTCAATGCCACGCTGATCTGCGCCGGCGTGATGCCGTACGCGCGCAGCCGCGTCGCGTCGAGGTCGATGCGAACCTCGCGCGTGGCCAGGCCGTTGATTTCGATGCGCGCGACGCCTTCGACGCGCTGCAGGCGCTTGCCGACGTTCTGGTCGGCCACGATCGACAGTTCGCGAGTGCTGCGTGTCTTCGACAGCAGTGCCAGCACCACCGCCGGCTGGCTGTTGTCGTTGTCGAAACGCGCGATCGTCGGCGGCTTGGCGTCCTTTGGAAACGCGGCCTGGACGACGCCGAGCCGGTCGCGCAGGTCCTGCATCGCGCGGCCCATGTCGGCATTCAGCGTGAATTCAACCTGGCTCTGGCTGCGCCCTTCGAAGCTGCGCGAGGTGATGCGCTTGACGCCGGCGATGCTGTTGAGCGCCTCCTCGACCTGCTTGGTCACCTCGCGCTCCACCGCTTCGGGCGACGCTCCCGGATAGGCGATGTCGACGAAGGCGATCGGCGGCGAGACGTCGGGCATCTGCTCGACGCCGAGCTTGCCGTAGGCAAACAGCCCGAGCACGCACAGCGCCACCATCACCATGGTGGCGAATACCGGGTTGTTGATCGAGACGCGGGTGATCCACATGCGGCGCTCCTTACTTGACCGTGACGGCGGACGACGCTGCGGCTGAAGCCACCGGCGCTGTCCGCGCGACCACGACCGCGCGCGCGCCCTCACGCAAGTTGTCGAAGCGCGCAGCCAGCACCTGCGCGCCGGCATTCAAGCCCTGCAGCACCTCGACCCGCCCTTCGCGTTCGTCACGCCGGCCGGTGGTGACGGCACGGCGCACCAGAGCCCCGTTCTCGATCACCCAGACCTGGTCTTGCCCCGACGTGCTGCCGATCGCCGTCACCGGCACCGTCAAACGCTGCGCCGGATCGGCCAGCACCACGCGCGCCAGCGCGTACTGCCCGGCACGAAATGCTTCCTTCGGGTTGGCCAACTCGATGGTGACGCCGATGGCCCGCGTGCCCGCCTCGGCGGCCGGCGCGATGCGCGCCAGGCGCCCGGTCACCTCGGCGTCATGCCCTTCGATACGCACCTGCACCGGCATGCCGGGCGCCAGCTGCGAGACCTCGTGCGTGCCGACGCTGCCGGCCAGTTCGAGCTTTGCCAGGTCGACGATGGTCAACACCTGCTGCTCGACGCTGAGCTTCTCGCCGGGCACCACATGGCGCTTGGCCACGACACCCGAGATCGGTGCGATCAGCGCAGCGTCGCGCAGCCCGACCCTGAAGGCATCGAGCTGCGCCTGCGCGGCGCGCGCCTGGGCTTGCGCGGTCTCGAGCGTGGAACGCGATGTGTCGAGTGCCTGCGGCGAGATGAACTTCTGGTCGGCCAGGCGCTGGTTCGATTCGTGTGTGCGTTCCGCCTGCGTGAGCTGTGCGCGGGCCGACTCGAGCATCGCGTTGCGCTCGGCCACGCGGCTGTTCAGCTCGGCCAGGTCCACCGTGCCCAGCATTTGCCCGGCCTTGACCCTGCTGCCTTCGGACACCTTCAGCGCGAGCAAGGTGCCTGCCGCCTTGGCGCGCACCACGGCGGTGGACGGCGCCACGAGCGGGCCGGAGAACTCGATTGTCAGGGGCATCGACGCGAGCAGCGGCTGCGCCACTTCGCGCGGGCTGAATTCGAGCGCGACATCGGGCTTGTTGCCCTTCGCACCATGGCCGCCGGTGGCGGCCTGCGCCCAGTCGCTGCGACTCACCCACACCGCGGCAACCACCGCCACCACAGCCAGGCCTATTCCGCCCACCCACCAGCTCTTGCGCATGTCTTGTCCCTTGTGTCGCTCTCGTGAAGCGCACAAAGTGTAGAGGCGTGCCGGCACGCGGCAATCCCAAATACGACGGATTGCAGATTGCGGGGGGCAGGCCGCATGACGCCAGGTGCAGCCCGGCGATCGGTCGACCGTGAAGCGCGCCGGCGATTGCTCGCCGTTGAACTTCCCCTTGCGCGTGGCCAGCCCGAAGCGTCCGCGGTCATCTGCGTACGGCCCCTTCAACACCTCTTCTGGCCCATCACCGTGTCGGCCGTTTCGCGCGTGCCGCTGCGGCTGCGGTCCAGGCTGTAGCTCCCCGGCAGATAGCCCACCACCACGGGAACGGCGCGCCATCGCCGCTCGCGACCCAGTTGTGTTCGTTGGACGGGGACACTTGAACCACAGCGAAGCCCTTGGGTCCGAGCTGGGTTTCGCACTCCTTGGCGACGTCGGTCCATTTGCACTAGAACAACCGAACGAAGGCGGTGCGCGCGGTCTGCGCCTGCGCCACGCCGGCGCCGACGGCATGACGACAAGCAAGAATTGGCTTTAAATATTCGCGCTATCTAATTGTTCAACAAGCAATTACTGCCTGCTTGTTCGAGCATCTCGGTGGTGACTCTAACCTTGCTCGGATGTCTGTCACCAAAGAAAGTAGCGAAGCTACTTGCCTCTCCTGAAACAGCGCTAGTTACATCAATCCGGCAGACCGATGGGATCGACGCACGACCCCGAGGGCACTCAAGCCGGGCGGCCGTCGGACGGAATGCGCGGAGTCACCACCGCCACATCGGCGCACTGCGCGCGGTGCCGCAGCGCGTGGTCCATCAGCACCAGCGCGAGCATCGCTTCGGCGATCGGCGTGGCGCGAATGCCGACGCACGGGTCATGGCGGCCAAAGGTCTCGACCAGCACCGGGTTGCCGTCGACATCGATCGAATGCCGCGGACTGCGGATCGAGCTGGTCGGCTTGATCGCGAGGGACACCACGACGTCCTGCCCGGTCGAAATGCCGCCGAGCACGCCGCCGGCGTTGTTGCTCATGAAACCTTGCGGCGTGAGCTCGTCGCCGTGGGTCGTGCCGCGCTGCGCGACGCTCTCGAAACCCGCGCCGATCTCGACGCCCTTCACTGCGTTGATGCCCATCATCGCGTAAGCGATTGCCGCGTCGAGCTTGTCGAACAGCGGTTGGCCGAGCCCGACCGGCACGCCGCGCGCCATTACGGTGATGCGCGCGCCGCAGCTGTCGCCGGCCTTGCGCAGCTCGTCCATGTAGTTCTCCAGCACCGCGATGTCGCTCGCGTTGGCGGCGAAGAAGGGGTTGTTCGGCACGTGTTCGAGTGACTCGAAGGGGATCGCGATGTCGCCCAGCTGCGTCATGTGGCCGACGAACGTGGTGCCGTACTGCTGCTTCAGCCATTTGCGCGCCACCGCGCCGGCGCCGACCATCGGCGCGGTCAGCCGCGCCGACGAGCGGCCGCCGCCGCGCGGATCGCGAATGCCGTACTTGTGCCAGTAGGTGTAGTCGGCGTGGCCGGGGCGAAAGGTCTGCGCGATGTTGCCGTAGTCCTTGCTGCGCTGGTCGGTGTTGCGGATCAGCAAGCAGATCGGCGTACCGGTGGTCTTGCCCTCATAGACGCCGGAGAGGATCTCGACCGCATCAGGCTCGTTGCGCTGCGTCACATGGCGCGAGGTACCGGGGCGGCGCCGATCCAGTTCCGGCTGGATGTCGGCCTCGCTCAGCTCCATTCCGGGAGGGCAGCCGTCGATCACGCAGCCGATGGCCGGGCCGTGGCTTTCGCCGAAATTGGTGACGCGAAACAATTCGCCCAGGGTGCTGTCGGACATGAAAAGGCGCAGGAATGAAACCGTTGAGTGGCTTCATGGTACCAAGCCGGCGGCCCGACGCCGGACCGGGGTGCTGCAGTGCGCCCAATAAAAAGAACACCACCCGAAGGCGGTGTTTCGTGGGGTTCGCGACGCTCAGTTCGGCGATGGGGCCTGCTCGTCGACCGGCCAGTCGCGGATGTAGGCCTTGAGCATGCGATTCTCGAAATCCTGGCTGTCGACGACCGCCTTGGCGACGTCGTAAAACGAAATGACGCCCATCAAGGTGCGCTGGCTCATGACCGGCATGTAGCGGGCGTGGCGCCCGAGCATCATGCGGCGCACTTCGTCGATCTCGGTTTCCGGCGTGCAGGTCAGCGGGTGGTCGTCCATGACCGTGCGTACGAAGGTGGAGCCGACGCTTCCGCCGTTCTTCACCACCGACTGAATCACCTCGCGAAAGGTGAGCATGCCGGTCAGCTCGCCATGGTCCATCACGACCAGCGAGCCGATGTCGTTGTCGGCCATCGTGCTGACCGCCTCGGCCAGCTGCTGGTCCGGAGACACGGTGTAAAGCGTGCCGCCCTTCACGCGCAGGATGTCGCTGACTTTCATGCTCGTCTCCTCATGGCCGTCGTCGGATCAATATAGCCCACAATGCCAACAAGGGACATCCCCGCAGGTCATAAAACAGGCAATCCAGGAACGCACATGCCCGGCCCCTCCGACCCCGGTTTCGACACCCTCGCCGTGCACGCAGGCGCCGCCCCCGACCCAGCCACCGGCGCGCGGGCGGTGCCAATCCACCTCTCGACCTCGTTCGTGTTTGAAAACAGCGAGCACGCCGCCTCGCTGTTCAACATGGAACGCGCCGGCCATGTGTACAGCCGCATCTCCAACCCCACCAATGCGGTGCTCGAGGAACGGCTGGCCGCTCTGGAGGGTGGCGTGGGCAGCATCGCCACCGCCAGCGGCCAGGCCGCATTGCACTTGGGCATTTGCACGATCGCAGGTGCAGGCTCGCACATCGTGGCCAGCTCGGCCTTGTACGGTGGTTCGCACAACCTGCTGCAGTACACGCTGCCGCGCTTTGGGATCGACACGACATTTGTCAAGCCGGGCGACTTCGACGCCTGGCACGCAGCGATCCGCCCGAACACCCGCTTGCTGTTCGGCGAGACGCTGGGCAACCCCGGGCTGGACGTGCTGGACATTCCGACCGTGAGCGCCATCGCGCACGAGCACGGCCTGCCGCTGCTGGTCGACTCGACCTTCACCACGCCCTACCTGATGAAGCCGTTCGACCTCGGCGCCGACCTCGTCTTCCATTCGGCCACCAAGTTCCTGTCCGGCCACGGCACCGTCGTCGGCGGCCTGCTGGTCGACGGCGGACGCTTCGACTGGGACGCAGCGGGACGGTTTCCCGAGCTGACCGCCCCCTACGGCGGCTTCCACGGCATGGTGTTCAGCGAGGAAAGCACGGTCGGCGCCTTTCTGCTGCGTGCACGCCGCGAAGGCCTGCGCGACTTCGGCGCCTGCATGAGCCCGCATACCGCCTGGTTGATCCTGCAGGGCGTCGAGAC
>JBGQEX010000132.1:0-11638 GCA_041496605.1 Piscinibacter sp.
ACATTCGACACCGCGGTGCGCTTGTTCTCCGGCGGACGGTGAATGCACCGGCGCCGTGCCGGCGCGACGTCGGCTGCGGGCCCGAGTCTCATTCGGACGGCGTCGCGGCGCGCGCGGGCAGCACGGTGCCGCGGCACTCGCGGCACCGTCGCGAGGCGATGGACTCGGCGAGCGTTGCGTGAATGTGGGGTGGGTCGCATGTCGCATTTACTCACTCGTACAAACCCTGGACGATCCGCTTCCCCTCCGCGCGGTCGGCTGTAAAGCGACTCAGCGGCCGGCGACGCTGCCGGCGAATCCATGCCGTCTTGCGCGCGAGCGACGAAGTCACGGGGATATCCAGCATCCCGGCGCCGCCACAAGCTCACCCAAGACTTTCACAGGCTTGTGCAAGTCCTTATTTATTAAGTGATTTCTCCGTTTGAGCTTCCTTCCGGAACGTCCGCTAAGTGCTTGATTCCATTGATTTTTCTTACATGTTTCGTTGACCGGTGTCATCCCGTGAGCTACAGTGCAGCTAAGTGCACTTTTGTGGGTTTTCGTGGCAAACATCGTGTTTCAAGGACCTTCGGCTTTGACGCTGGACGGCAAAGGGCGAATCGCCATGCCGTCGCGTCATCGCGAGGTGCTGGCCGCGATGGGGGTCAGCCAGCTCACCATCACCAAGCACCCTGAAGGCTCGCTGATGATCTTCCCGCGCCCGGCGTGGGAGAACTTTCGCGAACGCGTGGCGGCGCTGCCGATGGCGGCCAGCGGCTGGAAGCGCATCTTTCTCGGCAACGCGACGGACGTCGACATCGACGCGTCGTCGCGCGTGCTGATCGCGCCGGAACTGCGTACCGCGGCCGGACTCACACGCGATGTGATGCTGCTCGGCATGGGCAGCCACTTCGAGTTGTGGGACGCCGCCCGCTACGCCGAACACGAGGCGAAGGTCATGCAGTCCGAGATGCCCGACGCGCTCAAGGACTTCAGTTTCTGACATGACGACCCCCCAGTCGCTTCGCTCCTGCCCCCGAGGGGCGCCACCCGTCGGACCGGCAAAGCCGGTTCCTCGGGCGTGGCTTGATGAGTCGCGCTTGCTTCGCTTTGCGCTCCGGCGCCTGCGTCAACATTGGCTCGGCGCCGGCCGAGGCTGAAACGTGAACGCCACGCCCACCGACTTCTCGCACACCACCGTCTTGCTCCATGAGGCGGTGGACGCGCTCGTCACCACGCCCGATGGCATCTACGTGGACGGCACCTACGGCCGCGGCGGGCATTCGAGCTTGCTGTTGCAGCGCCTCGGCCGGAAAGGAAGGTTGGTGGCGATCGACCGCGATCCACATGCCATCGCTGCGGCGACGTCAGGTGCAACGCGGGTCGATGACCCGCGTTTTTCCATCCATCACACGAGCTTCGGCCAGATGGTGCCGACGCTGGCCGCACTGGGCGTGACCCGAGTACATGGGCTGTTGCTCGACCTGGGCGTGTCGTCGCCGCAGATCGACAACCCCGAGCGCGGGTTCAGCTTCCGTTTCGACGGGCCGCTGGACATGCGCATGGACACCACCCGTGGCGAAAGTGCTGCGGACTTTCTGGCCCGCGCCGACGAGCGCCACATTGCGGAGGTGATTCGTGACTATGGGGAAGAACGGTTTGCTGTACAGGTTGCAAAGGCGCTTGTTGCTCGGCGCGAAGGCGGGAACCCTGTTCGAACCACAAGGGAGCTTTCCGAAGTCGTGGCTGGTGCGGTCAAAACCCGCGAGCCGGGCCAGGATCCTGCAACGCGCACATTTCAAGCTCTTCGGATTTTCGTCAACGCCGAGCTTGAGGAGCTCGAACAAGGCCTGAATGCTTCGCTCGAGTTGCTGCTCCCCGGGGCGCGGCTGGTGGTGATCAGCTTCCACTCGCTGGAAGACCGCATCGTGAAGACCTTCATCGCACGCGAGAGCAAGCCGGCATTCGACCGCCGCGCGCCGTTCGCACCCGAGAAGCCGATGCGTCTGCGCTCGCTCGGGCGGGTGAAGCCGGGCGAGACCGAGGTACGCGCCAATCCGCGTTCGCGGTCCGCGATCATGCGGGTCGCCGAGAGAACGGAGGCCGCATGACCCGTGTCAACGTCGTGCTGCTGATCATGCTGCTGGCGAGCAGCGTGTACCTGGTGCGCGTGTCGTACGACGCACGCCGGCTGTTCAACGAACTCGACCACGCGCAAAGCGAAGAGCGCCAGCTCGACACCGAGTACGAGCGGCTCAAGGCCGACAAGCAATCGCAGGCGACGCCGCTGCGGGTCGAGAAGACCGCGCGCGACAGGCTCGCGATGCGCACCGCCACGCCGGCCATCACGCAATACGTGACGTACTCGCGTGCCGCGTCGGGGAGCATGCGATGAGGTGCCCAGTGTCAATCGCGTTGCGCGCGGGCCGAGCGCCGGGCCGCCCCAAGCCGGCCCGCACCCCCACGGGGGGTCGTCCGCTGTATTCAGCGGGCGGGGGGCTCCAATGAATTGGGTCGACGGCATGGTCAAGCCCAAGCCGCCGGTCAGCGGCGCGAGCGTGCGCAGCGTCAACTACTCGAGCAGCCCGCTGCTCGCGTCGAAGACGCCGGCGTGGCGTTCGAAATTCTTCGTCGCGATGGTCGGCCTGGGCTTTTGCGTGTTGCTGGGTCGCGCGGTCTATGTGCAGATCATCGGTGCGCCGTTCTTCCTGAAGCAAGGTGAGATCCGCTACGCGCGCACCTTGGAGATGCCGGCCAGCCGTGGCCGCATCATCGACCGCAACGGCCTCATTCTGGCGGCCAGCGTGCCGGCGCCGTCGCTGTGGGCGATTCCGAAGGACTTCGACGCCGACAAGGCCCAGCGGCGCCAGCTCGCGAAGCTGCTGGCGATGACGCCGAAGGAGTTCGACGCGCGGCTGGCCGACAGCCCGAACTTCGTCTGGCTGCGCCGCCAGGTCGACGACCAAGTCGCGCGCGAGGTGCTCGCGCTCGGCCTCAAGGGCGTGCATCAGGTGCGCGAGTACAAGCGCAAGTACCCCGAGGGCGAGGCGGCGGCGCATGTGGTGGGCTTCACCAACGTCGAAGACCACGGCCAGGAAGGCATCGAGCTCGCATTCCAGAACGACCTGGCCGGCCGCGACGGCACGCGCCGGGTGATCAAGGACCGGCTCGGCCGCGTCGTCGAAGACATCGGCGACAGCGTGGCACCGGTCGATGGCCAGGACATTGAGCTGGCTATCGACTCAAAGGTGCAGTTCTTCGCCTACCAGCGCGTGCGCGACGCGGTGGCCGAACACAAGGCGAAGGCCGGCAGCGTGGTCGTGCTCGACGCGCAAAGCGGCGAGGTGCTGGCGCTCGCCAACTACCCGAGCTTCACGCCGGCGGACCGACGCAACCTGAGCGGCGCCCAGCTGCGCAACCGCGCGCTGACCGACACCTTCGAGCCGGGTTCGACGATGAAGCCGTTCATCGCCGCGTGGGCGATGGAAAGCGGCCGCGTCACGCCCAACACGGTGATCCAGACCGCGCCGGGCTACATCAACATCACCGGTTCGACGATCCGCGATGCCCACCCGCACGGCGCGCTGACGGTGGCCGAGGTGATCCAGAAGTCGAGCAATGTCGGCACCGTCAAGATGGCGATGCAGATGCAGCCGCGCGAGATGTGGGAGCTGTTCACGCAGGTCGGATTCGGTCAGAAGCCGCAGATCGCCTTTCCCGGCGCGGTGACCGGCCGGCTGCGCCCGTTCAAGACCTGGCGGCCGATCGAGCAGGCCACGATGAGTTATGGCTACGGCCTGTCGGCCTCGCTGTTCCAGATCGCGCGCGCGTACTCGGTGTTCGCGCACGACGGCGAGCTGATCCCGGCGTCGCTGGTGAAGAACGCCGTGCCGGGGGCCGGCATCCGTGTCATCTCGCCGAAGACCGCGCAGGCGGTGCGCGAGATGCTGCACCTGGTCACCGCCGACGGCGGCACCGCGCCAAAGGCGCAGGCGATGGGTTATTCGGTGGGCGGCAAGACGGGCACGGCCTACAAGCAGGAAGGCAAGGGCTACGCCGAGAAGAAGTACCGCGCCTGGTTCGTCGGCATGGCACCGATCAACAACCCGCGTATCGTTGTCGCAGTGATGGTCGACGAGCCGAGCAACGGCAAGTACTTCGGCGGCGATGTGGCCGCGCCGGTGTTCAGCGAGGTGGTGCAGCAAACGCTGCGCACGCTGGGCGTGCAGCCCGACCTCGACGTGCGCCCGCAGATCGTCGCCCACCGGCTCGCCGCCGAAGAGGAGAGCTTCTGATGGCACTGCGCCAGCTCTCGTCGATTACCGAAGCGCTCGCGTGGCTCGCGCAGCGCGGCGTGCGCGCGCTCACGACCGACAGCCGCCTCGTGACCGCGGGCGACGCGTTCATCGCCTGGCCCGGCCACGCGCAGGACGGTCGGCGCCATGTCGCCTCCGCGCTGGCGGCCGGCGCCGCGGCCTGTGTGGTCGAGGCTGAAGGCGTTGCGGCGTTTCCGTTCGGTGACGACGAGCGCATCGCCGCGGTGCACGGCCTCAAGACCCTCACCGGTGCATTGGCCAGCAGCTTCATGGGCTCGCCGAGCGAGCGCCTGAAGATCATCGCCAGCACCGGCACCAACGGCAAGACGTCGACGGCATGGTGGACGGCGCAGGCCCTGACCGCGCTCGGTCGGCGCTGCGGCGTGATCGGCACGCTGGGTGTCGGCGAGCCGCCGTCGGCATCGCAGCCCGCCGCAATCACCTTCACGGGGCTGACCACACCCGACCCGGTGACGCTGCAAGCCTCGTTCAAGCGCTTCGCCGACGCCGGCTTCGCGGCGTGCGCGATCGAGGCCTCGTCGATCGGCATCGTCGAGCAGCGTCTGTCGGGGACGCACATCGATGTGGCGCTGTTCACCAACTTCACGCAGGACCACCTCGACTATCACGGCTCGATGACGGCCTATTGGCAGGCCAAGGCCCAGTTGTTTCAATGGCGCGGACTGAAGGCGGCCGCCGTCAACGTCGACGACGAGCAGGGTGCGGCGCTGGCGCGCGTGCTGAAAGCCGGCAGCTTCGACGTCTGGACCTATTCGACGCGCCAGGCCGTGCGCCTGCGCTCGAAGGCCGTGGCCTATGTCGACGGTGGCCTCGCGTTCGACGTGATCGAAGGCACGGCCTCCGCCCCGGTGCGAACCGGCCTGATCGGCGACTACAACGTGGCCAACCTGCTGGCGGTGATCGGCGGCCTGCGCGCGCTGGGCATTTCGCTGCCGGATGCCGCCAGGGTGTGCAGCCAGCTGACGCCGGTGCCGGGGCGCATGCAGCGGGTCGCGTTCGACGGCGCCGGCCCTGAAGTCGTCGTCGACTATGCCCACACGCCCGACGCTTTGGAGAAGGCGCTGCTCGCATTGCAGCCGCTCGCGCGCTCGCGCGGCGGCGCGCTGTGGTGTGTGTTCGGCTGCGGCGGCAACCGCGATGCGAGCAAGCGGCCGCTGATGGGCGCATTGGCGCAGAAGCTGTCCCGGCACGCCATCGTCACCAGCGACAACCCGCGCCATGAATCGCCGGCACTCATCCTGAAGCACATCGTTGCCGGCATGGGCGCCGCCAACGCGCCGACCGTCATCGAAGATCGCCGCGCGGCGATAGCGCACGCGGTGCAGTCGGCCGATGCACGCGACGTGATCCTCATCGCCGGCAAGGGCCACGAGGACTACCAGGAAATCGCCGGCACGAAACTGCCGTTCTCTGATGTGACCGAGGCGCAAGCGGCGCTCGCGCGCCTGGGAGCCGCCGCATGATGACCCTGTCGCAAGCCCAGGCGCTGTTGCCCGGCTCGCTGCTGGTCGGCGACCGCAAGTTGCCGGTGTCGCGCGTGCACAGCGACACGCGCAGCCTGCAAAGCGGCGACCTGTTCGTCGCGCTGAAGGGCGAGCGCTTCGATGCGCACGACTTCCTGCCGCAAGCCAAGGCGGCCGGCGCAGTGGCGGCCATCGCCGAGCGGGGCCTCACCGAGTCGGGCCTGCCGGGGCTGCTGGTGGCGGACACGCGGCGCGCCCTGGGCCAACTCGCCGCCGCCTGGCGGGCGCGCTTCCATCTGCCGCTGATCGCGGTGACCGGCAGCAACGGCAAGACCACGGTGACGCAGATGATCGCGTCGGTGCTGGAGGCCTGGCTCGGCGCATCGGCATTCTCGACGCAGGGCAATCTCAACAACGACATCGGCGTGCCGTTGACGCTGCTGCGGCTGCGCCAGGACGAGGCCACCTGGCACCGCGCCGGCGTCGTCGAGCTCGGCATGAATCATGTCGGCGAGATCGCGCAACTGGCCGCGATTGCGCAGCCCACCGTGGCGCTGGTCAACAACGCGCAGCGCGAGCACCAGGAGTTCATGGCCAGCGTGGAGGCCGTGGCGCGCGAGAACGGCGCGGTGATCGAGTCGCTGGAGCCCACCGGCGTCGCGGTATTCCCCGCCGACGATGCATTCGCGCCGCTGTGGCATTCACTCGCCGGCCAGCGGCCGATGTTGACCTTCGCGCTGCAGGGCGCGGCCGACGTCACCGCCGACGCGGCCTGGGACGCCGACCACTGGTCGGTGCTGCTGCACACGCCGGTCGGGTCGACCGTGCTCGCGCTGCAGGCGGCCGGGCTGCACAACGTGAAGAACGCGCTCGCCGCCACGGCCTGCGCGCTGGCCGCCGGCTGCCCGTTGGAGTCGATCGCGCGCGGGTTGGAGGCGTTTGCGCCGGTGAAGGGCCGCTCGCAGGTGAAATCGTTCATGCGTGACGGCCGCGCGGTGATCCTGGTCGACGACACCTACAACGCCAACCCCGACTCGGTGCGCGCCGCCATCGACGTGCTGTCCGGCCTGCCGAAGCCGCGCTGGCTGCTGCTCGGCGACATGGGCGAAGTCGGAGCGAAGGGCCCGGAGTTTCACCACGAGGTCGGCGCCTATGCGCAAGCGTGCGGCATCGAGGCGCTGTGGACGGCGGGCACGCTGAGCACGCATGCGAGTGCAGCTTTCTCCGGGGCTCGCCACTTCGACGACGTGGCCAGCCTGATCGCCGACCTGGCCGCGGCGCCGCCGTGCGCTTCGGTGCTGGTCAAGGGCTCGCGCTTCATGAAGATGGAACAGGTGGTCGCCGAACTGATGAAGAACCCGGGAGGACCCCATGCTGCTTAGCCTGGCGCAATGGCTGCAAACGCTGTCGCCGGAGTTCGGCTTCTTCCGCGTCTTCCAGTACATCACCTTCCGCGCCGTGATGGCCGCGCTGACCTCGCTGTTGATCGGCCTGGCCTTCGGGCCGTGGGTGATCCGTTGGCTCACGGCCATGAAGATCGGCCAGCCGATCCGCGAGTACGGCGTGCAGGAGCACATCGCCAAGAGCGGCACACCGACGATGGGCGGCGTGCTGATCCTGATCGGCATCGGCGTGAGCACGCTGCTGTGGTTCGACTGGAGCAACCGCTTCGTCTGGATCGTGATGGTGGTGACGCTCGGCTTCGGCGCCATCGGCTGGGTCGACGACTGGCGCAAGGTGGTGCAGAAGAACCCCGAGGGCATGAGCTCGAAGGAGAAGTACTTCTGGCAGTCGGTCATCGGGCTCGTCGCGGCGCTGTATCTGGCGTTCAGCGTCTCGGAGACCTCCAACCTGCGGGTGCTGGAGCTGTTCATCCGCTGGGTGCAAAGCGGCTTTTCCAACGACCTGCCGCCCAAGGCCGACCTGATGGTGCCGTTCATCAAGACCATCAGCTACCCGCTGGGGGTGTTCGGTTTCATCGGCCTGACCTACTTCGTGATCGTCGGCGCGAGCAACGCGGTGAACCTGACCGACGGGCTCGACGGCCTGGCGATCATGCCGGTGGTGATGGTGGGCTCGGCGCTCGGCGTGTTCGCCTACGTGACCGGAAGCTCGGTCTACAGCCGCTACCTGCTGTTTCCGTACATCCCGGGCTCCGGCGAGCTGCTGATCTTTTGCGCGGCCATGGCCGGCGCGGGCCTCGCGTTCCTCTGGTTCAACACCCACCCGGCGCAGGTGTTCATGGGCGACGTCGGCGCGCTGTCGCTCGGCGGTGCGCTCGGCACGATCGCGGTCATCACGCGCCAGGAGATCGTGCTCGGAATCATGGGTGGCGTGTTCGTGGCCGAGGCGCTGTCGGTGATGCTTCAGGTGTCGTGGTTCAAGTTCACGAAGGCGAAGTTCGGCAGCGGCCGGCGCATCTTCAAGATGGCTCCGCTGCACCACCACTTCGAGAAATCGGGCTGGAAGGAGACGCAGGTCGTGGTGCGTTTCTGGATCATCACGATGCTGTTGTGCCTGGTCGGCTTGGCGAGTTTGAAACTGCGCTGATGAAACACCTAAAGGACATCACGGTACTGGTGCTTGGCCTGGGCGAGTCGGGCCTCGCGATGGCGCGCTGGTGCGCGCGCCACGGTGCGAGCGTGCGCGTGTGGGACTCGCGCGACGCGCCGCCGCAAGCGGCGGGGCTCGCAACGCATGTGCCCGGCGCGACGCTGCTCGCTGGCGCGCTGACCGACACCGCATTCGACGGTGTGCAGCTGGTGCTGAAGAGCCCGGGGCTCGCGCCCGCCGATGTGCGCATCGCCGCGCCGCTGGCGCGCGCCGCCGATCGGGGCGTGCTGGTGCAAGGCGAGCTGGATCTGTTCGCGCGTGCGCTGGCTGACCTGAAGGCGGAGCGCGGCTACGCGCCGAAGGTGGTCGCGATCACCGGCACCAACGGCAAGACGACGACGACCGCGATGGCGGCGCTGTTGATCGAACGCGCCGGCAAGCGGGTGGCGATGGCCGGGAACATCGGGCCGACGATGCTGCAGACGCTGGCCGATGCGCTGGATCGGGAGCCTGATGCCTCCGACCACCGTCATCCCGGCGAACGCCGGGATCCACCGAGCGCTGACCCCATGGATCCCGGCGTTCGCCGGGATGACGAGGTCCCAGGCGCGGACGAGGCACTCGATGCCGAGGGCGCACCGACGCTGCTGGTTCCCCCGCCGCCGCCACCGAGCTTCGAACACCTGCCCGATGTCTGGGTGCTCGAACTCTCGAGCTTCCAGCTTGACGAGGCCAAGGGCTTCGAGCCCGACGCCGCCACGGTGCTCAACATCACGCAAGACCACCTCGACTGGCATGGCTCGATGCCGGCCTACATCGCGGCCAAGGCGCGTGTGTTCGGCAAGAGCGCGGTGATGGTGATCAACCGCGACGACGCGTTGGTCGAGAAGCTGGTTCCGGAGCCCACCCCGCCGCAGGCGGGGTCCAAGTCCGCGGTCAAGGGCCGCCATGCCAAGCCGATCGAGCGCAATGTCGTTCGCTTCGGCCTCGACGCGCCGAAGCGCCCTGGTGACTACGGCCTCGTCGTCGAGAACGGCATGGCCTGGCTGGTGCGTGCGCTGGAGGCCGACGAGACGATCAAGCGCAGCAAGCGTGCGCCGGTCGAGGAAGAGGAACTGCATATCCAGCGCCTGATGCCGGCCGACGCGCTGCGCGTGCGCGGACGCCACAACGCCGCCAATGCGTTGGCGGCACTCGCACTCGCCGCCGCGATCGGTTGCCCGCTGGCGCCGATGCTGCACGGCCTGCGCGAATACAGCGGCGAGCCGCATCGCGTCGCGTTTGTCGCAAGGGTCGATGGCGTCGATGCGTTCGACGACAGCAAGGGCACGAACGTCGGCGCGACGGTCGCGGCACTCAACGGATTGGGCGCCGACAAGGCGCCGGCGAAGCTGGTCGTGATCCTCGGTGGTGACGGCAAGGGCCAGGACTTCGCGCCGCTCGCCGAACCGGTACAGCGCCATGTGCGCGCGGTCGCGACGATCGGCCGCGACGCGGCCATCATCGAGCACGCCTTGGCCAGTACCGGCGTGCCATCGCAGCGCCACGACACGCTGCAGGCGGCCACACGCTGGGCCTTCGAGCATGCGCACGCGGGGGACGCGGTGTTGCTGAGTCCGGCCTGCGCGAGCCTTGACATGTTCCGCAACTATGCGCATCGCGCCGAGGTGTTCGTGGCCGAGGTGCAGGCGATGGCGGCGGAACGCGGGGGCATGACGGCATGAGCCGCCGGGCCGCTCCAAAGGCGAATACCGCAGCGCGAAGCGCGGAGGTTACCCAATGAGTCGCGTCGACGCCATGGCCCCGCTCGCTTCGAGCCTGGCGACGGCTTGGTCGCGTGTCGCTGCGCGCTTGCGTCGCGGCGGCGCGGCCGACAACAGCGTGCCGGTGCGCGACTGGATCAAGGTGTCGTCGGGCCAGCCGGCCCGCTTGCTCGGCTTCGACCAGGCCATGGTCTGGGTCATCGTCACGCTGCTGGCGCTGGGCATGGTGATGGTCTACAGCGCCTCGGTCGCGCTGCCAGACAACCCGAAGTTTGCGCGCTACACGCCGACCTTCTTCCTGACCCGGCACATCGTGTCGATCGCCATCGCCGCAGTGGTCGCGCTGGTGGTCGTTCAGGTGCCGGTGAGCTTCTGGGAGAAGTCGGCACCGTGGATGTTCGTCGGTTCGCTGCTCTTGCTCGTCGTCGTGCTGATCCCGCACGTCGGCAAGGTGGTCTACGGCGCGCGGCGCTGGATTCCGCTGGGCATCATGAATTTCCAGCCGTCGGAACTCGCCAAGCTCGCGATCGCGATGTATGCCGCTGGCTACATGGTGCGCAAGATGGACGTGAAGGAGAACTTCGTGCGTGCGGTGCTGCCGATGGCGGTGTCGATCGCGATCATCGGCTTGTTGTTGCTGGCCGAGCCCGACATGGGTGCCTTCCTCGTCATCGCCGCGATCGCGATGGGCATCCTGTTCCTCGGCGGCGTCAACGGGCGCATGTTCTTGCTCATCACGGCCGTGCTGGTCGGCGCCTTTGTGCTGATGATCAGCTTCAGTGAATGGCGGCGCGAACGCATTTTTGCCTACCTGAACCCGTGGGACGAGAAGTACACGCTGGGCAAGGCCTACCAGCTGTCGCACTCGCTGATCGCCTTCGGCCGCGGCGAAATCTTCGGGCAGGGGCTGGGATCGAGCGTCGAGAAGCTGCACTACCTGCCCGAGGCGCACACCGACTTCCTGCTCGCGGTGATCGGCGAGGAACTCGGCTTCATCGGCGTGGCCTGCGTGATCTTCGCGTTCTTCTGGCTGTCGCGGCGGGTGTTTCACATCGGCCGGCAGGCCATTGCGCTCGATCGTGTGTTCGCCGGCTTGTTTGCGCAGGGCATCGGCATCTGGATGGGTGGGCAGGCGTTCATCAACATGGGGGTGAATCTGGGCGTGCTGCCGACCAAAGGGCTGACGCTGCCGCTGATGAGCTATGGCGGGTCGGCGATCGTGATGAACATGGTGGCGCTGGCGATCGTGCTGCGGGTCGATATCGAGAATCGGCAAATGATGAGGGGGGGCAGGGCGTGAGTTCCTCTGTTTCCTCCTTGTTGCTGCTGTGGTTGTCGGTCGTTGCGCCGCGCCGGGTCCCGGCCCGGCGGCCGGGTAACTTTCTTTTGCTGGCTCAAAAGAAAGTCACCAAAGAAAAGAGCCCGACATTTGGCCTGCTCGCTTCGGCTACGGCGACTCAAGAGGCTCTGAACCCCGCGTGCCCATGTCGCTCTCCACGGCTCGCTTGGTCTGCGGTGGTACGCGGGGGCCAGAGCCTCTTGA
>JBGQEX010000133.1:0-11412 GCA_041496605.1 Piscinibacter sp.
ATGACTTCAACGCCGACAAGCTGCGCTACCACCGCATCATCATCATGACCGACGCCGACGTCGACGGCGCGCACATCCGCACGCTGCTGCTGACTTTCTTCTACCGGCAGATGCCCGAGCTGGTCGAGCGCGGCCACATCTACATTGCGCAGCCGCCGCTGTACAAGGTCAAGCTCGGCAAGGAAGAGCAGTACCTGAAAGACGGCCACGAACTCGACGGCTACCTGCTCAAGGTCGCGCTGAAGGACGCGAAGCTCGAGACCGGCGTGGCCGAGGCGACGGTGCTGCAAGGCGACGCGCTGGAAGCGCTGGCGCGCCGCTACGTGCTGGCCAACAACGTGGTCGAGCGGCTGTCGAACTGGATGGACGTGGAAGCGCTGCGCGCGATGGCCAACGGGCTCGAGATCAACCTCGACACGCTGGAAGCCGCCGAAGCGTCGGCGCTCGACCTGAAGGGCGCACTGCACGACGCGCAGGTCAGCGCCGAGTTCGATGCGCGCATGGACAAGCACATCCTGCGCATCAGCCGCATCCACCACGGCAACGTGAAGAGCAGCGTGATCAGCGCCGACTTCGTGCACGGCGCCGACTACGAAGCGCTGAGCACGGCCGGCAAGACCTTCAAGGGCCTGGTCGGAGCCGAGGCGGTGATTCGCCGCGGCGAAGGCGAGCGGCAGAAGGAAGCCAAGGTCAGCGACTTCCGCCAGGCGATGGCATGGCTGATGCAGCAGGCCGAAGCGGCCGTCGGGCGCCAGCGCTACAAGGGGCTGGGCGAAATGAACCCGCAGCAGCTGTGGGAGACCACGATGGACCCGGCCGTGCGCCGCCTGCTGCGCGTGCAGATCGACGACGCGATCGAGGCCGACCGCGTGTTCACGATGCTGATGGGCGACGAGGTCGAGCCGCGGCGCGATTTCATCGAGACGAACGCGTTGCGGGCGGCGAACATCGACGTTTGAGCTTGTGCGTCGCGCCTCAGGATCGCGGGTGAGTGCGCGAGCCGGACTGACTCGGGCAGGGCGGCGCTGGTCGAAGGACGGCGGGCATTCATGAGCAACGGGGCGATCCGGGCTTGCAGATGCACGGCAGACTGTGCTCGCGGCCGACGGTGGTGCGAGCGAAGAAGTAATTGTTGCGTGCGCGCTCGCTCAAGGTGTCGAGGTCGACCTGGCCCCGGGCATCGCAGGGAAACGACAGCGCACGGCCGGGTCTGAACAGCGAATTGAATCGGACCTCGAACGAGGGCACAGGGGTGGTAGGCATCGCAATCATGGCGGGCTCCAGGCACTGCACTGGCAGCGCCTGATCAATGTGCGTCCGATGCGGTGCGAAATCTGCCGGTGCATGGCGCACGCGCCTGTCGGCGGCCGTCGCGTGGCGTGAAGGGAGCCTGTCCTACGCACGGCGAATCTGCCCGTGCCGAATCCGGGGCGCCGCGCGGCGGCGTCCTACAGCCGCTTGGCCTGAAGCCACCTGTCCCAGCTCCCGCTCACGCGGCAGCATCGAGCATCGCGCCGCCGTCCGCGGTTGGCGCCAGGAGTGCACCGTGCTCAAACAACTTGTTGGCCTGTTTCGCCACGGCGGTCTGGCCGGGCTCGCGCTGTGCTGCAGCCTCGCTGCGGCACCGTTGGCCCGAGCCCAGGACGCCGCAGCGCTGCGCGCACGCCACGCCACGTTGCACGACGCGCTGGCCGCCAATGCGTTCCAGCGCCCGCTGGTCATCGAATCGAGCGAGCCGGCCGGCGGCCTGCAGGGCGACGTCTATGCGCGAATCGAGCAGCCCTTCGCCGTGGTCGGTCAAGCGCTGCGCAACAGCGACCACTGGTGCGACATCCTGATGCTGCACCTCAACGTCAAGCAGTGCCGTGCCAGAGACACGCCGCCCAGCGCCTCGCTGGGCCTGATCATCGGCAGCAAGTACGACCAGCCGCTCGCCAATGCCTACCGTTTCGAGTTTGCCTACCAGGTGGTGGCCACCCGGCCGGACTACCTCCAGGTGGTGCTCAGCGCCGACCAGGGCCCGCTCGGCACCAGCCACTACCGCATCGTGCTCGAGGTGGTGGCGCTCGACGCCGGAGTCAGCTTCCTGCACATGTCGTATGCGTACGACTACGGCGTTGTCGCCCGCGTGGCCATGGAGGGCTACCTGGCGACGATCGGCCGCAGCAAGGTCGGCTTCAGCGTGGTCGGCTACAAGTCCGACGGCCAGCCGCAATACATCGGCAGCATGCGCGGCGTGGTCGAGCGCAACACGATGCGCTACTACCTGGCCATCGAGGCCTACCTCGGGGCGCTGTCGCTGCCGCTGGCGCAGCAGTTCGAGCGTCGCCTGACCGACTGGTTCGCCGGCATCGAACGCTACCCGACGCAACTGCACGAGCTCGAGCTTGGCGAGTACCTCGCACTCAAGCGAGAGCAAATGCAACGCCAGCCGGCGCGCGGCCAAGGCGCGCTTCCGATCGAAACCCTCTTGGAGCTAACGTGAACATCCATTCCAGTCTGACGCCATTGATTTCGCTCGTGGCGGGGATCCTGATCCTGGTCATGCCCAAACTGCTGAACTACATCGTCGCCATCTACCTGATCGTGATCGGGATTGTCGGCCTGGTGGGCGGCGGGGCGCTTCACCTGGGCTAGCGTCTGACCGGGCCGCGCTGGCGCGGCCGTGGGTGCGCCAGCGCACCGACGGCTCCGCCCCCTCGGCTGAACATGGCACATGAAGAATCATCCGGCAAGCAACGCGACACCGGCGTCGTCGTTGTTGCGAATGATCAGCGCCGCCGTCGCTGCGAGCATGCCGATGGCCGCTGTCGCTGAGCTTTCCGATGACCCTCTGCTGGGCGCGGGGCTGCGCACGCGGCCGGCTTACGACGGCTCGGCTTCGCAACGGACGGAGCTGGTCCCGGTGCTGCGCCAATTCGGTTCGCCCTGGTTCGCGCGCTCGACGCAAGGCGTGCTCGAGGGCGGTGTCCGGGTGGAGTTCGCACCGGGGCTCCATGCCGGCGCACAGTTGGCCTACGAACCCGGACGCCAATCCCGCGAATCCGATTTCCTGACGGCGCACGGCGTGGCAGACATCGGGCGCGGCGCGTCGGTCGGCCTGCAGTTGGAATGGGACCATGTCTTCGGGCCGATGCCGATCAGCGTGCTCACGCGCTTGCGCAAGCACACCGACGTGAAGCGCGGAACCCAGGCCGACATGCGGCTCAGTGCCGGCATCTTCCACAGCGGACCGGTCTCGGCCGGCGCCTTCGCCCAGGGCATCTGGGCCGACGCCAGATCAGTGGGATCGCTCTACGGCGTCACCGCGCAAGAGGCCGCGACCACGGGCTTGCCGGCCTTCACGCCAGCCAGCGGGTTGTTGTCGGCCAGTGGCGGATTGCTGTGGTCAGTCGACTTGGGGCACAACTGGGTCGTGCTTGGCAGTCTCGAAAGCCGGCGCTTGCGTGGCGACGCCGCACAAAGTCCGCTCGCCGAACGGACCTCGAACTATTACGTGACGGTGGGCATCGCCTACCGCCATTGACGCCACCTACCGCCCATGTCCATGCGCCGCATCGCCATCCTCCTGCTGTGGTTCGCCTGGCGCGCCGTGGTCGCGCAGCAGGCCGAGCCGGTCACGCCTGCGGCCGAGCCCGTCACACCTGTGGCCGAGCCCGACAAGAGCTACCTGCTGCCGGCGCTCGAGATCATCACCTTCGACTTCCTGCTCAACCGCTACAACCGGCGCTTCAGCGGATCGACCGACTACGACGTCAGTGCAGCGTCGATCCGGCGCAACCTGCGCGGGCCCTGGGTGGTCGACAATGATCCCTTCAAGGTCAACCAGTTTGCCCACCCCTACCAGGGCTCCCTGTACCACGGCGCGGGCCGCGCCACCGGCCTGGGCTACTGGGAAGCCGCGGCGCTGACCTTCGCCGGCAGCGCCTGGTGGGAAATCACCGGCGAGAAGACGCCGCCGTCGCGCAATGACCAGATTGCCAGCGGCATCGCCGGCAGCTTTCTCGGCGAGCCGCTGTTTCGCATGGCCCACCTGGCGTTGAAGGACGGCAGCAGCGTGCCGCGCGCGTGGCGCGAATGGGTGGCCACGGCAATCTCCCCGGCCGTCGGCTTGAACCGGCTGGCTTTCGGCAACCGTTTCGACAGCGCGTTCTCCGACCACGACCCGGCCTACTACGGCCGGGTGCACCTCGGCTACACCCATGTGACACAGCATGCGTTCAACACCTCCGGCAGTTTCAAGCAGAACATGGCACAGGCCGACTTCGCGATCGACTACGGGCTGCCGGGCCAGCCCGGCTACACCTACCACCGTCCGTTCGACTATTTCAACCTCCAGGCCTTGTTCTCCAGCGCCAACGGGGTCGAGAACCTCAGCACACGCGGCCTGCTGTACGGCGCCGACTATGCGATCGGCGACAACTACCGCGGCATCTGGGGCCTGTACGGCAACTACGACTACCTCGCACCGCAGATCTTCCACGTCTCGACCACCGCGCTCTCGCTCGGCACGACCGGGCAGTGGTGGGTGTCAAAGACGGTGGCGCTGCAGGGCACCGCCCTCGCCGGCCTGGGCTATGCGGCCGCCAGCAACACGACCCGCGCCGTGGCCGATGACACCGAGTACCACTACGGCATGGCTTCGCGCGCCGGGTTGGCGCTGCGCGTGATCAGCGGGACCCGTGCCTCCGTCGACGTGTCGGCACGCTACGTATCGCTCGGCCACATCACCTCCCCCTCGAGCGGGCGCGACGAGATCTCACGCATCGACAGCGCCTTCACCTGGCGCATCCAGGGCCCGCACGCGATCGGCGTCAACTACCTCTGGTCGCACCGCAGCGCGTCGTACCCGGCGATCGGTTCACGCCGGCAAACCCTGGGCACGGTGGGCATCTACTACACCTTGCTGAGCCAGCAGCGTTTCGGCGCGGTCGACTGGCGGGCGTCCGCAGGCGACTGACGCCCAGCAACGGAACTGCTGTGGCTGAACGGCGCCCTGCGCGTGCTGTCCCAGTGCAACGAGACACTGGTACGCACGATTGGGTCGGTAGGGATCAGTCGTCGTCCATCTGAAGTGTGATGGCGCGCCGCGCCGCCTCGCGCAAGCGCACGGCGGCCGCGAAGAGTTCGCCGCTGTCGTCCGCCGGCATGACGGGTTCGCAGATGTCGACGCTGAGCTGGCCTCGCCGGGGCCACCAGGCGCCGTCGGGCAGCATCTCGCGGTCGCCGCGCAGTGCCACCGGCACCACCGGCACATGGGCCTGCACCGCCGCCAGGAAGGCGCCCAGGTGAAACGGCAGCAGGCCGGGCTCGGCGACGAAGGTGCCCTCGGGAAAGAACAGCAGCGAACGCCCGCGCGCGACGGCATCGGCGAGCCGGGCGGCGTCGGCCACGCTGCGCTGGGTGTCGACACGTTCGACGAATTCGGCGCCGAGCCGTTGCAGGTACACGCGGGCAATGAACTGATCCTGCAGCTCGCGCTTGGCGACGAAGCCGAAGGGGCGCGGCAAGGCCGCGACCAGGATCACGCCGTCGAGGTAGCTGCCGTGGTTGCTGACCAGCACGCACGGCCCGCTGGGCAAGCGCTCGAGCCCACGAACTTCGAAGGGCACGGCGGTCAGGCGGAACAACAGGCGTGCCGCCGCGCGGCCCACGGCCCATGCCAGGCGCGGGGTCGGCATCAAGGCCGTCAGCGCCCAGGTCGGCGGAGCCAACAGCCAGAACACCAGCGCGGCATGGAAGCCGAACAGGGCCCGGCCGATGGCGGCGGCGCGGTGCCGCACGCGCGGCGCCAGCGCACCGACAGCCAGCCGCAGCAGCTGCCGCCGCGCCGTCGGCGCCGCCGCGGCGAGCCGGCCCGACTCGAACAGCTCGCGGCATGCCGAGCGGCGCACCTTGCCGCTCGAGGTCTTGAGCACCGCGTGGGGTGGTGCCAGCACGACCTGGTCGGGCGGCTCGCCGATGGCACCGAGCACCGCGCGCGCGACGGCGTTGCGCAGGCGGGCCTGTGCGGCGGCGTCGCCGGGATGCACTTCGGCCAGCACCACCAGCCGCTCGGTGCCGCTGGCGGGGTCGTGGCTGCCGAACACCGCCACGCAGCCCTTGCGCACGCCGTCCACGGCGCCGACGGCCTCTTCGATCTCCTGCGGGTACAGGTTGCGCCCGCCGCGGATCACGATGTCCTTCACGCGGCCGGTGATGTAGACGTCGCCGGCGGCCACATACGCGCGGTCGCCGGTGTCGAGCCAGTCGCCGTGGAACAGCCGCTCGGTCTGTCGCGGGTTGCGAAAGTAGCCGCGGGTGGCCGAAGGGCCCTTGAACTCGAGCCGGCCCTCGATGCGCTCGCCGACCTCATTCCCGGCGTCGTCGACGATGCGGATCGGATGGCCCGGCAGCGGCCGGCCGCAGCCGACGAAGCGCAGTGCCGCTGCGTCGTCGGCGCGCGCCGGCACGGCACGGCGCTCGCGCGTGAACGGCTCGCGCTCGACCCTGTCGATCGGTGCGACGCGGCCGAGCGGCGGGAACAGCAGGCCGACACAGGCTTCGGCCAGGCCGTACACCGGTGCCACCGCCTCGGGCCGCAGGCCGCAGGGCGCGAAGCGCTGCCGGAAGCGCAGCACGGTGTCGGGGCTGACGGCCTCGGCACCGTTGAAGGCGAGGCGCCATGAGCTCAAGTCCAGGCCGGCGAGCGCCGCGTCGTCGATGCGCTTGAGGCACAGCTCGTAGGCGAAGTTCGGCCCCGCCGACAAGGTGCCGCGGTAGCGCTGGATGGCTTGCAGCCAGCGCAGCGGCCGAGCCAGGAAGGCCAGCGGCGACATCACCACCAGTGGAAAGCCGACATACAGGCCGGCCAGCCAGGCGCCGATCAGCCCCATGTCGTGGTACAGCGGCAGCCAGCTGACGAACACGTCGCGCGGCGTGGCCTGAACCGCCTGCGCCATCGCACGGATGTTGGCCAGCAGGTTGGCGTGGGTCAGCGCCACGCCCTTGGGGTTGCCGGTGCTGCCCGAGGTGTACTGGATGAAGGCGATGTCGCCGCCGCGCACGGCGACGGCCGCAGGCGTGCCGCCCTGCGCCGCCAGATGCTGGGACGTGAGCACATGGCGCAGCCCCGGCACGCGCGCCTGCAGCAGGCGCGCGACCACCATCGCCTCCGGCACCGTCACGAGCAGCACGGCCTGGGCGTTGGCAAGGATGCCGGCATGCCGCAACACATGCTCCTCGAGCTGCGAAGCGCGTGCCGGCGGATAGATCGGCACCGGGATCGCGCCCGCGCGCAGGATGCCGAAGTAGCTGCTGAAGTACTCGGGCGAGGTCGGCAGCATGATGGCCACGCTCTGGCGCGGTTGCACGCCGGCCGCCTGCAGGCCGGCCGCCACGGCCGCGGCCGAGTCGGCGAGCTGGCGGTAGCTGATCGCGTGTTCGGTGTCGTTGGCCAGGCAGATGATCTGGGTCCGATCGGGGTGGGCCTGCAGATGCCAGTCGAGCACGGCGAGCAGGTCTTCCGCGGCCGACGGGGCATCGCCGCGCGCTGGGCCGAGGCCCGCGGTGGGCGCGGCCGGCGGCGCGCGCGGGGCGTGGATCGGCGCGGCGCGGGGCAGGGCTGCGGCGCGCTGCACCGCCAGCAGCAGCTCGCCGACGGTGTCGGTGTGCTGCAGCGTGTCGTCGGGCAGCTCGATGCCGAACTCACGCTCGGTGCGCAGCAGCAGCTCCATGCGCGTCAGGCTGTCGAGCCCGAGGTCGCGGTCGAGCACGCTGTCCAGCGTCACCGGCGGCAGGCCCGGCGCGCCCGAACGCAGGTCGCGCAAGGTGGCCTCGACGACGGCCAGCAACGCGGGCGCGGCAACGTCCCCGGCCTGGGCTGGGGGCAGCAACTGCGCGTTCAATGTCTCGACCATGGCTGTTCCTGCCCGGTGATTGCGCCGCAGCGCCGGGCGTCGGCAGACGCTGGTGCCGGGCCCTGCGACCCGACGCGGCGTCAGGGCTTCAGCCCGGCGCAGGCGTCACGCCGTGGTTGCCGCAGCGGCGCCCCGCCCTTCTCCGTGGCGCGGGCCGCCATCTGCTCGCGGTGCTGTTCCATGTACGACTTGCATTCGTCGTAGCTCGTCATCGAACGCATGCGCTGCTGGTGCTCGCTGCGCTCAGCCGGAGTCATCAACGACCAACCGGGCGTGAAGTCAGCGCCGGAGCGCGCGGCGGGGCCACGGCCTGAGCGCATGCCCGGCCCCATGCCCATGCCGGGTGCGCTTGCGGCCGGACCGGCCCCCATGCCCATGCCCGGCCCGCCCTGCGCCAGTGACATGTCGGCAACCAGCGCCATGACGGACGCCAGCAGCAGCAGACGAAACCGTTTCATCTCGAACTCCATGCAGGATCAGTGATGTTCCCAACATAGGCGCACCGACCGCGCGACCCGTTGATGGTTGTCAACCGCCCTGCGGGAGGGCCCGGACGGCGGCGTGGCGGCCCGCAGCGGCGATGGATCGTCGGCGGTTCTGGTGTCTGCCGTGGCCCGATCGGTTGACGAGACCGCACGCAACCCCGCAGCATTCGGGGGGCCGATGCCCGCCAAGCCGCACGCCTGCCCCCAAAACGATGCCATGACCGGAACCGCCTTCCCCGACGCCGCCGCGACCTGGAACCAACGCTTCGAGAACGCGGACTACATCTTCGGCCTGGAGCCCAACGAGTACCTGCGGGCGCACGCCTCGCTGCTGGCCGCGGGCAGCCGGGTGCTCTGTGTTGCCGACGGCGAGGGGCGCAACAGTGTCTGGCTGGCCCGCCAGGGCATGCGTGTCGACGCCTTCGACATCTCCGAGGTCGGCGTGGCCAAGGCGCGGAGACTGGCCGCGGGCGCGAACGTCGCGGTCGATTTCCGCGTGGCGGATTGCGACCGGCTGACCTGGCCCGCAGAAACCTACGACGCCGTGGTGGCGATCTTCGTCCAGTTTGCCGACCCGACTGAGCGTGAACGCCTGTTCGCCAACATGGTCCGCTCGCTGAAGCGCGGCGGCTTGCTGGTGCTTCAGGGCTACACGACGAAGCAGCTGGAGTACAGGACCGGCGGCCCGCCGATCCTGTCGCACCTGTACACGGCCGAGTTGTTGCGGCAGGAGTTTGCGACGCTGCAGTTCATCGAGTTGCGTGAATACGAGGCCGAGCTGACCGAAGGCACCCAGCATCACGGACGGTCCGCGCTGATCGGGCTGGTGGCGCGCAAGCCGTGACCTGCGCGCGTTGCGCTGCGCCGGGCAACACCCGCTGATCGAGTTGGCCGACGCCATGCGGGTTTGTTCCAGGGTGCGCGATGGAATCCGGCGCCTCCGACGGCCCTCTCTGGCATCAACATCCGCCATTCCATGTTCGGCTTCCGGGAGCGCCTCTACAACAGCTGGGTCCGCGACCACTATCGCTTCCTGTTTCGAAGCGCGTGGGCCCTGACGGGCAGCCGTGTCCTCGCTGAGGAAGTCGTGCAGGACTGCTACGAGCTTGCCTGGCGCCACATGCATCAATTGCGGGATCACGCGCTCGCGCGGCCTTGGCTGTTCCAGATCCTGCGGCGCGAGGCGCTGCGAAACATCGTGCCGTCGACCGGCCCGCATGTCGAGTCCTACGACGAAGCGCAGGACGAGCGCACCGGCTCGGACCCGGTTGCCGTGCTCGAGCAACGCCTGGACATCCTGGCGGCGATGCAGACGCTGGCCGCGATCCACCGCGAGGTGCTGACGCTGTTCTACTTCGAGGACATGCCGGTGGCCGACATGGCCATCGCGCTCGAAGTCGCGCCGGGGACGGTGCTGTACCGCCTGAGCCGAGCGCGCGAGCTGCTGCGCCAGCGGATGGCGCCGCGCGACACGGGCGTCGGCGACACGGCCGCGCCCACCGCGCGCGTGCTCGATTTTCCCCAGTCGGCGGTCCGCGGGACCCGCGACGAATGACCCGAATCCACAGCCATGAACAACGAGCGCAACACACCCCCTGAACACCGGCTGCGCTGGACCCAGGCCGACTTCGAATTCGCCGCCTCGCTGAAAGGTGCAATCGATGCATCGGAAGCCCCGGCCTCGCTGTACCGTCCGATCCGCTGGGTCCGGTCGTCGGGGGCGGGCGCCGCGGCGCTGCTGGCCGTCGCGCTCGGGGCGTGGAGCTTCATGAGCTTCGTCTATCCGCCCGTCCTCGTGCGCGAGGCGCTGGTTCACGAGCACCGCGAAGCCACGCTGCGGGGCGACTTCCAGCCCGACAAACGGCCGATACTCGATGCGATGGGCATGCGCCCCGGCACCGCGCTGCCGGGCCTGCTGCAGCTTCAGCGGCCCTGCGATATTGACGGGCGCGTCGCCTACCACCTCACGACCTTCATGGAGAAGGGTGGCGGCATGGTGACGATCCTCGCCTTCGAGCAGCCGGTACCGGATGCGCGGGCGGGCCAGCACGGCAGCTGGATGGGCCGGCACTGGCGCTTCGCCGACCTGCCGCCGGGCCGCACGGTGCTGCTGCTGGCCGACAACGCGCGCGTGCTGAACGAGACCGAACGATTGCTCAGGGCGGGCTGAGCTTCGCGCTTCGGCCCCAAGACCCTTTCAACCCTGACGCACGAGGAGACACCATGACCGAGATCACCAATCAACTGCGGCGCAGGCTCATCGCCGGCGGTGCCGGGGCGCTGGCGAGCGCCGGCCTGGGCGTGCTGAGCCGGGCCGCGTTGGCGCAGGCCGCGACCATCGAGCTGCCGATCGTCAACGGCAGGCGCAACCTGGTGGCCTACCCCGAGAAGCGGCCGCTGATCGTGCTGACCTCGCGGCCGCCGCAACTCGAGACGCCGTTCGAGGTGTTCAACGAGGGCCTGATCACGCCGAACGACGCCTTCTTCGTGAGGTACCACAACGCCGGCATCCCGACCTCCATCGACGGCGACCAGCATGTCATCAAGATTGGCGGCAACGCGGTCGGCAAGCCCTTCGAGCTGACGATGGCGGAGCTGCGCAGCCAGTTCAAGCCGGTCGAAGTCGTGGCGGTGAACCAGTGCTCCGGCAACAGCCGCGGGCTGTTCAACCCGCGCGTGATGGGCGGCCAGCTCACCAACGGCGCGATGGGCAATGCACGCTGGGTGGGCGTGCCGCTGAAAGACGTGCTGGCGCGCGCGGAGCTGAAGGACAGCGCCCGGCAAGTCACCTTCAACGGCCTGGACAACGGCGTGTTCGGCGGCGGCGACTTCGTCAAGTCGATCGACGTGAATCACGCGCTCGACGGCGAGGTGATGCTGGCGTACCAGATGAACGGCGCCGAGCTGCCGATGCTCAACGGATACCCCGTCAGGCTGGTGGTGCCGGGTTACTACGGCACCTACTGGGTCAAGCACCTGTCGGAGATCGAGGTGATCGACCAGGTCTACGAAGGCTTCTGGATGAAGCC
>JBGQEX010000134.1:0-11367 GCA_041496605.1 Piscinibacter sp.
GCGGCACGCTGGCCCGCACGTGGATGTGGCATGAAGGAAATTGTCGAATCGGCACCGCGCCCCGGATGCAGGGATAAGGGGGGGAATTCCGGTGTTGATGTTGACCCCCACGTCGCTTCGCTCCTGCCCCCCGAGGGGGCGCCTCCCATTGGCCCGGGGGACCCGGGCTGCGGGAGTGGCTCGATGGGGCGCTCGCTTCGCTTTGCGCTCGCGTTAGGCGTAGGTGTCGACTGCGCCCTGGGGCACGCGCCAGCCGGTGCGGCGCACCGTGACGGCGTCGCGCTCTGCCGCGTTGCTGTCCGCACGCGTCGACCCGGACTGGCCGCGCTCGCCGCCGTCACCATGCGAACGACCCTTCGAATGCTGCGACACACCGCCGCCGCTGAGCGTGAGCCCGGCGTCACGCAGTGCCGCGGCCAGCTCGGGCAGGCCCGATTCGATGACCTGCCGCGTCGTCGCCGAGTCGGCGCCGAAGTCGACCTGTGCCTGCGTTCCATCGAGCGCGATCTGCACCGAGATCGGCCCCATCTCGGCGGGGTTCAGATTGAGCTGCGCATGCTGCACGCCATCGCGTGCCAACACGCTCACCTGCACGCCGAGGGCGGAACGGAACTCGGGCGCCGCGACGGGCGTGGGCACGTCGAGCGTGGTGACGGCGCCGCCGCCGTGCTCGGTGCGCGGGGAGGCGGCCAGCGCGGCCAGTGCATTCGCAGGGGTCGGCGCGGTTGCCGGGGACGGCGCGGCCAGGTCGACCGGCTGCAAACGTTCGAGCGGGCGCGCTGCTTCGTCCTGTTGCTTGACAGCGGCGATGGGCAAGCTGTCGTGTTTGTTCGGGGCGCTGCGATCGGCCAGTTCGATGGCCTTGGCGCCGCGTTCGCTCGCGTGGGCCTGGGGCGCGTCGGCAGTGTCGCAGCCGCTTGGCGGCGCCTTGGCGGCGTCGACGGGCAGGCCCGCGGGCATGTCGGCAGCGCCGGCGATCGGCTGCGTCTTCGCCGCCGTGCGTGGGGTGTCGGTGCTTGCGGCCGCCTCGGCTCGTGGGGGTTCCACCGGCCGGTTCAGCGACGCCAGCCATTCGGCCAAGGCCGGGTCCATGGCGACGTTGGCGTCGCCGGAAGGTGCGGCAGTTGCGGCGGCGTCCTTCGCATCATCCGGCTCGGTGTCGTGGGCGGCGACCTCCGGCAGCTGGGTGTCGGTGGGCATGTCCACCAGCACATCCTTGGCGGCGCGCGTTGCCGGGTCCGAGCGCGCCACGGCATCGGTCGGCGCGGGTGCACGGGCGGTGGCCAATGATGCGGCCTTGTCCTTGCCGACATCGGCTGCCTTGGCTGCCGCCTTGCCTGCCGGCTGTCGTGGCGTGCCGTGCTGGGCCTGATGCGCCGACAGCAGCTTGGCGAACGGGTGCTCGTCGCCTGCCGGTGCGCTGCCCGGCGTTGCCGAGCCGGCGTTCGTGGGGCCGCCCGGTGCCGGCGTCACGGGAAGTGCTTGGGTGTTGACCAGCATGGTGACGCCCATCACGCGGCGCGGGCCGCGCCGGAGCCGATCAGGCCGTGGTGGTTCCAGGCGGTGCGCGCGCCGAACTCGTCGGTCTGCTTCTGTTCGGCGCGGTCGGCCGACAGCCGCAGTTCGTGGCTGCGCCGCTCGATCAGTTTGCGCACCGAGGCGACGCGGATCTCATGGTCGCGCAGCACCTCGCGTGCGCGCTCCATTTGCCCGGTGGCGTGTTGCGCCACACGCTGCTGCTGGTCCACTGCCTGCGTCAGGCGATCGATGAAGCCGCGGTAGCACAGCACCAGCTCCATGCGGCCCTCGCTCTTGAACTGGGTGCCCCAGCGCTGTTCGTATTCGCGCCGGTAGGTCAGCAACTGTTCGGCCTGCGCCGCGGCGGTCTGTTGCGCCTGCGCGGCCTGCTGCGCGTGGCCCCAGGCAGCGTCGCGCTCGCGTTCGGTTTGGGCCAGCAGGGCCAACAGCGGTTGCAAGGGATTCATCGGTCAAGTCCTCTCGGGGTTCGTTCGATCTGTGTGGGTCAGCCAGCCACCACGGAACACAGTTGCTGCACGCTCGCGCCCAACGACGCCTGCTGATGCATGTCCTGCTGCAACAGTCCACTCATGGCTCCGTGCAGCCGCACGGCGGTGTCGAGTTCATGGTCGTGCCCCGGCGCGTAGGCGCCGAGCTGGATCAGGTCGCGTGCCTTGTTGTGTTTTGCGTAGAGCTGGCGAAAGCGCCGCGCCGCATCCAGGTGCTCGCTGTCGGCCACGTTGGCCATCACCCGCGAGACCGAGCGCTCGACGTCGATGGCCGGGTAGTGGCCGGCCTCGGCGAGTTCGCGCGACAGCACGATGTGCCCGTCCAGGATGCCGCGGGCGGCGTCGGCGATCGGATCCTGCTGGTCGTCGCCTTCGCTGAGCACGGTGTAGAAGGCGGTGATCGAGCCGCCGCCGGCCATGCCGTTGCCGCTGCGCTCGACCAGCTGCGGCAGCTTGGCGAAGCAGCTCGGCGGGTAGCCCTTGGTGGCGGGCGGCTCGCCGATGGCCAGCGCGATCTCGCGCTGCGCCATCGCGTAGCGCGTCAGCGAGTCCATCAGCAGCAGCACATGCTGGCCGCGGTCGCGGAAATGCTCGGCGATGGCGGTCGCGTAGTTGGCGCCCTGCATGCGGGTAAGCGGCGGCGCATCGGCCGGGGCGGCCACGACCACCGAGCGGCGGATGCCTTCCTCGCCGAGGATGTCCTCGATGAATTCCTTGACTTCACGGCCGCGCTCGCCAATGAGCCCGACGACGATCACGTCGGCTTCGGTGTAGCGCGCCATCATGCCCATCAGTACCGACTTGCCGACACCGGTGCCGGCGAACAGGCCGATGCGCTGGCCGCGGCCGACGGTGAGCATCGCGTTGATCGCGCGCACGCCGGTGTCCAGCGGTCGGCGCACCGGGTCGCGGTCCATTGCATTGATCGGGCGGCGGATCAGCGGCTCGTTGTGAACGTGGGCCAGCGGGCCCAGGCGATCCATCGGCTGGCCGGTGGAGTCGACCACGCGGCCGAGCAGGCCGTCGCCGACCGGCAGGTGCAGCGTGCGGTCTTCGCTGCGCCGCCACGGGTGTTGCGCGGCGCCCAGCTTCATCGGCACCACCGGCGCCTGGCGCGGCACGACGCGCGCGCCGCTGGCCAGGCCGTGCACGTCGCCGGTGGGCATCAGGTAGGCGCGGTCGCCGGAGAAGCCGACCACTTCGGCAAGCACCGGCGGCTGGCCGGGCATGCGCACCTCGCAGACCGAGCCGACCGGCACGCGGATGCCCGCCGCCTCGAGCACCAGTCCGGCCACGCGCACCAGCAGGCCCTGCGTTTCCAGCGGCACCGGGTCGGCGGAAAAGCTCTGCAGGTCGGCCAGATAGCGGTGCCACTTCTCGGCGGTGGCGAGGGCATGGGCTTCGATGGGGGAGGTGATCATGCGGCGTTCATAGAGAGACGGTCATCCCGGCGAACGCCGGGATCCACTGCGTGAAGACCCACGAGCGTCGATCGAGCACGCGGATCGCGAACGAGTGGATACCGGCGTACGCCGGTATGACGGCCGTGTTGAAGAATGTCGCTATTCACGTGAGGCGTTCTCCGTACCGGAAGCGGAGTCAACCCACGCCTCCTCGCAGCCGAGCGACGCGGCGGCGCGGCGCCAGCGCGCTTCGATGCTGGCGTCGATGACGCCGATGTCGGATTCGACCAGGCAGCCGCCGCGCGAAACGGTGGCGTCCGGCAGCAGCCGCGCCTCGCGCGCCGCCAGCACCTCGGCAGCGCCCAGCACCACCAGGGCGTGGTCGTCGGGGTGCACGCGCACGGTGATCTGGTGCGCGCTCAGCAGCAAGGTGTAGAGCGCCTCCTGCGCGACGGTGGCCACGAGTTCGGGTCGCGCCGCCAGTTCGCTGCGCACGATCTGGCGCGCCAGGTGCGTGGCCGAGACCGCCAGCGCGCGTGCCATGTCCTGTTGCAGCGCGTCGAGTTCGAGTCCGTACGATTGCGTGAGTGCACCGACCTGCGCGGTGATCTGTGCGGCAAAGCTTTGCTTGAAGCCGTCGAGTGCGGCCAGGCCATCGCGGTAGCCGTCCTGGTAGCCGGCCTGGCGTGCCGCGCGCAGCAGCAGCGCCGGGTCTTCGGCCGGGGGCTTCTCGGGCTCGGCCTCGGGGCGCCGCACACCGGCCGGCGGCGGCGCGGCGCCGCCCGACAGGGTTCCGGGCATCCACGATTCGAACGAGCTCAATTCCTCGCGCGGAATGAAACGGCTGTACACCGACGGCTTGGCGCCACCGTTGGGCGACGGCACGTTCTTGATCGGCGGTGTCTTTGCCTTGGAGGAACTCATAGGTACTCGTCGTCACCGCCGCCGCCGAGCACGATCTGGCCTTCGTCGGCCAGGCGGCGGACGATCTTCAGCATTTCCTTCTGTTCCGACTCGACCTCGGACACACGCACCGGGCCGCGCGACTCCAGGTCTTCGCGCAGCGTTTCGGCGGCGCGGGTGGACATGTTCTTGAACACCTTCTCGCGCATCTCCGGGGTCGCGCCCTTGAGCGCGATGACCAGCGATTCGGACTGCACTTCCTTGAGCAGCGCCTGGATGCCCTTGTCGTCCACCTTTTCGAGATCGTCGAAGGTGAACATGTTGTCCATGATCTTCTGCGCGAGCTCGTTGTCGGCTTCGCGGATGTAGTCGAGCACCGCGGTCTCGATGCTCGCGCCCATCAGGTTGATGATTTCGGCGGCCGGCTTCACGCCGCCCAGCGAGGCCTTGCGCAGCTTGTCGCCGCCGGCCAGCACCTTGCTCATCACGTCGTTCAAGTCCTTCAGCGCCGCGGGCTGAATGCCGTCGAGCGTGGCGATGCGCACCAGCACTTCGTTTCGCTGGCGTTCGGCGAACACCTTCAGCACCGACGAGGCCTGGTCGTAGTCGAGGTGCACGAGGATCGCGGCGACGATCTGCGGGTGTTCGTTGCGCAGCAGCTCGGCCACCGATCCGGCGTCCATCCACTTCAGGCTCTCGACCCCGCTCATGTCGCTGCCCTGCAGGATGCGGTCGATCAGCAGGTTGGCCTTGTCGTCGCCGAGCGCGCGGCGCAGCACCGTCTTCACATACTCGTCGGTGTCGGCCACCAGCAGGCTCTGCCCGCCCGCCAGCACGGTGAACTTGTCGAGCACGCCGTCGACGCGTTCGCGCGTCACGGCCTTCATCTTGGCGATGGTTTCGCCCAGCCGCTGCACCTCCTTCGGTGCGAGGTGCTTGAACACCTCGGCGGCTTCCACTTCGCCCAGCGACATGAGCAGAATCGCTGCGTCTTCGACACCGTGATCGTCCATGCTCATGTCGACCCCTCGTCCGATGAGTACATCGGCCGATCCCCCGTGGGGATGCGGGCCGGCTTGGGAGCGGCCCGGCGCTCGGCCCGCGGAAGATCCGTCGACATCGGATGCCTCATACGGCGTCGCCGCTGACCCAGCCGCGCACGATGCTCGCCACCGCGGCGGGGTTTTCCTTGGCCAGCGCGCGTGCGCCGACCAGTTGCTCGCTCAGCCGCGGCGCTTCGAGCACCTTGGGCAGCGGCAGCAACTCGGGCTCGCCCACGACGGCGTTCAGGCTGCTTCCCGGCGCCGGTGTCGACTGGGAGAACAGGCTCTTGAGCGCCGGGCGCACGATGCCGAAGAACACCAGCAGTGCGACCAGCGCCAGGCCGGCCGGCACCGCGGCGGCGCGCAGCATGTCGATGACTTCGGGCTGCTTCCACCACGGCACGTCGTTGCGGCTCACCGGCTCGACCTTGAACGGCGCGTTGATCACCTTCACCGAATCGCCGCGTTCCTTGTTGAAGCCGATGCTTTCCTGCACCAGCGCGGTCAGCTTGTCGAGTTCGTCGCCGGTCAGCGCGACCTGCGTGGTCTTGCCCTTGGCGTCGGTGACGCTGCGGTGGTTCACCACGACCGCGGCGTTCAGGCGCTTGACGGTGCCGGTGGCGTTGCGCGTCACGCGCACCGTCTTGTCGACCTCATAGTTCGTCACCGCGTCGCGCCGGCTGCTGCTGGTGCCGCCGCCCGCTTGCGCGGCCTGCAAGGGCTGCGCGGCGCCGGTGATCGGTGCCGTCGCCGGCACCGGCGGCTGGTTCGACGTGGCACCGGGCACGCCGCTCGGCGCGGCTGCCGTGCCGCCCGACTGCTCGGTGGTCTGCTGGCTGCGCAGCGCGACGCTGGCGCCGTTGCCCTGGTTGGGCTTGAATTCTTCGGAGGTGGCCTCGGTCTGCGAGAAATCCACATCGGCGGTGACGCTGGCGCGCAGGTTCTCGCGCCCGACCACCGGCTCGAGCAGCTCGAAGATGCGCTTGCTGTAGCCGGATTCGATCTGGTTCACGTACTGCAGCTGCTGCGCGTCGAGCCCGGCGCCCTGGCCGCCTTCGGCCGGGGCGGACAGCAAGGCACCGGTCTGGTCCAGCACGCTGACCGCCTTCGGGTTCATCTCCGGCACGCTGCTCGACACCAGGTGCACGATGCCCGCCACCTGAGCGCGGTCCAGCGTGCGGCCCGGGTGCAGCGTCAGCAGCACCGAGGCGCTGGGCTTTTGCTGCTCGCGGAAGAAGCCATTCTGGTTCGGCAGCGCCAGATGCACACGGGCGCTCTGCACGGCGGCCAGCGAGGTAATGGAGCGGGTCAGTTCGCCTTCCAGGCCGCGCTGGAAGGTCAGGCGTTCCTGGAACTGCGTCTGGCCGAAGCGCGAGCTGTCCATCAGCTCGAAGCCGACCACCGAGCCCTTGGGCAGGCCCAGCGAAGCGAGCTTCAAGCGCGCGTCGTGCACCTTCGATGCCGGCACCAGGATCGCCGCGCCGCCGTCGGCATGGCGGTAGGGCACGTTCATCTGCGACAGCTGCGCAATGATCGCGCCGCCGTCCTTGTCCGACAGGTTGGCGTAGAGCACCTTGTAGTCGCCCTGGCTGCTCCACAGCGTCATCGCCAGCACCACGCCGGCCAGCGCGGCGACGCCCAGGGCGAGGCTCAGCTTGCTCTTGGCCGGCAGCGCGGCCAGGCGCGCGCCGAAGCCGGTCGATGCGTCGACGACGTTCTGGTTCTTTAGTGCGACAGCGTTGTCCATCGTGCTCATGTCCGTGCCGGGCAGTCGGAAACCGCCCCGTTGAGCGACGATTATTCGGAACCTTGAGCCTTGCTATTGGGCGAACAGGGCTTCAAACGACAGCCAGTTCGCCCCATCGTGCCGGCGCGTCGCCGATACGATGGCCAACATCTGAAAAGCCCTTGCGGCTCAGGTGCGCTTTATGAATGTCACGCTGAAACCATTTGATTTCGCCCAAGCCGTCGCACGCGCCGGCCTGAACACCGACGGCATGCCGCTGGCCAAAGGCAAGGCGGTGCAGGGTGCCGGCTTTCAGCAGGCGCTGACGCAGGCGCTGCGTTCGGTGAGCGACACGCAGAACCAGGCGACGCAGATGCAGCGCGAGGTGCAGATGGACAACCCGACGGTCAGCATCGAAGAAACCATGGTCGCGATGCAGAAGGCACAGATCGGGTTTCAGGCCACGCTGCAGGTGAGGAATCGGTTGGTGCAGGCGTATTCCGACATCATGAACATGCAGGTGTAATCGAGACGTCTGCCCTGCGCAGATCGTCATCCCGGCGAACGCCGGGATCCAGAGGTCGATGTCAGCCTGCCGGTGAACGCTCGCTCGCATTCGCGCAGTGGATCCCGGCGTCCGCCGGGATGACAGTGTGATGGGCCGCGCCCTCAATCCAGCGCCATCAACCTGCGCCGCTTCTGCGTCTGGTCGATGTAGCGCTGCAGCGCCCGCAAACCGTCGCTGCCGGCATTGAGCATCTCGCAGCCGAGCCGCGCGCCGCGCGACTCCGGGTTGATCGAGGTGATGTGCTGCAGGCGCAGCGCGCAGTGCAGGCGGGTGTCGGCGTCGAGGTCGATCTCCACGCCGTTCATCAACACGCCCGGATCCAGCGGCGGCACGTCGTCGGGGATGAACAATGCGCAGCCGCCGATGCTCACGTCGAGCACGCGCAGGGCGAGCTGCATGTCGGGAATCATCGGGTGGCGCAAGCGGGCCACCGGTGTGCTGCGCATCAGCGGGCGCACGCGGTAGCCGCTGCGTCGCTGGAAGCGAAACATCTCGCGCGGGAAGGCGCAATTGAGTGCGCTGGCCTTGCCGCCATGCACCAGCACCAGGTCTTGCACGTCGAACTGCAGCTTCACGCTGTCGAGGTAGCCGACCACCACCGCCTCATCGAACTCAATCAGGGAGCGCAGCTGCGGGTCGTCGGCGTTGGCGCTGAAACTGATGATGCTGCGCGCCGAATCGATCGTCCACAGCGTGGCTGCCACGCTGCTGCCGTCGGGCGCGTTCAGCACCACCGTGACGTTGCCGTCGATCAACCGCTTCAACATCGCGGTGATCTCGGTCGGCGTGGTCAGGCGGAATTCGTGCAGGCCGCCATGGGTGGCGGCCAGCGTCTCCAGCGGCATCGGCCGGGTGTCCACGCGTGCGCCCTCGGTCAGTGTAGCGTCTTCGGCCGGCCGGCGAGGATGTTGTCCAGGTCCTCGAGCCAGGGCTCGGCCAGCTGCCGGATCTCGGCGTCGTTGACGAGGATGCGTTGCATGATGCGTGACTTGAGCTGCGCCTCGTCCGTGCCGAGCGACTGCTTGGCGGCGGCGTGCTTGAGCTGCGAAATCAGCAGCGCACAGGCGCCTTCGAGCTTGACCACATGGTCCCAGTTGCCCACGCGTGCCGCCTCGAGCATGTCCTGGCTGGCTTTCTCGATGGCCTCGTAGTAGTTCAGCAATGCGGTGTTCATGCGGACTCCAGCGGGTTGTCGTGAGGCCCGTTCAGGCGGCGATTCGTTGCGGTTTGATGGCGTTCCAGGCGTCGCGCAGCGGTGCCAGCAGCTCGCTGCACTCGCGCAGGCGTGCGCTGTCGTTGGCGAGGTTGGCCTGGGTCAGGCGCAGCAGCACGCAGGAATACAAGTCGTGCAGCGTGACGGCAACCTGGCCGCCGTTTTGAAGGTTGAGCGCGCCGCGCAGCCCCTCGTCGACGATGCCCACGGCGCGCGAGATCGCGCGGCCCTTGGCGGGAATGTCGCCGCGCTCGATCGCGCTGACCGCACTGGCGATGGCGCCGATCGCGCCGTCCAGCAGCAGGCCGACCAACTGGTGCGGGTCGGCACCTTGGACGCTGGTTTCAGCATGGACGTTGCTGTAGGCGTTGGCGTGACTTTTGTACGGTGCGAACATGGTGTTGTGCTGCTGTTGTTTGACCTGTCAGCAAAGTTATCGGCCACCGCACCGGGCAACTTGAACGAAGAGTCGATGCCGTTTCAATTGCCATTTCGCGCCTGCCTCGGCCAGGCTGCGCGGCGCCGCCGTCGGCGCGCTACTTGTTGTTGGCGATGGCGGTGCTCAGGTTCGAGATCGCGGTGAGCGACTGCGTCAGCGAACTGCCGACGCCGCTCATCTGGCTGAGCTGGGTGTCCAGCGCACCGTATTGCTTGAGCAGGCGCGCCTTGGTCAGCGCCACCCGGTCTTCGAGCTTTTGCTGTTGGGTCTGGTTGCGCGTGATGCTGTCGCGCAGGCCCTGTGTTCGCGTCGTGAGCGCGCCGTCGCTGGCGACCAGCTGGCTCGCCAGCGCCTTCACGCGCACCGCGAAACCCTGCTGCGCCGGATCCGCCGAGGTCGTGCTGCTGAACAGCTTCGCCACCTCGGTCGGGTTGGCGAGCGCGGCCGTCAGCTTGGTGTCGTTGACTTTCATCGAACCATCGGACTGCAGCTCGACGCCGATGTCGGACAGGCGAGCGAACACCGACGACGCACCGCTGCTGCCGAGGAAGACGCTGCGCAGGTTGCTTTGCAGCGTGAGGGTGGGGCGGTCGCCCTGCAGCGCCGCCGCCTTCTTGGTCGTGGCGTCGTACTTGGTCTGCGACGTGATGTAGCCGCTGATGTCGCTGTAGGCCTTGGCGAAGTCGCTGACCGCCTTGCGCAAGGTGGTGGTGTCGAGTCCGACGTTGACCGTGACCGCACTCGTGGTCTCTTTGGCCAATGTCAGCGTCACGCCGTCGATCACGTTGGCCAGCGTGTTGGTGGTCGACGTGACCGGCAGGCCGTTGATGCTGGCGAGCGTGTCTTTCGCGGCCTGGCTCTGTGTCATCTGCCCGGCGGCGGTGGCCGGGTCGAACGCCAGCGCCGACAAGCCCAGCGCATCGGTGTTGTTGCCGTCGTCGTCGACGGCGGTGACGCGCACGGCGCTGTTGACGCCGGTGGCCGTCGAGCGCAGCACCAGCCGCGCGCCGCTGCTGTCGCTGACGATCGACGCGGTGACGCCGGCGTTGGCGGCGTTGATCTTGGTCTTGATGGCGTCCAGCGTGTTGTCGCCGGCGCCGATGCTGACGTCGATCGCCGTCTTGGCGGCGTCAGCGGTGAAGGCGGTGAGGCCGGTGTTCCAGGCGCCCAGCTCGATGTGCAGCGTGCCGGTTCCGACGGCGCTGGTCGATCCGGTGTAGGCCTTGGAGTACAGCCCTTGGGCCTGCGCCAGCGTCGTCACCTGCACGGCATAGGAGCCGGCAGTGGCGGTCGATGTCGAGCTGGCCGCGACGCTGGACGGGTCGGCCGACGACGCGGTGGTCGCGGTCCAGAAGTCGGGCTTGGACAGCCGGTCGGCGATGTCGCGCACATTGGCCGTGTAGCTCTGCAGCAGCCCGAACGACGACAGCTTGGTCTGGATCGTCGTCGCTTGCGTCTGCAGCTGCTCGATCGGCTTGCGCTCCAGCGCGACCAGCTGGGTGACGATGCTGTTGACATCGAGCCCGCTGCCCACGCCGGGAGAGGAAAGAGTGGCCACGCCGGGACTCCTTGGGTTCTTCAGCGTTTATCGGCGGGCGGCCGAAAAACTTGAGCCACCGGTACAGCCTATGCCGCGCCGGTGGCTCGCGTTGGAACTGGTTGGCTTCAACCCTTCAGCAGCTGCAGCACCTGCTGCGGCAGCTGGTTGGCTTGCGCGACCATCGCGGTGGCGGCTTGCTGCAGCACCTGGGCACGCGACAGCGCGGCGGTCTCGGCAGCGAAGTCGGCGTCCTGGATGCGGCTGCGCGACGCAGTGAGGTTCTCGCTGGTCGTCTGCAGGCTGGAGATCGTCGACGAGAAGCGGTTCTGGATCGCACCGAGGTCGGCGCGGCTGCCGTTGACTTGCGACAGCGCCGAGTCGATCACCGACAGCGCGCTGCTGGCGTTGGCAGCGGTCGACAGGTCGACAGCGGCCAGCGAGGCGAACGAGCTGTTGTTGACGCCGGCTGCGGCAAACACCTGGGCGCTGGCGTTGGCGGTGGAGA
>JBGQEX010000135.1:0-11270 GCA_041496605.1 Piscinibacter sp.
ATCGTCCAGGGCCGCCCGCGGCGATCGCCCAGAACGTGGCTGTCACCGCCGGCGGTGACGATGGCGTTGGTGATGCCATGCCGCTCGAGGATCGCGGCGCCGTTGTCCACCGCATGACCCTTGGCGAAGCCGCCGAGATCGATGCGCACGCCGGCGCGCGCAAACCGGATTGTTCGTGCGCGCGGATCGAGAATCAGGTTGCGATAGCCCACCGCGGCGCAAGCCTCAGCACGCGCGCTTTCGGTGGGCTTGATGTGCTGCCGGTAGTCGTACAGGTGCCCGACGCCGGCGTAGGTGATGTCGAACGCGCCGTCTGAGAGTTCCGAGAATTCGATGGCGCGTTCGATGAGCTTGAACATCTCGTCGCTGATGGCGACCGGCATTGCCGCGGCGTCGCGATTGATGCGCGACAACTCGGACTCCGGCTTGAACGGGCTCATCGCCCGGTCGATGCGGTGCATCTCGGCCATCACCGCGGCGATCGCCGCGTCACCGGCCGCGCGATCGTCGCTCCACAGCTCGACCCGTATCGAGGTGCCCATGATGGCTTCCTCGCGGTCGACCCAGCCGCCACGCGCAGCGGCACGACGCAGTCCGCGTACAAATTCGACGCTGCGCTGGCCGATGCTCGGGATGCCGAATGACATGGCTATCGAGGGCCGATGGCCACGAACCCTGCCAGGGCGCGTGACGGCGAAATCGATGAACCGAGCATGTCGTGAAGTAGCCTCACTCCGATTTCCTTCTTGTTTATTGACCCTGCATCCCGATACAGGACTTGACGCACGCAGATCACGTGCCCAGATCGCGGACGCATCTTCGGGCCACACAGACCCCGAAATGCGTCAATAATTGGCAAATCAAGAGGACGTTACATTCCGTCTCAGATTAGGTGGTGACCTTTCCTGGCGGTGGTGCGAGGGGATGATTCAGATGTGTGCAGTGGCAACGGCACATTGACTCGTCGGTCTCTTTTCTTGTCTCGTGTGACGACACCGCCGCAGGTTCATGCCGAGATCGCAGTCGGTCAGTTCATCTGCCGTTCGGCGCATTGAGCGCGCAGACGGTTGGCGTCATGATGGCGCCGCAACGCACACGCCAGCTTCACGTTCACACCCCCAACCCCATCGAGGAGAACCGAATGATCAAGTCAGGCATCGATCACGACGCGCTGGTGACCATGTTTTCTGAAGCCAGTGCCAAACAGGGCGAGGCGTTGCGCAAGGCGGTCAGCGAGGCCACGCTCAAGGCGCTTCAGGGTCGCGAGTTGACGCTGCAGAACATCCGTTCGGTGCTCAAGACGGTGACGCAGGCCGCATCGGCTGGCGCCGCACAGAACACCTCACCCTCCATCGACGCGGAGGCCCTGCTGAGTACCGCCATCGCCGGCATGGACTCCGCGCTGTTGCAGGCCGTTGAAGCCAATCGCAAGGCGCTTCAACAGTTCGTCGACCAAGGGGTGGGTCTGCAGGAGGAGCGCATGCAAAGCGCGCTGGCTGATCTGGAGAAGATGGAAGACGTGTTCATCTCCACGGTCAGCAAGGCGGCGCAGTCCGCCACCGCGCCCTTGCAGGGCCAATGGGGCCCGATCATCGAGTCGATGAAGCTCAAGGGCACCGACACCGGCGCACAGGCGGCGTCCACCGTTGAACAGCTGATGGCGCAAACGCAGAGCGCCTTGCGCGACAGCCGGGCCATCGGTGCCCGCACCGCCAAGGCACTGATGGACAGCTACTCGGCGCTGGTCAGCGGCGTGCTGATCGGCATGTCGCAGGGGCTGCAGCAAGGCGGTGCGGCGAGCCCCCCGAAGAACGCTCCACGCAAGAAATGACCGGCGCAACGCCGTGACGGCGCGGCAACCCGTGCGCTTGGGCCGCCACGGAGCGCGCGCGGGCTACTCGAGCGTGAACCCGAGTTTCAACGAGACCTGCCAATGCGCGACCTTGCCGTCCATCACGTGGCCGCGGGTCTCGGTGATGGTGAACCATTGAATATTGCGTACCGACTGGTGCGCCTTGGCAATGGCGTTCTGAACGGCGTCTTCGATGCTGTTCTTCGAAGAGCCTGTCAGTTCGAGCAACTTGTAGACGTGGTCGCTCATGGCGTACCTCCTGAGTGTGGGCGATCGGCAGCCGACCGTAGCGCGCCGGATCTGGAAATGCAACACGTTGCGGCGCGCGCAGCCTGAAACAGTGTCGACCTGGTGTCCGGCGGAATCGAAGGTCCGCATTAATCAGTGCCAGGAGAATCGACGGCCTGATTGCGGCGCTGACGCAGCGCAACCCACCCCGCACCCATGGCAGTCGAGCAGCGTTGAAGCTGGCTGCTGCACAGTGAGGCGAGTCAGAACGGACCGGGCAGCGCCTTCAACCCGACCCACGTCACTGCGATGACCGCGTTGATCGGCACGCTGAGCGCTCCGGGCACATAGAAGAAGGCCGACAACGCCGGTGCACCGAGGATCAGCTCGACGAAGCCGCCGAGGCCATACAAAAGCAGGCCGCACCACAGCCAACGCCGCATGTAAGTCGGCAGCCAACGGGCTTGAGCCTGGTTGTGGCGGCGCGCAGCGGTACGCTCGATCAGGTCGCCGCGACTGACGTCCCTGAACAGCCAGCTGAAGAAGAAATACCGATAAAGCAAAGTTCGAAAGGCCAGATCCTGCACGATGCCCTTTCGCTGAGGGAGCCGCACTGGCGCGATGCCCGTGTGCACGTTGCTGGACGACCCCAGTTTCGCAGCAAGGTTCCGCGGCACGCCGCGGCGCTTGGCACCGCGCGGGTCAATCGGCCGGACCGACCTCGCCGTCGACGTCGACGTCAACATCGACTTCGACTTCGACTTCGACTTCGTCGACCTCATGGTCGAACGCGGCAACATCGGCAGTGGAACGCGCAGTCACCGGCTTGTCCAGCGGCTTGCAAATGCGGCGCTGCAAGCGGCCCAGGCGATCGGAACATTCCATGGCCTGCACGACTGCGGCGGGATCCATCATCAGCGCGAACGGATTCGAAACCAGCGGCGACTTGAGCATGATGGGTTTCTCCTGAACGGCAATGCCGATGTGCCAACTGTAGACCCGGCATCGCGAAGCGACAGTCGGGGTTGCGCCACACCCATTGTCAGAAGATGCCTGACAAGCCCCCCCCCCGCCCGACGATCAGCGGGCGACGCGGTCGAGCCGGGCGGCCAGGGCCCCGCGCCCCGCCGCGCGAGCAAAATCGGCGGCGCTCAAGCGATGATCGTTCCTGCGCCGGGGATCGGCACCGCGCGCCAGCAGCAGATCGGCGCTCGCCTCGGCTCCGTAGCGCGCGGCCATCATCAGCGGCGTGGTCTGGTTGGGCGACTCCGCATCGATTGCCGCGCCACGGTCCAACAGCAGCTCAACGACGCGGGTCTGCGCGCCGGCAGCCGCGTAGTGCAGCGGCGACCAGCCGCTCTTGTTGACCTGCGCGCCACGGTCAAGCAAGCGGCGGCACCAATCGAGCTGCCCCTGCAGCGCTGCCATCATCAAGGCAGATTCACCGGCCTCGTTGAGCGTGTCGATTTCCAGCCCCGGCGCCGCCAGCAAGGCCTCGCCGGCCAGAAAGGAGCCCTCCCGCGACGCGACGATCAATCCGGTGTCACCTTTGGCGTCGCGCGAATTGGGGTCGAAGCCGCGCTTCAGCAAAGCGCCAACGGTGGCCGGGTCATTGTGCGCAATGGCCTCGAAGAAATCCTCATACGAACCAGCATTTGCACAATTAAATGTAATTGCGATAAATAGATAGCCAATCTTTCTAAAGTTATTTATAAAGATCGTCACGGTCGGGCTCCGCGCGTGCGGGAACCCCGAACAAGCGCTCGAAGTTCATTGATGTGATTCGTGCGACCTCTTCTATCGACACGCCTTTCAGCGCCGCGATCTGCTTCGCAACAAACGGGACGTAGGCCGGGCTGTTGGTCTTGCCTCGAAAGGGAACCGGCGCCAGGTAGGGGCTGTCGGTCTCGATCAGGCAGCGGTCGAGCGGCACGAAGCGCGCCACGGCGCGCAGGTCTTCGGCGGTCTTGAACGTCAGAATGCCGGAGAAGGAAATGTAGAAGCCCAGGTCGAGGGCGGCGCGCGCGACAGCCTGGGTCTCGGTGAAGCAGTGGAACACGCCGCCAACCTGCCCGCCACCTTCCTCGCGCAGCACCGCGAGCGTATCGTCCGACGCGCTGCGGGTGTGGATCACCAGTGGACGGCCGGTGAGCCGACCGGCGCGGATGTGGACTCGAAAGCGCTCGCGCTGCCATTCCATGTCGGCGACGCTGCGACCGTTGAGCCGGTAGTAGTCGAGACCGGTTTCACCGATCGCCACCACACGCGGGAGCGCCGCGAGAGCCACCAGATCGTCGACGGTAGGCTCCCGAACGCCCTCGTTGTCAGGATGCACGCCCGCGCTGGCCCAGAAGTTGTCGAAGCGTGTTGCCAGCCGGTGGACCGACTCAAACTCTTCGAGCGTGGTGCAAATGCACAGTGCGCGGTCGACGCCAGCGGCGCGCATGTCGGCGCGGATCGCATCGATCCGATCGCTCAATTCCGGAAAGCTCAGGTGGCAATGGGAATCGACGTACATGCCGCGCCACCGGCAGTCAGATCGTCTGCGTGGGCTTGGACGATGAAATCGAAGTGCCGAGAATCTCTTCGATCCTCAGTTTGAGCAGCCGCGTCTTGTCGTCATTCGGAAACCGCACACCCACGCCCTGCGTGCGGCCGCCTGACGCGTTGGCCGGTGTGATCCATGCCACCTTGCCGGCGACCGGATAGCGTTGCGCATCGTCGGGCAACGAGAGCAGCAGGTAGATGTCGTCGCCGAGCTTGTACTCGCGGGTGGTCGGCACGAACAAACCGCCTTCGGTGAACAGCGGAATGTAGGCCGCGTAGAGCGCGCCCTTCTCGCGAAAGACAAGCTGGATCACGCTCGGGCGCGCAGCGCTCGCCAGTGGGGCGCCCGGGAGGACGGTGCGCGGGATCGGTTCGCTCATCCGTTCGAGTGTACCGAAACGCCCCGCCGCGCGTGGGTCGGCGTCGCGAACGCCTGCTTCGCTTGTTGAACCAGCGCCTCGATCATCAAGCCTGCATTCCAGGGGTGCTCGGCATGCCTGGCGGCACGCGCCAGTTCACGGGCCCAGTCGCTGAGCGCGTCGAGCGGTGGTGCCGCCGGCATCGACGCCGGGGGGAAGTACCTCGGCGCCGCGCCGGCGGCGACACGCATCGCGTCATGGCAGAGCTTTTGCAGCATGTCGATGGCGCGCGGCAGGGGCCACGCCGCGAGGCTGCCGACGTCGCCGCGCGCGAGTTGCTGCGGCAAGCCGACCCAGAGCCGGGCGTCAACGCCCTCCTGCACCCATTGCAGCGCCTCTTGCGGTTGCCCGCCGGCGGCCGCCAGCATCACCTCGGGCTGCGCCACCGAACGTTCGGCCAGCCATTGGCTGGCCAGGCGGGTGTCGGGCAGTCGAAGCGGCACCGCCTGGCAGCGGCTGCGGATGGTCGGCAGCAGTGCATCGGGGGCCGCGCAACTGAGCAGCAGTCGCGCGCTGCCCGGCGGCTCTTCGAGCGTCTTGAGCAGCGCGTTTGCCGACACGCCGTTCATACGCTCCGCCGGATGCATCACCACCACCTTGCTGCGGCCGCGCGACGAGGTGGACTGCGCAAAGGCGATTGCAAGCCGAACTTCGTCGACCCGTATCTCCTTGCTCGGCTTGCGCTTGGATGATTTGTCGCCAGCACTGTCGGCGGCGTCGCTGTCGTCCAACGACGCCCAGCCCAAGGGCTCGCGCAGCGCCTCGGGCAGCAGCACCAGCAAGTCCGGGTGCGAGTGCGACTGCACCAGGCGGCAACTGGCGCAGACGCCACAAGGCCGCTCACCTTGCGCAGCCTCACACAACCACGCCTGGGCCAACGTCAGCGCCAGATCGAACTGACCAACGCCTTGCGGTCCCTGGATCAGCAGCGCGTGAGCCCGCTGTGTGGCCAGCGCCTGCCGCAAAGGCTCGGCCAGCCACGGCAACGGCAGTGCGCCATCGGGGCCTACCACCTGCGGGCCTCCAGCGCGGCGACGATCTGCCGCGACACGGCGTCGAGTGGCTGAGCCGCATCGATGCGCACAAAGCGCTGCGGTGACGCGTCCATGCGCGACTGATACCCGGCGCGAACGCGGCGGAAGAACTCCAGGTCCTGCTGCTCGAAGCGGTCGGGCGCGCGGGCGGCTGCGCGGCGCAACGCCGCCATCGAGGCGTCCAGATCGAACCAGAGCGTCAAGTCCGGCTGAAGGTGGCCATGCACCCATCGTTCCAATTCGGCGAGCACGGCGGTGTCAAACCCGCGGCCTCCGCCCTGGTAGGCGAAGGTCGCATCGGTGAAACGGTCGCACAACACGGTTTCGCCGCGAATGAGCGCCGGCTCGATGACTTGCCGCACATGGTCGCGGCGCGCGGCGAAAACGAGCAAGGCCTCGGTCAACGGGTCCATCGGCGCATGCAGGATCAGCTCGCGCAGCCGCTCGGCGAGCACGGTACCGCCAGGCTCGCGGGTGCAAATCACCTTGGCGCCGGCATCGCGCATGTGCGCGGCCACGGCGGCGATGTGGGTCGACTTGCCGGCGCCATCGATGCCTTCGAAGGTAATGAATCGACCGGTCAAGAGGGACTACTTTCCGCGCTGGTATTGATTGACCGCTCGATTATGCGCGGCGAGCGATTCGCTGAATTCGCTCGTGCCGTCGCCGCGCGACACGAAATACAAGGCACGCGTCGGATCGGGCCGAACAGCCGCCATCAGCGAGGCCTTGCCGGGCATCGAGATCGGCGTGGGCGGCAGGCCGGCGCGCAGGTAGGTGTTGTAGGGCGTGTCGGCCAGCAGGTCGCGCTTGCGCAGGTTGCCGTCGAAGGACTCGCCCAACCCGTAGATCACCGACGGGTCGGTCTGCAGCGGCATGCCGATGCGCAACCGGTTGACGAATACGCCAGCCACCTTGCCGCGATCGGCAGGCACGCCGGTTTCCTTCTCGACGATGGACGCCAGCGCGAGCGCTTCATCGATGCTGCGCAGCGGCGTGTCGGTGGCGCGCTCGGCCCATGCCGCCTCGAGCCGCTTCTTCATCGCACGGTGCGCGCGCTTGAGCACGGCCAGGTCGCTGCTGCCCTTGCTGTACGCATAGGTGTCGGGATAGAAGCGCCCCTCGGCGCTCACTCCGGGTTCGCCGAGCGCAGCCATGACCTGCGTGTCGCTCATGCCACTGGTGGTCGGCTTGAGGCTGTCGGCCTTGGCAAGCTCGCCGCGGAACTGGCGGAAGGTCCAACCGTCGATCAGGCGCACGACAGCCAGCGTTTCGTCGCCGCGAACCATCTTGTTGAGCAGGCTGATCGGCGTGGTGCCGGGCCCGATCTCGTAGCTGCCCGCGCGGATCTTGCGCGCCTGTCCGGACCAGCGGAACCATTCGTACAACAGCAGCCACGAGGTCTGCACGCCCGCCTGGACCCAGGCCTGCGCGATGTCGCGTGGCGCGGTGCCCAACTCGATGTCCACTTCGACCGTATCGGCGCTGAGAGGCAGCGGCCGATTCAGCCACCACGCCGCCGCGCCAGCGGCGCCGATCGCGGCCAACAGCATGACCGACACGAGCACGCGCCAGAACTTCATGAACGCTGCAAGGATTCGAGATCCGGCCGAAACCCCTGAAAAGAAAGAACCATGGGCGCTGATGATAATCGGCGCATGAACACCACTCCCCTGATCGATGGCGCCGTCCCCCTGAGCGATTGGGGGGTGATTCGCGCCCACGGCGCTGACGCAGCGAGCTTCCTGCATAGCCAGCTGACCAACGATTTCGCGCTGATGGGTCTGTCGCAGGCGCGGCTGGCTGGCTACTGCTCGGCCAAGGGGCGACTGCTGGCGAGCTTCGTGGCATGGAAGGTGGCGCACGACGAACTTCTGCTGGCGTGCCACGCGAGCGTGCTGGCGGCCACGCTCAAGCGCCTGTCGATGTTCGTGCTGCGCGCAAAGTGCAAGCTGAGCGACGCGAGTTCCGAGTTGCGCTTGTTCGGCGTGGCCGGGCCTTCGGCGCGTGCACTCGCGGGCGATGCCGCGGTGTGGCAAAAGCTCGACGCGAACGGCGCGAACGTGGTTCGCCTGCCCGATGCCGCCGGCCATGCGCGGGCGCTGTGGGCCGCGGCCGACGCGACGCCCGCCCTGCCCGCCCTCGGACTCGACGCCTGGCACTGGCTGGAAGTGCAAAGCGGCGTGCCGGTCATCGAGGCCGCCACTTCCGAGCAGTTCGTTCCGCAGATGCTGAACTTCGAGCTGGTCGGCGGCGTGAACTTCCAGAAAGGCTGCTACCCCGGCCAGGAGATCGTCGCCCGCTCGCATTACCGGGGCACCATCAAGCGGCGCATGTTTCTGTTCGATGTCGACGCCCCGGCGACGGCCGGCCAGGAGGTGTTCCACAGCGCCGACCCCGGGCAGCCGGCAGGAATGGTCGCCAATGCGGCTCCTCGCCCGGATGGCGTGGGCAGCAGCGCGCTGGTGGAGATCAAACTGGCCGCGCTGGACGGCGGCAGCATTCATCTGGGCACGGCCGACGGAGCGCCGCTGACGCGCCGCGAACTGCCCTACGCGGTCACCGACGGCGCCGGCTGAGCCGGGTCGCACCTGTCGAACTCGCATTACGCGGGAAACAGTTCACACCGCCGGCGGCCCGATGCGCGAGCTGTTCATCTACTATCGAATTTCGGTGACGGATGCCGCCGCCGCTCGAACGCTGGTGGACGCATTTCAGGCGCGCCTGCGAGAACGCCACCCCGGACTGACGGCGCGCCTGCTGTGCCGGCCCGACGAACGCGACAACCAGCAGACCTGGATGGAAACCTACTCGTTCGACTCAACGATCCACGCCGGCGGGGTCACGCCAGAACTGCAGGTCGAGATCGAAATGCAAGCCCGCGACCTGTCCCACGTCGTCACCGGCATTCGACACACCGAGGTCTTCGTCTCATGTGCCTCGTAGCCCTCGCCATCGACCAGGACCGGCGCTTTCCGCTGGTCGTTGCCGCCAACCGCGACGAATTCTTCAAGCGCCCCGCTTCGCGCCTGGCCTGGTGGACACCCGAGACGGGCGCCCCGGCCATCCTGAGCGGCCGAGACCTCGAAGCGGGTGGAACCTGGATGGGCCTCACCGCCGAGGGGCGCTTTGCGCTGGTGACGAACGTGCGCGATCCGCAACGCAATGACCCGACGGCGCCGTCGCGCGGGCGCATCGTTCCGGAATGGCTGGCCGCGCGCGAAAGCGTCGACCGATTCTGGATGCGCACTGCCCTGTCCGGCTACAACGGCTTCAACCTGGTGGCCGCGGATTTCCGTCGCGGCGAATGTTTCTGGGCCGCCAACAACGGGGCGTACCCGATGCGGCTCGAGCGCGGGCTGTTCGGGCTGTCGAACGCTTCGCTCGACACACCTTGGCCCAAGGTGGAGACCCTGAAAACGCGTTTGAGCGACGCGCTGGCCACTTCGACATCGCTGGACGCACTGTCGCGTACGCTGTTCGATGCACTGGCTGATCGCACCGAGGCACCCGACGACGCCCTGCCCGAAACCGGCGTGCCCATCGAATGGGAACGCCGGTTGTCGGCGGCATTCATCCGCACGCCCGACATGGCCTACGGCACGCGCTGCTCCACGCTCGTCATCGCCGAGCGGGTCAACCGACACGTCGTGACGCACGTGTTCGAGCGCACGTTCAGCGCCAACGGCGGCGTCGCGCTGATGCGCCGCTCGATGCTGAAGAACTGGCCGCCGCGCTACCGCGAGGATGCCGCACCCAGCGAGCAGGGGCCGGTGTCGGAGCTGGAACTCGGCGCCGATACGCTCGTCGAGTTGCCGATCAAACGCGCTCGCGTGCGCAGCCTGTTGAAGCCGGACGCGATCAAGCGCCGGCGGTCGGTGGTCGCGCCGCCCTGATCGGCGCTACAGCGCCCGCACCATCTCGATGTGCGGGATGCCGGCCTCGACGAACACTTCACCGCGCTCGACAAAACCGGCGCGCGCATAGAACGGTGCCGCCGACAGCTGCGCATGCAGCAAGGCTTCATGGTCGCCGCGTTCGCGGGCAACCTGCATCAGCGCGTCGAGCACGGCGCGGCCGACGCGGCTTCCGCGCATCGTCTGCACGACCGCCATGCGGCCGATCTTGGCCACGCCCGGCACATGCTGCAGCAGCCGCCCGGTGGCCAGCGGCCGGCCGAAACGATTGACCGCCACGGCGTGGACGGATCCGGCGTCGGCCTCATCCCATTCCATGTCCGCCGGAACCTTCTGCTCGTCGACGAACACCGCGGTGCGAATGGATTGCGCGTCGCGCCCCAGTTCCTGCCACGAACCGACGCGCACGTCGAGCATCGGCTTGCCGGCTTCGAAGGCCTGCAGTGCGTCGCGCAACTCCGGCGGTACCGGTTTCGATGTCTGCGCCTGCGGGTCGGCGAACACGTAGACCAGTTCGCCGGAGACCAGCAGTTCGTCCTGCCGGAACGCAGCGGCAGAAAACACGATCGACGAATTGCCGACACGCCCGCACCGTATGCCGATGTCGAGCATGTCGTCGTAGCGCGCCGACCCCTCGTATTCGAGCGTTGCCTTGCGCACGAACAGGTCTCCACCCAGGGCCTCCATGGTCTGTGCGTATGGCATCGCGAGCGCACGCCAGTAGCCGGCGATCGCGGTGTCGAAGTACATCAGGTAGTGGCCGTTGAACACGATCTTTTGCGCGTCGATCTCGGCCCAGCGCACGCGCAGCCGATCCAGGAAACGGAATTCGCTACGTTTCATTGTTGGAACGCCCTTTTCAATGCGGCTGCGGCAACGGCCTGCGCGGCCAGTGCTTCGGGCAGCACGCGGCCCATCTTGATGAAATCATGCGTGAGGCCGCGATACAGCTCCAGCTCGACGCTGACGCCCGCCGCGCGCAGCCTGTCGGCATAGGCCACGCCTTCGTCGACCAAGGGGTCGCACTCGGCCAGGATGACGCAGGCCGGCGCCACGCCTTCCAGGTCATCCGCGTGCAACGGCGCAAAGCGCCAGTCGTTGCGGTGCCGATGATCGATGTAGTGGCTGAAGAACCATTCGATGCCGGCCGCGTCGAGCAGAAAGCCATTCGCGAACAGCCTGTGCGACGCCGTCTCGGCATACGCGCTCGTGCCGGGTGTGATCAGCAGCTGCGCGCGCAGCGGAATGCCGATGTCGCGCGCGTGGATCGCAC
>JBGQEX010000136.1:0-11017 GCA_041496605.1 Piscinibacter sp.
CTGCCCAAGCTGCGTGCGCGCGTGGGCATGGTGTTCCAGCATTTCGAGCTGTTCCCGCACCTGACCGTGACCGAGAACCTGACGCTGGCGCAGATCAAGGTGCTCAACCGCAGCACCGACGACGCCCGCGCGCGCGGCCTGAAGATGCTCGACCGCGTCGGCCTGATGGTGCACAAGGACAAGTTCCCCGGCCAGCTTTCGGGCGGCCAGCAGCAGCGCGTGGCGATCGCCCGCGCGCTGTCGATGGATCCGATCGTCATGCTGTTCGACGAACCGACTTCGGCGCTCGACCCCGAGATGGTGGGCGAGGTGCTCGACGTGATGGTGCTGCTGGCCAAGGAAGGCATGACGATGATGGTCGTCACGCACGAGATGGGTTTCGCCCGCAAGGTCAGCCACCGCGTGATCTTCATGGACGTCGGCAAGATCGTCGAAGACTGCACCCGCGATGACTTCTTCGGCAACCCGGACGCACGCACGCCGCGCGCGAAGGACTTCCTGTCGAAGATCCTCCAGCACTGAGCAACCTCAGCCGGCGCCGAGCCGCCTCAAGGCGGCTGAGCGCCCCTTGGGGCCACGAAGGGGCCCCAAGGGGCCCCTGGGGCAGGAGCGAAGCGACTGGGGGGCTCACGCTTTCGGCAAGACGTCGCAAAACATCTCGAAGCGCTTCCAGGTGGCGTCCGGTGGCATGTGGCCCGGGCGCGGCGCGTGTTCTGACAAGGCCAGCCGCTTCATCGGGTGGATGTAGCGCGGGCAGTTTGGAAAGATCCGCTCGGCTTGCACCCGCACGACGAGTTGCGCGCCGTCGAAGCCCGCGAGCAGCGGATCGTCGTCGCGCAGGCTGGCAACGCCCTGCACGCGCAGCCGCCGCGGCTGCTCGAAGTCGATGAACAACAGGCCGACCCGCGGATTGACCAGCAGGTTGCCGAGGCTGCGGAACATGCCGTTGCCGTCGTAGCTCGGGAACGCCAGCGTTTGCGCGTCCAGCACGCGCACGAAGCCGGGCGCGCCGCCCTTGTACGAGCACTCGGGCCAGCCGGTGGCGTCGGCGGTGGCCAGCAGGAAGCAGGCCTGGCTCGCGATGAAGGCGCCGTCGTCGGCGGTGAACGCGCTGCGCGACAGGCGAGCGTCGAGCCGGTCGGCCAGGCGCCGGGTGTCGAATGCGTCCTGCAGCCGGCGCGCGCCCTCGTGGTACATCGGGGTGGCGGCCACGCGCTTGCCTGCTCAGGTCTGGTCTTCATGCAGGCACAGGATGTTGCCTTCGGTGTCCTCGAACCAGGCGGCCTTCTCGGCGCCGAGCAGACAGACGTTGTCTACCGTCTTGAGCCCGGGGAGATCGTAGCTCGCGAAGGTCACGCCGCGTGCCTTCATGTCGGCGATCGTGCGCGCGATGTCGAGCACCTGGAAGCTCAGCGCCGTGTGCTGCGCCTTGGTGCCCTCGGGCTTGGCGAACAAGGCGATCTCGGTGCCGCCGCAGCGGTAGACGAACTGGCCATTCGGTTTCTCGCCGACCGGCTGCAGCCCAATGGCCTCGGTGTAGAAGCGGCGCGCACGCGCCATGTCCTTGACGGGCAGGATGCAGGTGACCTGGGTTTCGGGAAAGGCGCTCATTGCAGAATCTCCTTGCGGGGGGTGAGTCGATGCCGTAAGGTTTTACGTCGGCACGGCGTGCCGCGCCATACGCAGGCTTGCGTACAGCGCCCGAGCCCGCGGCGCCGAACGGCGACAAGGAAGGCTGATGAAGTCATTGCGCGAACGTGACTGGCGTGCCGGCTTCGAGCTGCTGCAGGCAGTCGGCTCGGCCGCGGCCGGCGTGGACGCGCTCGCCCTTGCCGCGGTCCAGGCCCTGCCGAAGCTGGTGGCGTCGGAGATCACCACCTTGTCGGTGTGCGACCTGCAAACCGGGCATCGGCATGTGATCGGAACGCCGGTGGGCGCGCTCAATGCCAACGACCGCGCCATCTTCGACCACTACTTTCGCGAGCATCCGCTGGTGCACTACCACGCGGATCTGCGCGGGCCCGGCGCCCACCGGATCAGCGACTCGCTGCCGTTCTCGCAGTTTCGCCACAGCGCGCTTTACAGCGACTACTACCGCCGCATCGGCATCGACCACGTCGTGGCCCTACCGATCCTGGTCGACGAGCGCACGCTGGTCAGCTTTGTGCTGAACCGGCAGGGCAGCGACTTCAGCGACCACGACCGCGACCTGCTCGACCTGGTGCGCGAGCCGCTATCGCGCCTGTACGCCCAGCGCGTCGCGCTGGCCGAGGCGCAACGCGCGCTGTCGGCCCGGGCGCCGCACTTCGACCTGCCCGGCCTCACGCCGCGCGAAGGCGAAGTGCTGCACTGGCTGGCCGCCGGCAAGACCGACCGCGAGATTGCCGCACTGCTGGCCTGCAGCCACCGCACGGTGCAAAAGCACCTGCAACGCGTCTACATCAAGCTCGGCGTCGAAACGCGCACTGCGGCTGTCATGCGGGCCTGGGGCCCGGGCCTGCGCGCGCTTCAGTAGGCGTCGAGCAGGCGCGCGCCGAGATGGCGGGCCAGGCCCTGTGCTCCGGCGCGCATCACGCCGTCGTGGTTCCAGCGGAACAGCGGCGCGGCCAGCGGCGCCACGACGCGCATCCAGCGGCTGTTCAGGTCCACGCACCAGGTGTAGCGAACGCGCGTGGTCTCGCTGTCGGGAGTGAGCTCCCACAGGCCGGCGCCCTCGAGCTGTCCGCGGGCACGCCCGCGCAGCAGGCGGTGGCGCTGCAGTTCGACCACTTCCACGTCGAACGCCACGCCATAGGGCAGGCGGCTGCTCCAGCGGATGTGGCGCATGGCGCCCAGGCCGTCGGCATCGCCGGCGTGAAGCTCGCGCACCGACTGCACGTAGGGCCACCAGTCGGGCCACCGTTCGGTGGCCTTCAAGGCTTCCCACACCGCGGCAATCGGGGCGGCCAGGTGCCAATGGCTGACGAGCTGGAAGTGGGCGGTCCGGCCGCCGGGAAGGGCCGAGGCCGCGACGTCGGCGCTCATTGGGCATCCTCCGCGCTGCGCGCTGCGGTATTCGCCCAAGGACCCGGAGGGGCCCCTTCGTGGCCCATAGCGGCCCGGCGGCTCATGCGCGCGCGGCCGCCGAAGCCGCCGTGTCGTAGGTGCCGACGAAGCGCGTGACCTTGCCGTCACGCAGCTCGAACACATGCACCCAGTCGCACTCGAACACCTTGCCGGCCGGCAAGGCCTGGGTGCGTTCCCAGCCGAGCACGGTCACATGGTCGGGCCCGGCGAGGAATTCGCGCGGTTCGAAGGCCTGGATGCCGTCGAGTTCGGCCACCTGGCCGAACCAGCGGGCCACCGCCGCCTTGCCCCGCACGGTGCCCATGTAGGCCAGGCCGATGCTGCCGCGGTGGGTCCATTCGACGTCGTCGGACAGCAGGGTCAGCAGCGCTGCAACATCGCCGCGCCCGAACGCGCCGTACATGGCCTGGACGATTTCGGTGGGGGTGCTCATGTCGTCTCTCCGATGGGTGGTGATGCTGCGTATACGCGCACATTCGCGCGCCGGATGCAGCCCTGCGAAAATGACCCGCATGACTGCATCACTCACCATCACCCGCCCCGACGACTGGCATCTGCATGTGCGCGACGGCGCCGCACTTGCCGCCGTGCTGCCCGACACGGCACGCCAGTTCGCTCGCGCGATCATCATGCCCAACCTGAGGCCGCCGGTGACCACCGCCGCACAGGCACAGGCCTACCGCGAACGCATTCTGGCGGCGGTGCCCCAGGGCCTTCAGTTCGAGCCCTTGATGACGCTGTACCTCACCGACCAACTGCCGCCCGACGAGATCGGCCGTTCGGCCCAAGCCGGCGTGGTGGCCGTCAAGCTGTACCCGGCCGGCGCCACCACCAACAGCGACGCCGGCGTGACCGATCTGCGCAAGACCTACGCCACGCTCGAAGCGATGCAGCGCGAGGGCATGCCGCTGCTGGTGCATGGCGAGGTGACCGACCCGGCCGTCGACGTGTTCGACCGCGAGGCGGTGTTCGTCGACCGCGTGATGCAGCCGCTGCGGCGCGACTTCCCCGAACTGAAGGTCGTGTTCGAGCACATCACGACGCGCGAAGCCGCGCAGTACGTGGCCGAGGCCGACGCGCACACCGCCGCCACGATCACCGCGCACCACCTGCTCTACAACCGCAATGCGCTGTTCGTCGGTGGCTTGCGCCCGCATTACTACTGCCTGCCGGTGCTCAAGCGCGAAGCGCATCGGCAGGCGCTCGTCGCGGCCGCGACCTCGGGCAGCCCGAAGTTCTTTCTCGGCACCGACAGTGCGCCGCATGCATCGCACCTGAAGGAGCAGTCGGTGTGCGGTGCCGGCTGCTACACCGCCTTCAGCGCGCTCGAGCTGTACGCCGAAGCCTTCGAAGCGGCCGGCGCGCTCGACAAGCTCGAAGCCTTCGCCAGCTTCAATGGCCCCGCCTTCTACGGCCTGCCGCGCAACACCGGCACCGTGACACTGCGCCGCGAAGCGTGGACACTCCCCGAAGCCCTGCCGTTCGGCGAGGCCCAACTCAAGCCGCTGCGAGGCGGAGAAACACTGGCCTGGAAGCTCTCATGAATTCCAATAAGCGCGTGATGCTGCTGATCGACGCCGACAACGTGTCGGCCGACGTGATCGAACAGGCGGTCGACCGGGTCAAGGGCGAGCACGGCGCGATCCATGTGCGGCGCGCGTACTGCACCGCCGAGTCGGCCGTCACCCACATCAAGCTGTTCAAGACCCACTCCATTCGGCCCATCGTCAACCTGTCGAGCGGCAAGAACTCGACCGACATCGCTCTCGCGGTCGATGCGATCGACCTGGTGCTGGCCGAACGTCCCGACGTGGTGGTCATCGTCTCGTCGGACTCCGACTTCGCGCCGCTGGTCATTCGCTTGCGCGAGAAGGGCTGCCGGGTCGAGGGCATCGGCCAGCAGGGGAAGACGGGGGACGATTCGAAACCGGTCTATGACGATTTCATCGATCTGCCGCATCGCAAGGGCAGGGCGGCCGCCAAGGCGCCGGCCAAGCGAGCCGCGGCCGGCGGCAGGGCACGGCCCGCGGCTGCCGCGCCGGAACCCGAGCCCGCCCTGCCGGAGGAGGTGCAGGCCGTTCTCGCGGCGCTGCCCGAGCTGCGCGCCGGCAGCAAGCTCGAGCTGCGGGTCGCCGCCGAGCGACTTCGCGGCGCCGGATTGCTCGCGAAGAGCGGCGCGTCCACCAAGCTGTTCAAGAAGCACCCCGCGCTGTTCGCGCTGACCCCGGACAAGCAGCCGAACAAGGTCCAGTACCGGGGGGCGCGAGGCGCGTGACGGCACGGTCGGCGCGGGCCGCGTCCCAGCTCGACTGGGCGGCCCCGTGGCTTGCGCCCTACCGCGAGGGCGGCCAGCGCGTCGCCTCCAGCTTGGCCGACGGCCGGCCGCTGGCGCAGGCGCTGAACGTGGTGCTGGCGTCAGGTCCGGCGTTTCCCCTGGCCGCCGGACCGCTGCGCTTCGTCGACCCGGACGAGCAGCCCCCCGGCGAGGCCTACGAGGCCTTCATCGCCCGCACGGCCTGCGTGCCCACCCGGGACAACCTGCACGACCTGTTCAACGCGCTGGTGTGGCTGCGCTTCCCCGCGCTGAAGCGCCGGCTCAACGAACTGCAGGCCGAGCAGATCGCGCAAGCCGGTGTTGGCGCGACACGCGGCGCCGTGCGCGACGCGTTGACGCTGTTCGACGAGAACGCCGCGCTGTGGCGGGCGCCGCCGTGCCTCGTCGGTGCGCTGCGTGTGCGCGACTGGCATGCGCTGTTCGTGACGCATCGAAGTGCGTGGCGCGACGCTCAACTGATGTTGTTCGGTCACGCGCTGCTCGACAAGCTCACGCAGCCGCGCAAGGCGATCACGGCGCATCTGTGGCCGATGCCGGACGCGCCCGAAGCGCTCACGCCCGAGCTGTTCGCAAGCAAGTCCTATTTGCCGCTGCCGGTGCTGGGCGTGCCCGGCTGGTGGCCGGCCAACGAGTCCGAGGGCTTCTACGACGACCCCGGCGTGTTCCGCGCGGCCCGGGGATAATCGCCCCGTGAAGCGAGCCAGACCGCCGCTGGCACGAGACCCGAAAGGGTGTGCTGGAGGAAGGTCCGGACTGCGCAGGGCGGCGTAGCAGCTAACGGCTGTCCACCGTGAGGTGAGGATCAGAGCAACAGAGACGAGTCGGCGGGTTGTCGCAAGACGATCTGCCGGGTGAAACGGGCAATCTCTACGCGCAGCAATACCAAGTAGGCACACGTTGATCTGGCCCGGAGAGTGTGCGGGTAGGTAGCACCGAGCCGTGCAGCGATGCACGGCCCAGACGAATGGCGGTCACGGCGGGCTTCTCGCAAGAGGGCCCGCCGCACAGAATCCGGCCTATCGGCTCGCTTCACATTTTCTGCATATCACCTGTTCGGGCGAGCGGGTGCTCGAAAAGACTGAGACAACGAGTTTGAATCCCGACGCCCACACCCTCTGGCGCGCCCCGCGCTGGGCCCTCGCCGTGCTGCTGGCCTGCCTGGGCATGCTGGGCCCGTTTTCCATCGACACCTACCTGCCGGCCTTCACCGGCATCGCGCAGACGATCGGCGCCACACCGGTGCAGATGCAGCAGACGCTGTCGGCCTACCTGTTCGGCTTTGCGGTGATGAACCTGTTCCACGGCGCGCTGTCCGACAGCCTCGGCCGCCGCCCGGTCGTGCTGTGGGGCGTGGCGCTGTTCACGCTCGCGTCGGCGGGATGCGCGCTGTCGCAGAGCATCGGTGCGCTGGTGTTCTTTCGCGCGGTGCAGGGCATGTCGGCGGGGGCCGGAATCGTCGTGTCGCGGGCGGTGATCCGCGACATGTTCCCGCCGGCCGATGCGCAGCGCGTGATGTCGCAGGTCACCATCTATTTCGGCGTGGCGCCCGCCATCGCGCCGATGGTCGGCGGCTTCCTGTTCGTCAACGTCGGCTGGCATTCGATCTTCTGGTTCCTGACCGCCGTCGGCGCCGCGCTGTGGGTCGGTAACTACCGGCTGCTGCCTGAGACGCTGCACGCGTCGCAGATGCAGCCCTATCACGTGGGCAACCTGCTGCGCGGCTACTGGGCGCTCGGTTCGAACCCACGCTTCCTGATGCTGGCGCTGGCCAGCGGCATCCCGCTCAACGGCATGTTCCTCTACGTGCTATCGGCGCCGGTGTTCCTGGGCGACCACCTCGGCCTCGCGCCGGGCCAGTTCTTCTGGTTCTTCACGCTCACCATCAGCGGCATCATGGGCGGCGCCTGGCTGTCTGGGCGGCTGGCCGGGCGCATCAAACCGAAGCACCAGATCCGCCACGGCTTTTTGATCATGCTGGTGGTGTCGCTCGCCAACCTCGGGCTGAACCTGCTGTTCCCAACGCGGGCCTGGTGGGCGCTGTTCCCGATTGCCATCTTTGCCTTCGGCTGGGCATTGATGGTGCCGGTGGTCACGCTGATGGTGCTCGACATGGTGCCCGAACGGCGCGGCATGGCGTCATCGTTCCAGGCCTTCATCGGCAGCATGGCCAATGGCTTCGTCGCCGGCGTCATCGCGCCGCTGGTGATGCATTCGACGGTGCTGCTCGCCTTCGCGTCGCTGCTGATGATGAGCATCGGCGTGGTCGCGTGGATCTGGGTCAAGCCGCGGGTGACTTGAGCCCCCCAGTCGCTTCGCTCCTGCCCCCGAGGGGCGCCACCCGTCGGACCGGCAAAGCCGGATCCTTGGGTGTGGCTTGGTGGCGCGGCGGCGCTCCGGGGTGAGCTTGCATTCAAGCTCGGCGGGCAATCGGCCGATATCCGCACGACGGCCCTTGTTGCCGTTCGGAGTCCTCGATGACCTTGCCGCCCTTCCTCGCCAGCCGCCACGTCGCGGTCGCCTTGCTGAGCCTGTTCTCGGCGAGCTTGGGGCTGGTCGCGCTCGCGTCGGACACGGGCGTCGAGCCCGATCCGATGCTGGTCGCCGCCGAGCAGGCGGTGGCCGAGGCCAAAGCGGCTTCGGAGGCCGAGGCCAAGACGGCGACGGCGCGCGGCAAGAAGAAAAAGAAGAAGAAGGCGAAGAACGAAAAACCCGAGTCCGAGGCCCAAATGACGCTGGCCGCGGCGCGCGCCGCGGACGAGCAGGACGCGATGGACTTGCTGCGCGCCCGTCTGGCCGACAGGCTGGGCGCGGCCAAGGACACGCCCGAAGCCAAGGATGGCGTGCTGCGTGTCGGCGCCACGCCGGCGGCGTCGGCCGCGGCTCCGGTGCACGCCAGGGTACAAGCCGAGGCGGCCGCATCGGCTGTTCACACTGCCGGGCATGCCGCGCACTGGGATTACCGGGGCAGCGGCGGGCCCGACAGCTGGGGTCGCTTGAAGCCGGAGTTCGCCAAGTGTTCGAGCGGCACGCGGCAAAGCCCGATCGACATCCGCGACGGGCTCAAGGTGCAGCTCGATCCGGTGCACTTCGACTACAAGCCGAGCGCGTTCCGCGTGATCGACAACGGCCACACAGTGCAGGTGAACCTCGCCGCCGGCAACTTCATCGAGGTGATGGGGCGGCGCTACGAGCTGCTGCAGTTCCACTTCCATCGACCCTCGGAGGAGCGTATCAACGGGCGCCAGTTCGACATGGTGGCGCACCTGGTGCACGAGGACAGCGAAGGCCGCCTCGCGGTGGTGGCGGTGCTGCTCGAGCAAGGCGGCGCGCAGCCGGTGGTGCAAACGGTGTGGAACAACCTGCCGCTGGAAAAGAACGAGGAGATGCCGGCGCAGTCGCCGATCGCCCTCGCCGACTTGCTGCCCGTCGAGCGCAGCTACTTCACCTACATGGGCTCGCTGACCACACCGCCGTGCAGCGAAGGCGTGCTGTGGATGGTGATGAAGAACCCGGTGCCGATCTCGCCCGAACAGATCGGCATCTTCGCGCGGATGTACCCGATGAACGCGCGGCCGATTCAATCGGCGAGCGGGCGGATGATCAAGGAGTCGAACTGAGCCGGCTGCCTATCGGCAGATCAGGCCGATCAGCGTATCGGCAGGAACAGCCGCGTGATGCCGCGCACGCTGAGCAGGTTGCCCGGGTTGTTCGTTTCCTCGAGCACGCCGCACATGCGTTTCAGGATGCGCGGGCTTCGGTTGGCCCGCCAGATCAGCAGGTCGGCCAGCCAAGGGTGGTCGTTGATGCGGTTGGCGCGTTCGTAGAGATCGAAGCGCGGCTTCAGGGCCAGCACCGCCGTCTCGTAGCGCGAGCACGTGGCCGCATCGTCCTCGCCTGATGTGCGGGCGTGCAGCAGCGCCTCGGCAGCGAGCAGCCCGGTTTCCATCGCCTTGCCGATGCCCTCGCCGGTGAATGCGTAGGTGCTGCCGATGGCCTCGCCGGTGGCCAGCAGGCCGGCTCGCGTGTAGGCCGCACCGGCGAGCGAGCAGCGCAGCGGCGCGCCTTTCAGGTCGCCGAGCAGGCGGCCGCCGTCGAGCAGCGAGCGCGCCGGTGCATAGGCCTCGCCGAAGACCTTGAACAGCTCGCGCAGGTTCACGTGGCCCATCGTGCCATGCCCGTCGTCCGACGCTGCATGGCTGTGTGCCAATCCGACGCCGATGTTGAAGACACCGTCGCGGCACGGAAAGATCCAGCCGTAGCCGCGGCGCAGTTTCCTGTGCCAGACCACCTCCATCGCCTCGATGCGGCCGCTCATCGCATCGTTCTTCACGTAGCCGCGCAGCGCGATAGCGCTCGGCGCGCGGCGCCGGCACAGGCCCGCGGCGATCAGCGCCTGCGGCACGGCGCCGGTGGCGAGCACGACCCAGCCGGCGCGGATCGTGTGCGTGCCGTCGGCCGACTTCAGGCGCGCACCGACGACCCGTTCGCCGTCGAAGAGCGGCGCGTCGAAACGCAGCGGTGCATGCAGACGCGCGCCCGCCGCCACCGCCGCGCGGCACACGATGTCATCGAGCACGCGCCGCGGCAGCACCGACAGCGATCCCGGCACGTCGACGCGCGCGCCGCGCGGGCCGATGCAGCCGAGATGGCGCACCGTCTGCGCTTGCGCGGCCACCGCGTCATAAACGCCAAGCTTGCGCAGGGCCGCATGGGCATCGGCGATCAGCCCGTCGCCGCAAATCTTGTCGCGCGGAAACACATGCTGGTCGACGAGCACCACGTCGACGCCGGCGCGCGCCAGCCATTGCGCACACGCGCTGCCGGCCGGGCCGGCGCCGACCACGAGCACGTCGCAACGGGAGGGAAGGGCAGCCGACGGTGTCACTGGCGAGTACTGTAGACAAAGTGCCGCGGTTTGGCTGCCACTCGTGTCGCCCCAGCTTGGTGCCGCATGGCCCGGCGTCCGCACGCATGTCGGTTTGCGCCGGCCATGCCGCCCCCTGTTGTGGTGCCGCGAAGGCCGATTTGCACGCCCAGAACGCAGCCGCCGCTGGCACATCAGTTGCTTGTATACAAGAAGGTGTGCCAAAGCCGCCGGCCCCCGAGCGAACCTCGCGTGGCGTGTTCCTTGCTGGCGCGGTCACCTCAACAGCCATCAACAGGAGAAGCGACATGACGGGATCTCGCATCAATCGGCGCGACGTGATCAAAGGTCTGGGGGCGGCGGGTGCGGGCGTGGCCGCCGGCGGCTGGGCTGGCCTGGCGGGTGCGCAGGCGTCGATCACGGCGGGCTTCATCTACGTCGGCGCGAAAGACGACTTCGGCTACAACCAGGCGCACGCCGAAGCCGTGGCCGAGATCAAGAAGCTGCCCGGCATCAAGGCGGTGGAAGAAGAGAACGTGCCCGAGACCGTGGCGGTGCAAAAAAGCATGCAGGGCATGATTGCGCAAGACGGCGCGACGCTGCTGTTCCCCACGTCGTTCGGCTACTTCGACCCGCACATGCTGGCTGTCGCGGCGAAGAACCCGAGCGTGCGCTTCGCCCACTGCGGCGGCATGTGGACCGAAGGCAAGCACCCGAAGAACACCGGCAGCTTCTTCGGCTACATCGACGAA
>JBGQEX010000137.1:0-10997 GCA_041496605.1 Piscinibacter sp.
CTTGCCAACGGCAGCAGCACCCACGTCAGCAGCTGCGCACGAAGGCTATGGGCCACGGTGTCCTTGCCTGAGCAGATAGCCCAGTCCGCGCAGCGTCGCGATGATGGCGTCGCTGCCTTCGAGCTTCTTTCTCAGCCGATGTACGTAGATCTCGATGGCATCCGGCGATGCGCTGGAGTCGATGGAAAACAGGCTCTGCGCCAACGCGCTCTTCGAGACGGTGCTGCCCATCTTCATGATCAGCACTTCGAGCACGGCGCGTTCGCGCGGCGTGAGCGACAGCGGCTGGCCCGCGGCGGTGAACTCATGCGTGTTGCTGTCGTAGTGGAGATCGCCGCAGCTGAGGACGGGGTGGGCCACTTGCGATGAGCGGCGCAGCAGAACACGGATGCGCGCTTCGAGCTCCTCCACCTCGAAAGGCTTGGCCATGTAGTCATCGGCACCGTGGTCGAGCTCGCTCACGCGACTGCTGGTCGAGTTGTCGGCGGTCAACACGAGCACCGGTGTTCGGTTCTGACGCGCGCGAAGCCGGCGCAACACCTCCTGTCCTTCGAGCCGGGGGAGCGCCAGGTCCAGGATGACCAGGTCGTACACCTCGGATCGGAGCACGTAGTCCGCATCGGCGCCGTTGTCGAGCCAGTCCACCGTGTACTGCTCCTTGCGAAGCGTGCGCCGCAGCCATTCGGCGAGCTCCTTGTTGTCTTCGACCAGCAGCAGTCGCATAGCGTTCGGTGCCGACTTCAGCGGGCCGCGTCCACGAACTCGGTCGCGAAGGTCTTCGACAAGTCGATGGTCTTGCCCTTCACCAGCCTGTTGGCCACCTTGAGCACCTTCAGTACCGTCTCCGGTCCGGAAGCAGGCATGCGGCCATCCACGGTGAACATGGACTTGCTCGCGCGCAGCGCCTCCACGTACATGGCTCGTTCACCCACGTGGTATTCGCTCGGCAACTCCGCGGCGATCTGCTCGGGCGTATGCGTGTCGATGTACTTGAGCGTCTTGACGAGCGCGTTCGCGAGTTTCTGCACCTGTGGTTTGTGCGTGTTGATCCAGACGCTCGTCATGTACAGGCATGCCGCCGGGTACAGCCCGCCGAGCACCTTTTGCGTGCTCTGCGGCGTGCGCAGGTCAACCATGATCTTGGACTCGCCCGACTTGAGGAGTTGCGAGATCGTCGGCTCGGTCGTCATGCCCGCATCGATCACATGCTGCCGCATGGCGGCCACGAAGGTTGCGCCGGAGCCGACCGCGCGAAGCTTGATCTCGCCGGGCTTCACGCCGTTGACGATCGCAAGGTAGTTGGTGAGGAAGTGCGTGGATGAGCCCAGCCCCGTCACGCCGAGCGAGCGCCCTTTGAAATCTGCTGGCGTGTTGATCTCGCCGGCATGCCGCGTTGCGACGAGCTCCGCTTCGCCGGGGGCTTGAGCGAACTGCACCACCGACTGCACGAACTTGCCTTTGGCTTGCAGGTCGATCGTGTGGTCGTAGAAGCCGACCACGCCGTGCACCGAACCCGCCAGCAATTCGTCTTCGGCATGCACACCCGACGGCTCGGTGAGCAGTTCGACATCGAGTCCTTGCTCTTTGAAGTAGCCGAGCAGCTGCGCGAGTATGGCCGGCAGATAGATCTGCTTCTCGATGCCGCCGACCATGATCCTGATCCTGTCGTTGGCTGCATGAGCGGCCATCGCGCTTGCAGCCAGGAGCAGGGCCAGCGCTGTGCGCCCAACGATGTTCGTCAAGGGTTGTCTCCGCGTTGTGATGCTTCTCGCACGGGCGATCTTACGAGTGCGATGGGTCTACTGACTTTCCCTAGGCCTTCAGGACTGAAAGCCAACCGAAAGCCGCCGCTGCGTAGCCTGCCGACCCGCAGCCTACCCCTGCCCAACTCAAAGGAGACACCTTGAAAACCAGATTCACGCCCATTGCATTGGCGTTCGCGGCAATGTTCGCGACGTCCGTCCACGCTCAATCGGCAGCCGACTTGCAGCAAGCCGCCGACCGCGCCGTGAAAGCAGCCGAACAGGCCATGAAGGCTGCCGCCGATGCACAGCGCGCCGCCGAACAGGCGCAGCAGGCCGTGACGCAAGCGCAAGCCGCCGCGGCGGACACCAACGCCCGGGCGAAGCCGGCAGCCGCCCCCGCGCAAGCCACCGGCCTCAGCTACCAAAGTGGCGGCAACTCGGTGAGCTTGTATGGCCTGCTCGATGTCACGCTGACGCATGTCGATCACGCCAATGCTGCCGGTGACGCGCGCACGAGCTACCAGCCCGCGCCCTGGTTCAGCGGCAGCCGTTGGGGCCTGACGGGCAAGCATGACCTCGGCACGAACGGTCTCGCAGCCATCTTCCGGCTCGAAAGCGAGTTCATCACCAACACCGGCGAAGAAGACTCGGCCGGCATTCTCTTCGGACGCGACGCATGGCTCGGGCTTGAAAGCGCCGACCTCGGCAAGCTGAGCTTCGGCCGCCAGAACGCACTCGGCCGCGACATTGCGGCCGGCTACCTCGACCCGTACGGCGCTGCGAAAGCAAGCACGGCCGAGGGTGGCGGTACCAACACCAACAATTTCAAGCAGCTGATCTTCTACGCAGGCAGCGCGACGGGCACCCGCTACGACCGCGGCGTGGTGTGGAAGAAGGTGTTCGACAACGGCATCGTCGGCGGCCTCGGCTACCAGTTCGGCGGTGTGGCGGGCTCGTTCTCGACCAACAGCACCAAGACCGCGGCGCTCGCCTTCAACGGCGGGCCATTCAACATCGCCGGCTTCGTCGACTCGGCCGACGTTGCGCACCTGAAGCACAACTCCTATTCGATCGGCGGCAACTACAGCTTCGGTCTCGTGCGGGTCAACGCCGGCTACTTCCACTACACGGCCGACCAAGGTGCAGCCGGCGCAGCGGGCAAACGCACGGACAACGCCTACACGCTCTCGGCGAGCTTCAAGCCCGACGGAAAGTTGGACTATCAGGCCGGCTACCAGGTCATGAGCGCGAAGAATGCCGGCATCACCGGCAGCGGCGCCACCGCCAACGTGTTGAACGCATACGCCGACACCACGGCGATCACCACGACGGCCACCGGCAAGCGCAAGACCCTTTACGGTTCGATCTTCTATCATTTCGATCGGCAGACCGAGGTCTACCTTGCGGCCGACCATCTCTCGCTGACCGACGCGTATCGCCAGAAGGGCGCCAACGGCTTCCTGAGCCAGAATGAACTCGGCGTCGGAATGCGCTTCCGCTTCTGATCCACCGGGCCGGCGGGCGGCTGCTCGAACGCCGCCCGCTCGTCGTCTGACACTTGCAAGGACACACACGCATGAAGTACATCCACCACGTGCTGCGGGGATCGATCGCCGCTCTGGCGATCGCCCCCGTCATCGCTCACGCTCAGGTTCCTGCGGGCTACCCCGCTCAGTATGCCGACACCATTGCCGCCGCCAAGAAGGAAGGCAAGGTGGTGATCTACAGCACCACCGACACGGCCGCCGCCAGCGCGCTGATCAAGGACTTCCAGACGCTGTACCCGGGCATCTCGGTCGAATACAACGACATGAACTCCACCGAGCTGTACAACCGCTTCATCAGCGAGCGTGCGGCGGGCGGCGGCTCGGCCGACGTGCTGTGGAGCTCGTCGATGGACCTGCAGATCAAGCTCGTCAACGACGGCAATGCGCTCGCCTACGCGTCTCCCGAAATCCCGCAGATGCCGACCTGGGCCGTGTGGAAGAACGAGGCCTTCGGCACGACCTACGAGCCGATCGCCATCGTCTACAACAAGCGCCTGCTCAGCGGCGACGAGGTCCCGCAGAGCCACGCCGACATGGTCCGCGTGTTCGCCCAGAAGGCCGACAAGCTCAAGGGCAAGGTCACCACCTACGACATCGAGAAGTCGGGGGTCGGCTTCATGCTGATCACGCAGGACAGCAAGAACAACGCGGGTTTCTGGGACTTTGTAAAGGCACTCGGCGCCGTCGGCCCGCGCTTCCAGTCGAGTTCGGGAACGATGATGGAACGCATCAGTTCGGGCGAGAACCTGCTGGGCTTCAACATCTTCAGTTCGTATGCGCTGCTGCGCGCCAAGAAAGACCCGAGCATCGGCATCGTCTACCCGAAGGACTACACGCTGGTGATGTCGCGTGTGATGTTCGCGTCCAAGGCGGCGAAGAACCCGAACGCGGCCAAGCTGTGGGTCGACTACATCCTGTCCAGGCGCGGCCAGACCGTCATCGCGAACCAGGCCGAGCTGGGCTCGATCCGCGCCGACGTCGAAGGTGATCAGACGCTGGCCGGTCTGACGAAGGCGCTGGGCGCCACGCTCAAGCCGATTCCGGTAGGCCCGGAATTGCTCGGCTATCTCGACCAGACCAAACGACTCGATTTCCTGAAGCAGTGGCAACAGGCCATCAAGGGAAGCAAGTAGATGCGAGCGTCGCTGCCACGCGTCAGCGTCATTTCGCTGGCGGCCCTCGCGGTGTTCCTGCCGCTGGGCTTGATCTTCTACCAGAGCCTGTTGGACGCGCCGTTCTTCATGCCGCACAAGACCCTGGGGCTCGGCGCATTCGAGTTCATCTTCGCGGACTCCGACTTCTGGGACTCGCTGAAGAACTCGCTGGTCATCGCGGGCGGCATGGTGATCATCGCCGTGCCGCTGGGCGGCATCCTCGCGTTCCTGATGGTGCGCACCGACCTGCCGGGGCGGCAGTGGATCGAACCGTTGCTGTTGATCCCGGTGTTCGTCTCCCCGATGGTGCTGGCCTTCGGCTATGTGGTGGCGGCAGGACCTGTTGGCTTCTATTCGTTGTGGGTGAAGCAGCTCTTCGGCGGCGTGCCGTGGAACGTCTATTCGCTGACAAGCATCGCGATCATCGCCGGGCTGACGCATGTGCCGCACGTCTACCTGTATTCCTCATCGGCCTTGAAGAGCCTGGGCTCGGACGTCGAGGAGGCCGCGCGCATGACCGGCTCCACGCCGTTCCAGGTGGCAAGGGACGTGAGCCTGCCGATGGTCACGCCCTCGCTGCTGTTCAGCGGTGTGCTGGTGTTCTTCCTCGGCTTCGAGATCTTCGGCCTGCCGCTGGTGCTGGGCGATCCCGAAGGCCACCTGGTGCTGGCCACCTATCTGTACAAGCTCACCAACAAGCTCGGCACCCCGTCGTACCACCTGATGGCGGCGGTGGCGGTGTGCATTGTGGCGGTGACGTTCCCGCTGGTGATGCTGCAGCGGCATTTGCTGAAGAACGCGGGCAAGTACGTGACGGTGAAGGGCAAGGCCGGACGCCAGCGCCCGCTGCCCTTGGGGCAGTGGCGCTGGGTCGCGTCCGTGGTGGTTGCCGTGTGGCTCTTCCTCACCATCGTCGTGCCGCTGTCGGGCATCGCGCTGCGTGCCTTCGTCAGCCAGTGGGGCGAAGGCATCCGGCTGTCCGACGTGGTGACGCTGGACCACTTCCGCACCGTGTTCGAGCAGCCCACGCTGGTTCGCGGCATCGTGAACACCGTGTTGATCGGCGTCGTGGGCGGTGCGCTCGCGGTCGCTTGCTACACCGCGGTCGGCCTCAGCACCCACCGCAAGAACGATGGATGGGCACGCTTCGTCGACTACCTCGTCCTGGTGCCCCGTGCCGTGCCGGGCTTGCTGGCCGGCCTCGCGTTCCTGTGGGTGTTCCTGTTCTTTCCGCCACTGGCGCCGCTGCGCTCGACCATCTTCAGCGTCTGGCTGGCCTACACCGTCGTGTGGCTCGCCTACGGGATGCGACTGGTGTCGAGCTCGCTCCTGCAGGTCGGCCCCGAACTCGAAGAAGCCGCGCGCAGCGTCGGTGCGACACGCGGCCAGGTGACTCGCGACGTCACGCTGCCGCTGATCCGCTACGGCCTGCTCGCGAGCTGGCTGCTGGTGTTCATGCTCTTCGAGCGCGAGTACTCGACCGGTGTCTACCTGCTGGGCCCCGGCACCGAAGTGATCGGCGCGCTGCTGGTGTCGCTGTGGTCCACCGGCGGGGCCGACATGGTGGCCGCGCTGTCCCTCATCAACGTCGTTCTGGTGGCCGTCGGCCTCGCCATTGCGCTGCGATTCGGAGTGAAACTGCATGACTAAGCTGGCCGTTCAAGACCTGCATCTGTCCTATGGCGACAACGCCATCCTCAAAGGCGTGTCGATGGAGCTGCGCCAAGGCGAGGTGGTGTCGTTGCTGGGCCCGTCGGGCAGCGGCAAGACCACGCTGCTGCGCGCCGTGGCGGGGCTGGAGCTGCCGCATCGGGGCACCATCCAGATCGAAGGCAAGCCGGTGTTCGACGGGGGCAAGAATCGCGAAGTGCCGGCCGAGAAGCGCAACCTCGGGCTCGTGTTCCAGTCGTACGCGCTGTGGCCCCACAGGACGGTGTTCGACAACGTGGCCTACGGCCTGAAGCTGCGCAGCGTTCCCGGCGCCGAGACCCGGCAACGCGTCGATCATGCGCTGCAGAACCTCGGCCTCGGTCATCTGGGCGATCGGCTTCCGCACCAGCTGTCCGGCGGCCAGCAGCAGCGCGTTGCGATCGCGCGTGCGCTGGTCTACAACCCGCCGGTGATCCTGATGGACGAGCCGCTGTCCAACCTCGACGCCAAGTTGCGCGAGGAGGCGCGTGCATGGCTGCGCGAACTGATCCTGAAGATGCAGTTGTCGGCGCTGGTCGTCACGCACGACCAGAACGAAGCGATGGCGATGTCGGACCGCATCCTGCTGCTCAACAACGGCGTGATCGAGCAGCAAGGCACGCCCGAGGAGATGTACGGCCGACCGCAAACCCTGTTCGCCGCCGACTTCATGGGCAGCAACAACCGCATCGAAGGCACGGTGACCGAAGTGCGCAACGGGGCAACGCTCTTGCACGGACCGGGATGGAGCCTCTGGGGGCAGTCGCGGGGAACGCCGAAAAACGCGGGCGCGACAGCGACTGCGATGATTCGGCTCGAGCGCGTTCGTGTGGTCGACGGTGCCGGCGACAACCGCGTCAGACTGCCGCTGGTCACGTCGATGTATCTGGGTGACCGCTGGGAGTACCTTTTTCACCTCGGGGAGATGCGATTGCGTGCCTATGGTCCTGCCGCACTGTCGCCGGGAGATCAGTGGATCGAAATACCAAGCGGCGATCTGTGGGTGTATTGAGCGCGCCGCGGGTTGCCCTTGCCTGTGCCGGGGGATGGTTACTGCGCTTCGTACCGGACCCGGTAGATGGCGCCCGCGTGGTCGTCCGAAATGAGCAGCGAGCCGTCGGGAAGCACCAGCACGTCGGCCGGCCGGCCCCAGGCGCTTTCTCCCTGCAGCCAACCCGTGACGAAAGGCTCGTACGAGACAGCGCGCTGGCCCTCCAGCCTGACGACCGCGACGCGATAGCCGATCTTCTTCGAGCGGTTCCAGGAGCCATGCTCGGCGATGAAGATTTGGCCGCGATACGTCGGCGGGAATTGCGTGCCGGTATAGAAGCGCATGCCCAGCGCCGCCACGTGAGGCCCAAGCGCTTGCGCGGGGCCGGTGAATTCGCTGCACGCGTGCGTCTTGCCGTATTCGGGGTCGGGCAGCGAACCGCCATGGCAGTAGGGGTAGCCGAAGTGCATGCCGGCGCGGGGCGCATGGTTCAGCTCGTCGGGCGGTGCATCGTCACCCAATAGGTCCCGGCCGTTGTCGGTGAACCAAAGCTCGTGCGTCAGCGGATGCCAGTCGAAGCCCACCGAGTTGCGCACGCCGCGCGCGAAGGTCTGCAGCTGTGAGCCGGCGGGCTTCATGCGCAGGATGGCGGCATAACGATCGGGGTTCGGCTCGCAGATGTTGCACGGCGCTCCCACCGGGACGTACAGCCATCCATCCGGTCCGAAGGCGATGAACTTCCAGCCGTGATGCCGTTCGCTCGGCAGGTCGCCGTTGACGACGACGGGCGGCGGGGGATTCGCCAGGCGCTGGCCGATGTTGTCGAAGCGCAGGATGCGGTTCAGCGCTGAAACGTAGAGGCTGCCGTCGCGGTAGGCGACACCCACCGGCAGCTCGAGCCCCTTCGCGATGACGCGCAGCGGGCCTGCGCGGTAGTGGTCGTCCAGCTCCACGGCGTGAACCTTGCCCTCGTGCATGGAGCCGACGTACAGCACCCGGCCGTCGCCGAGTGCCATTTGCCTCGCGTTCGGAACGCGTGCGAGCAGCTCGATCGAAAAGCCCTGCGGCAGCCTCAACTGATCGAGCGGCAAGGCGGCGCCATGGGCGTGGCCGACGAACGCTGCAAGCACCGTGCTCAGCAATACCTTCGTGAGCGGCATGCGACTCCTTCGCGTCTTCGGCTCGGACTGATGCATCGTCAATGGGGCCGGGGTGGCGCCAAGCTCACCGCCTACCAGGCGCCGACGTTGGGCATGGACACCCAGGGCTCGGCCGGTGGCAGCGGCCCGCCGGATTGCAGCAGCTCGATGGAGATCTGGTCCGGCGAACGCACGAAGGCCATGCGCCCGTCGCGCGGCGGCCGGCTGATCGTGACGCCATGCTCCATCAGGCGTCGGCAGGTGGCGTAGATGTCATCCACCGCATAGGCGACATGGCCGAAGTTGCGCCCGCCGGTATAGACCTCCGGGTCCCAGTTGTGGGTGAGCTCGATCTGGGCCGCAGGGTCGCCCGGCGCCGCCAGAAAGGCCAGCGTGTAGCGCCCGGCGGGCACCTCGCGCACGTTGAGCACTTCCAGACCGAGCGCGTCTCTGTAAAAGCGCAGCGAGGCTTCGAGGTCGGTCACGCGGACCATGGTGTGCAGGTATTTCATCGGGTGGGGGTGTGTGGGGGATCGAGGCGGCCATTGTGGGGTCGACCGAATGGCCGCGTCACGTCTGGGTGTCATTCGGCGACCCCGCGCCGGCTCGCGGTCACATACCCGGCGGCGCACTGGTCACGATGTTCAGGTGAGTGGCGATATCGGCCCCGCGATCGACGTTGACGCCGCCGTTGTCGCGGCACGTCGCGGTGGGGGACGCAGCGTCGGCACCGTGATGGATGAAGCAGAAGCTGTCCACCGCCGTGAGCTGCAGCAGGGTGCCGTTCAGGGTCTGGCGCGGCATCGGCATCACCGGACCGAACCAGTGGAAATGCGAGGGGCTCCCGGGTTGCGTGATGTCGGCCCGGTTCACCAGGAAAACCGGATGGTCGTGCATCGGTTGATACAGGAATGTCGCGCTCACGGGCTTGCCGGCGAGCGTCCAGCCGACGGTGCAATCCGCGCCCGCCATGTTGCAGTCGACATGCGTCGCCACGGGATAGTGGTCCTTGGTGACCACGCCGGTGAAGCGGACGTAGAAGAACCCGAACAGGCTGCCGTCACGCGACTTCCGTGTTTGCTGGTGGGTGTCGATGTCGTTGCCGAAGACGAAGTTGAACGGCGCCTCGTGATCTCGCCACGGGTACAGGTCGGCCGCATGGGCTGAACCGATTCCCGACAATCCGAAGGCCGCGCACAGGAGCAGGGAGGTGGGCTTGGGCATGGTGGGTTCTCCTCGTCGTTCAAGACCGATCCGACGCGCCGCCCCGGCTGCCGGCTCGGCGGCGTCTCGAATGGGCAAGTCTTCTTCGGCCGCCGGGGGCGTGCATTGAGCGATCTCAATGCAGGGGCCCGATACCGGCTGGCCGACTGCACGGGCGCGACAACGCCGTATTGCCACGGCTGTCCGTCGAGGGCTTGAAGTTCTTGCCGTGTCTAACGGCGGTCGATGACGCGCCCCAAGCTGGGTCACATCAGCACGCACGTGTTCAGTGCGATGCGATGTCAAGAATTTCGCGGTCTGTCACTGAATGATGGGGTCACCCCCGCGAACCGGGGAGCGCCGGATGCCCCGAAGAGGCGGCGCCGCGGAGCACACTGAACGCAGTCTTTGCGCAGGGCCCACCGATGATCAGCAGGAATCGCTCGAGCACCGCCGACGACGATTGGTTGTCGAAGGCAAGCCTGGCTGCGCGGCACATGCCGGCATCGCGGATCTCCTGGTTCTATCGCTTGCGCGAGCTCGAGGCGTTCGCGCCCAGCGAACGCGCGATCGTGCTTCGCGAGGTGCTCGAGAGCGCAGATCGGGGCTGGGTTCTGGTTCGCGAGGTCTTTCTGGGCCTGATCGGCGCTGCGTGCGTAACGCTGCTGCTGGTTCTGCCGCAATGGGATTGCGTCCCCGTGGTGCTGGTGGTGGCCGCCGCCTTCGGCGTGCCATTCCTCGTCGCTCGGCGCCATGACGTGCGCCGGCTCCTGAAACAACGCTGGTCGCGCGATCGCTCATCCGGTCGACACCCCGTGCGCGCAGCGGCTGTGGGCGAGCCCCTTGTCTCACTCCGGTGCTTCCTGCGTCGCTGCGAAAGCGCGCGACGCTGGTTGGCGTCGCTGTCGTGGCGTGCGCGCGAGTGGGCTGCCTACAGCCCGTGGTCCTAGCCCATCTTTCTCAATTCACCCCAGACTTCAGTGCCAAGTTGTTGATTTGACTTGTGTGAGACCCGTAGGTCTCCACTACAAGGCGGGTTCTGGGGTGGTCTGCTTGGCCCGCGCCGCGGTGATCTTTGGCGGCGGCTGGCTCGGCAGGCTCAGTCGCAGTTGGTCCAGCAGGATGCGGTGCTCGGCCTCGGGTTGCGTGTAGCGCGACAGGGTCAGCTCGCGGCCGTCGGTGGTGGGCAGGTGGACGTCCACCATCTGCAGGGTCTTGAACTTGGCAATCACCTCGCGCGGCGTGGTGCCGCCGGCCACCATCCTGAGCTTCGCTTTGAGCGTGACCTGCAGGCAGTACGCCAGGAAGGCCACGAAGCTGTGCGCTTCGATGCGTTCTTCGGTCTTGTGGAAGATCGGCCGGATCGCCAGGTCGTGCTTGATCTCCTTGAAGGCCTGCTCGACTTCAGTGAGCTGGATGTAGAAGGTCCACAGGGCTTCAGGCTGCTGCGCCGTGAGGTTGGTGCGAAGAAGGTAGCGCCCCTCTCTGCGCCGCACCTGGCGCAGCCGGTCGCGGTCCAGGCTGAACTC
>JBGQEX010000138.1:0-10840 GCA_041496605.1 Piscinibacter sp.
ACCGGCAAGACGCTGATGGTGGACTACTCCAACATCAACGCGCTGAAGGTCACCGAGATCGGCACCGCGCGCTTCCTGCACGACGGTGGCTGGGACTCGACCAAGCGCTACTTCATGGTGGCCGCCAACCAGAGCAACAAGATCGCCGTGGTCGACGCCAAGGACGACAAGTTGAGCGCGCTGGTCGACGTCGGCAAGATCCCGCACCCGGGGCGCGGCGCCAACTTCGTGCACCCCACCTTCGGCCCGGTGTGGTCAACCGGCCACCTCGGCGACGAGACGATCTCGCTGATCGGCACCGACCCGGTCAAGCACAAGGCACAGGCCTTCAAGGTGGTGCAGACGCTGAAGGGCCAGGGCGGCGGTTCGCTGTTCCTCAAGAGCCACCCGAAGTCGCAGCACCTGTATGTGGACACGCCGCTGAACCCCGACCCGAAGCTGTCGCAGACGGTGGCGGTGTTCGACATCAAGGCCCTCGACAAGGGCTACACGGTGTTGCCGATCGCCGAATGGGCCGGCATCACCGACGGCGGCGCACAGCGCGTGGTGCAGCCCGAGTTCAACAAGAACGGCGACGAAGTCTGGTTCGCGGTGTGGTCGGCCAAGGACAAGCAGTCGGCGCTGGTGATCGTCGATGACAAGACCTTGAAGCTGAAGACCGTCATCAAGGACCCGCGGCTGATCACGCCGACCGGCCACTTCAACATCAACAACACCCAGCACGACGTCTACTGAAGTACACAAAGAGACCCACTTGAGTCCCGAGATCACGCCGTGCGCTATCGCAACGCAGCCGTCATACCGGCGTACGCCGGTATCCATCCGTTTGGCGTCCGCATGCTCGGTGAACGCTCAGGGGTCTTCCAGCAGTGGATCCCGGCCCCCGTGTCGAGCACGGGGCGGCGGTTCGCCGGGATGACGATCGCGTTGAAGATGCTGCCGGTCGTTGCTGTCTTCGCGAGCGCGTTGGCCGTCGCCCAGCCGGGCGAACCCACGGCGCAACGCCAGCAGACCTTGGTGCGGATGGTGCGGCAGGACTGCGGCTCCTGCCACGGCATGCGCTTGACCGGCGGCCTCGGGCCCGCGCTCACGCGCGAGGCGCTGGCCGAGCGGCCACTCGCTGCGCTGGTGGCGACCACCTTGCACGGTCGACCGGGCACGCCGATGCCGGGTTGGCACACGATGCTCAGCGAGGCCGACGCGCTGTGGATCGCGCAGCAGCTGCAGGCCGGTTTCCCGGCCGAAAGCGCAGGCGCGAAATGATGCGCCGCATCGGCATCGCCGTGTCGGCCGGCGCACTCGCGTTGCTGCTCGGCTGCGCCGACCTGCGCCACGACCCCAGCCCCGACGGCAGCGGCGATCTGGGCCTCGTCATCGGGCGATCGAACGGCACGCTGACCGTCATCAACACCAGTTCCAAACGCGCGCTCGGCGCCATCGAAGGCCTGGGCGATTTGTCGCATGCCTCGGTGGTGTATTCACGCGACGGCGGCCATGCCTATGTGTTCGGCCGCGACGGAGCGCTCACGCGCGTGAACCTGCTCGCGCGGCGCATCGAGGCGCGCGTGCAGCAAGCCGGCAACAGCATCGGCGGCGCGATCTCGCAAGACGGCACGCTGGTCGCGGCGCAGAACTACCAGCCCGGCGGCATCAAGGTGTTCGACGCGCGCACGCTGGCGCTGGTGGCCGACATTCCGGCGGAGGTCGCGCCGGGCAAGACCTCGCGCGTTGTCGGGCTGGCCGAGCTGCCGGGACGGCGCTTCATCTATTCGCTGTTCGACGCCGACCAGATCTGGATCGCCGACCTGAGCCAGCCGGGCGCGCCGCGCCTGACCAAGTTCGAGAACATCGGCCACCAGCCCTACGACGCGCTGCTCACGCCCGATGGCCGCCACTACATCGCCGGGCTGTTCGGCGAAGACGGCCTCGCGCTGATCGACCTGTGGGAAGCGAGCCCCAAGGTGCGCAAGATCCTCGCCGGCTACGGCCGCGGCGAACAAGCGCTGCCGGTGTTCAAGATGCCGCACCTGCGCGGCTGGGCGGTGGCCGGACGCCATGCCTGGCTGCCGGCGATCGGCCGCCACGAGGTGCTGGTCGTCGACACCGAAAGCTGGACCGAGGTCGCGCGCATCCCGGTCGCCGGCCAACCGGTGTTCGTGATGGCGCAGCCTGACGGGCGCCAGGTCTGGGTGAACTTCGCGGTGCCCGACTACCACCGCGTGCAGGTCATCGACACGCAGAAGCGGCGCATCGTGAAGACGCTCGAACCCGGTGCGGCGGTGCTGCATCTGGAGTTCACGCCGCGCGGCGAAGCGGTGTGGATCTCGTCGCGCGACGCCAACCATGTGTCGGTGATCGACACCGCGAGCTTCGACACGCTGGCCACGCTGGCGATCGAGTCGCCGAGCGGCATTTTCTTCAGCAGTCGCGCGGCCAAGTTGGGCTTGTGATGGCCGCCATCGAAACGCTCGCCCCCGACGCGCTGGCACTGTTCAACCGCTGGCAACGCGGCCTGCCGCTGGTGCCGCGGCCCTTCGATGCACTCGGCGCCGACCACGGCCTGAGCGGCGCGAAGGTGCGCGAGCAGTTGCGCGACGGACTGGCGCGCGGCGAGATCAGCCGCGTCGGCGCGGTGTTCGGCATCGGCGCCGGCGGCGCCGGCATGCTGTGCGCACTGCGCGTGCCGGCCGATCGCCTCGAGCAGGTGGCCCACTGGGTGAGCGCCGAGCCGGGCGTGAACCACAACTACGCGCGCGAGCACGCCTGGAACCTGTGGTTCGTCGTGACGGCGAGCAACGAGGCGCAATTGCAGGCCTGTGTCGAGCGCATCGAGCAACGCTGCGGCCTGCGCGCGCTGCGCCTGCGGATGCGGCGGGCCTACCGCATCGACCTCGGCTTCGACCTGTTCGGCGGCAGCGCCGCCCTGCGCATCGCAGACGCCGACGTGATGCCGGTGTCGACCGCGCTGCGTCCGCTGGCGGCCCGACTGGAAGACGGTGTGCCGCTGGTCGAGCGGCCTTGGGGCCCGCTGGGCGCTCCGCTCGGGCTCGGCGAAGGCGCGGTGATGACCACGCTGCGGCGCTGGGTCGCGCAGGGCACGGTACGCCGCCTCGGCGTGGTGCTGCGTCACCACGAACTGGGCATCACCGCCAACGCGATGACGGTGTTCGCGCTGCCCGATTCCGAAGTCGACGCCGCCGGCGCGCGCCTGGCCGCGCAGCCCGGCGTGACGCTGTGCTACCGGCGCGAACGCACGCCCGACTGGCCCTACACGCTGTACTGCATGGTGCATGGGCGCGAACGCGCCGAGGTGCGCCAACGCATCGATGCGGCCACGCAGGCGGCCGGGTTGTCGAACGCCGCCCGCGAAGTGCTGTTCAGCACGCGCCGCTTCAAGCAGACCGGCGGCCGCTACTTCGCATCATGAACAGCGCCACGCTCGACCCCACCGACGCGCTGCTGATCCGCCGCCTGCACGGCGACTTTCCGCTGGGCGACGCGCCCTACGCCGAAGTCGCGCAGCAGCTCGGCCTCAGCGAGTCCGAGGTGCTCGCGCGGCTGCAGCGCCTGCTCGACGACGGCGTGCTGTCGCGCTTCGGCCCGCTGTTCCAGATCGAGCGCGCCGGCGGCCAGTTCGTGCTGGCCGCGATGGCCGTGCCCGAGGAACGCTTCGACGCCGTCGCCGAGCAGCTCAACGCGCTGTCCGAGGTGGCGCACAACTACCGGCGCGAACATGCGCTGAACATGTGGTTCGTCGTCGCCTGCGCCTCACCGGCACAGGCGCGCGCCACCTGCGAGCGCATCGAGACGATGACCGGCTTGCGCGTGTTCGCCTTCCCGAAAGAGAAGGAATATTTCGTGGAGCTGCGGCTGCCGCTGTGACCATGCTGACCCCATTCGATCAACGCCTGATCGCCGCCACGCAAGCCGGCTTGCCGCTGGTGCCGCGCCCCTACGACGCCGTCGGCGCGCAGCTCGGCGTCAGCGGCGAGGTGGTGCGCGAGCGCCTCGCCGGCATGCTGCGCGAAGGGCTGGTGCGGCGCATCGGCGCAGTGCCCAACCACTACCGGCTAGGCTTCGTCGCCAACGGCATGACGGTGTGGGACGTCGACGACGCACGCGTCGACGAACTGGGCGAGAAGGTCGGCGCGCTCGATTGCGTGTCGCACTGCTACCGCCGCCCGCGCCGGCGCCCCGACTGGCCCTACAACCTGTTCGCGATGGTGCATGGCCGCAACCGCGCCGAGGTCGAGCGCTGCGCGCTGCAGATCCATTGCCTGATCGCCAACGCCTGCCGCGGCCACGACATCCTTTACAGCAGCCGCATCCTGAAGAAGACCGGCCTGCGCCTGCCCACCCCGGCCGGATGACCCGCCATCCGCTTAGCGACATTCTTCAGCCACCAAGATCACGCCATGCGCCATGCCAACACGCCCGTCATACCGGCGAACGCCGGTATCCACACATTCGGGGTCCGCGCGACGGGTGAACGCTCGCGGGCATTCAAGCAGTGGATCCCGGCGTTCGCCGGGATGACGGTCTCTCTACCGTACGCTGACTTCTCAGGCGAACGCTCAAGCTGAACTTCGTAGGCAGTAGGAACCCGCCATGTTTCGCATCTCCCAATTCATGCGCGAGCTGGCCGCGGCCGAGCGCGATGGCCGCTACCCGGTGGTGAACGAGCGCACGCCACGCGGCCCGGTCGTGATCTGGAACCTGATCCGCCGCTGCAACCTCACCTGCGCGCACTGCTACGCGCTGTCGGCCGACCACGACTACGCCGGCGAGTTGAGCTTCGACGAGGTGAGCCGGGTGATGGACGACCTGAAGTCGTTCCACGTTCCGGTGCTGATCCTGTCGGGCGGCGAGCCGCTGATGCGCGCCGACCTGTTCGAGATCGCCGCACGCGCCAAGCGCTTGAGCTTCTATGTCGGCCTGTCGACCAACGGCACGCTGATCGACGCGGCCATGGCCGACCACGTGGCCGCGCAGGGCTTCGACTACGTGGGCATCAGCCTCGACGGACTGCGCGACACGCATGACCGCTTTCGGCGCAAGCAAGGCGCCTTCGACGCGTCGCTGGCGGCCGTGCGGCTGCTGCGCGAACGCGGCGTGAAGGTCGGCCTGCGCTACACGATGACCGCGATGAACGCCGCCGACCTGCCGGCGCTGCTGCAGCTGATGCACGACGAGCAGGTCGACAAGTTCTATTTCTCGCACCTCAACTACGCCGGCCGCGGCAACATCCACCGTGCGCGCGACGCGCATTTCGCCGCCACGCGCGACGCACTCGACCGGCTCTTCGACGCGGCATGGGCGGCCGCTCGCGATGGCCGAACGCTGGAGTTCGTCACCGGCAACAACGACGCCGACGGTGTCTACCTGCTGCAGTGGGTACGGCGCCGCTTTCCGCAGTGGACCGATGCGCTGCACGCGCGGCTCCAAGCCTGGGGCGGCAACGCGTCAGGCCTGCACGTGGCCAACATCGACAACCTGGGCCATGTGCACCCCGACACGATGTGGTGGCACCACGACCTCGGCAGCGTGCGCGAGCGGCCGTTCTCGCAAATCTGGGCCGATACCTCGGACCCCTTGATGGCCGGCCTGAAGACGCAGCCGCGCCCGGTGACGGGCCGCTGCGGCGCCTGCGCGCACTTGGGTATCTGCGGCGGCAACACGCGTGTGCGCGCCCAGCAGGTCACCGGCGACCCGTGGGCCGAAGATCCCGGCTGCTATCTCGACGACAGCGAGATCGGCCTGAGCGCCACCGCACCGACGCGCGTTCCGGTCACCCCGTTCCAGCAGCGCATCCGGGTGCTCTCATGCTGAGCCTGCTGTGGCGCCGCGCATTGGCCCTGGGCCTGGTGTTGATGGGCGTCGACCTGGCGCGTGCCGAGGGTGCCGACGCGCCGGCGCTGTACCAGCAGCACTGCGTGGCCTGCCACGGCGCGCAGCGCCTCGGCGCGATGGGGCCGGCGCTGCTGCCCGAGAGCCTGGAACGATTGCGCCCGGCCGAGGCGCTGCGCGTCATCACCCAGGGCCGGCCGGCGACGCAGATGGCGGGTTTTGCCGACAAGCTGAGCGCCGAGCAGATCGCCGCGCTGGCGCAATGGATCTACACGCCGGTGAGCCCGCGCCCGAGCTGGGGCGACGCCGACATCCGCGCCTCGCGCATCGAGGCGCCTGGCGCGCGTAGCTTGCCGGCACGCCCGCAATGGCGCGCCGAACCGTTGAACCTGTTCGTCGTGGTCGAAGGCGGCGACCACCATGTGTCGCTGGTCGACGGTGACCGCTTCGAGGTGATCCACCGTTTCGCCTCGCGCTTCGCGTTGCATGGCGGGCCGAAGTTCTCGCCCGACGGGCGCTACGTGTTCTTCGGCTCGCGCGACGGCTGGATCAGCAAATACGACCTGTGGAACCTGACGCTGGTGGCCGAGGTGCGCGCCGGCCTGAACATGCGCAATGTCGCGGTGTCGGCCGACGGCCGCTGGGTCATGGCGGCCAACTACCTGCCGCACACGCTGGCGCTGTTCGACACCGAGCTGAACCTGGTGCGCAGCTACAGCGCCGCCAACCTCGCCGGCACGGCCAGCTCGCGCGTGTCGGCGGTGTACGACGCGGCGCCGCGCCACAGCTTCATCGTCGCGCTGAAGGATTTGCCCGAGCTGTGGGAGATCTCGTACGACCCTAAGGCCGAGGCCATCCACGACGGCCTGGTCCACGACTACAAGATGGGCGAAGCGATCGCCACGCCGGGCTATCTCGGCGTGCGCCGCACGCTGCTCGACGAGCCGCTCGACGACTTCTTCTTCGACCAGAGCTACCGCCATGTGCTGGGCGCGACACGGCCGCGCAGCGACGGCGCGCCGTCGGCGCAGGTGGTGAACCTCGACGTGCGCCGGCGCATCGCGACGCTGCCGCTGCCCGGCATGCCGCACCTGGGCTCGGGCATCACCTTCGAGTGGCGCGGCACGACGGTGCTCGCATCGCCGAACCTGAAGGACGGCGTGGTCAGCGTGATCGACATGAAGACCTGGCAGCCGGTAACGCAGATCGCCACGCTCGGCCCCGGCTTCTTCATGCGCAGCCATGAGAACACGCCCTACGCCTGGGTCGACGCGATGATGAGCCCGACCGCAAAAGACACGCTGCTCGTCATCGACAAGCGCACGCTCGAACCGGTGGCGCGGGTGGTGGGCGACCCGGGCAAGACGCTGGCGCATATCGAGTTCACCAAGGACGGCCGCTACGCGCTCGCCAGCCTGTGGGAAATGGACGGTGCGCTGATCGTCTACGACGCGGCCACGTTCAAGGAAATCAAGCGCCTGCCGATGAGCAAGCCGGTCGGCAAGTACAACGTGTGGAACAAGATCAATCGCTCGGAGGGGACGTCGCACTGAGCGCCGGCGTTTCGCTTGACCCTCAAGCCGCGCCGCGCGCCTTCTGGCTCTCGAAGTAGGTGACCTTGCGCGCGCGCATCACGTCGCCGAGCGGGCGGTGGTCCGCCAGTGCAGCCCAGGGGTCGAAGACGGCGGCTTCGATCTGCTCGGCGAGCTTGCGCCCTTCGGCGCTGTCGGCGTCTTGTGCGGCGACGCTGAGTTGCGCGACGGTGACGTAGGGCGACTGCGCCTCGGGCCAGTCGACCGAAGCGTCCTCGATCGGCGTGATCGCTTCATCGACGTAGAACTGCAGCTGCACCTGGTACGTCAATGCCCCGGCACGAAGGCGATCTGCCATGTCGCGTGCCCAGTCGGTGGAGTCCGCCGGCCGCAGCGTGTTGTCAGCGGGAACGAGTCGCACGCGCACCGCATAGGGGCCGCAGGCAATCGGCGCTGCCGAGTAGAAGGTGGTGGTGGCAAAGCCGGTGAAGGGTTGCGCAAATGCGCCGGCGATGCGCTTGAGTTCGCGCAGCCCGCCCAGCAACCCATAGCGCCCGACCATGTACTTGATCAAGGCGAGCGGCCCTTCCGAGCCATGCAGCGCCAGGCCGACGAACTCGTCGGTCTTGGGGTAGGCGAACGCGGGCCTCTGAATCAACGCGAAGTCTTGGCACTGCGTGTCATCCCCCAACGCACCGGGGCCGTCGACGCCCAGGACCTTGAACGAAAAGCCGCGAATGTCGGGGCGTGAATTGGGCGCGCGGTTGGCGCTGCCGTTGGACAGGCGCACCCAGGCCTCATACGAAGCGGGTTTGGCAAACAGGCCATGGCGGGCATGCTCCGGCAGATCGACCATCACCTCCAGCCGTGCCTTCAGGCCGAGATGCTGCAGACGGTGCAATGCGCGGCCGTTGCCGAACTGGGCTGACTTGACGCGCTGCATCGCGACGAACTGCCTGGCATAGCCGGCGAATCGCTCGCCTTCGTCGGGCGCCACCTGTTCGCGCCATTCGGTACTCGGTTTCATGCGGCCTCCGCTGTCGACGTGGCCGCATTCTCGCCGCCCTGCAGGCGTGGTGCGAGCGGATTCGCTCGCGGCCCGTCATTGCGAGACGTGAATCACATCGCGCAGCATCGGGTAGATCTGCTGCTTCCAGCGCCGCCCGCTGAACACGCCGTAGTGGCCGACACCCGGCTGCACGTAGTGGGTGCGCATGTAGGGGCGCAGCCCGCTGCACAGGTCCTGCGCGGCCAGGGTCTGGCCGGCCGCGCAGATGTCGTCGCGTTCACCTTCCACCGTCACCAGCGCCGTGCGGTGGATCGCCGACGGATCGATGCGGCGCCCACGCAGCGTGAGTTCGCCGCGCGGCAGCGCGTACTCCTGGAACACCAGCTGCACCGTCTCGAGGTAGAACTCCGCCGGCAGGTCGGCCACCGCCATGTACTCCTCGTAGAAGCTGCGGGTCGACTGTGCCTTGTCGGGCTCGTCGGCCAGCAGGTTCAGGTAGTAGTCGCGAAAGGCGTTGAGGTGGCGCTCCTTGTTCATGTTCATGAACGCCGTGAGCTGCACGAAGCCGGGGTACACACGGCGGCCGGCGCCGCGGTGTCGCCACGGGACCCGGCTGATCAGGTTCTTCTCGAACCATTCGATCGGCCGCGTCGTCGCGAGCTGGTTGACCTCGGTCGGGCTGATCCGGCAGTCGATCGGGCCCGCCATCAGCGTCAGGCTCGCCGGCGTGGCCGGGTGCGCGTCCTCGGACATCAGCGCGACGGCCGCCAGCGCCGCCACACACGGCTGGCAGATGGCCACGAGGTGCGAACCCGCGCCCATCACGGCGAGAAAGCGCATCAGGTGTTCGGTGTACTCGGCCAGGCCGAACTGGCCGGCGGCCAGTGGCACGTCGCGCGCGTTGTGCCAGTCGGTGATGTGCACGTCGTGATCGGGCAGCATGGTGAGCACCGTGTCGCGCAGCAGCGTGGCGAAGTGGCCCGACATCGGCGCGACGATCAGCACGCGCGGCTGCGCCGGTGCCGACGGCTTGTGAAAACGCAGCAGCGTGGCGAACGGGCTGCGCTGCACGACTTGCTCGACAACCGCAAGATCCTGCCCTTGCACGCTGACGCTCGCGATGCCCCAGTCGGGCCGCCGATGCGTGACTTCCGACAGCCTGAGCAGCGCACACGCGGCGGCGATCTGCCGCGGCAGCGGGTGGCCCGAGATGCCGAAGGTGCCGTCGGTCAGCGTCGGTATCGCTGCACGCGCCAGCGTGCGCAGCGGCCACGTCAGGTCGGCCTGAGCTTGGTACGCGTGGTACAGCATGGGTTCTCCGGCAGAAGGGGCGGATGGCACTCTGCAACTTGTGCGCCAGTGCACCGACGGGCGGCGCGGCGGTGCTGGCACACCACTTGCACCACCCTGCATGTCGATCGGACCCCAGCAGGCCCCGTCAAGGCCGGAGTTGCACGCCATGCCGCCAGTCGCCCACGCCACACGACCCAAAGCCGCGGCTCGCAAGCGCGCGGCGCCGGCAAGCCCCAAGCCAGCCGCCGGGCCCCGGCTCGCGCGCGCATCGCTGACCTTGTCGAGCAAGAACTATTCGTCGTGGTCGTTGCGCGGCTGGCTGCTCGCACGCTTCGCCGGGCTCGAGTTCGACGAGCTGATGGTCTCGCCGGACGATGCCGATGCACGCAAGGAACTGCTGCTGCTGGCGCCGTCGATACGCGTGCCGTGCCTGACGCACGACGGCGCCCGGGTCTGGAACACGCTCGCCATCGCCCAGTATCTCAACGAGATCAAGCCGAATGCGGGCCTGATGCCCGACGACCGCATCGCGCGGGCGCATTGCCGCTCGGTCAGCGGCGAAATGAACTCGGGCTTCGCGAACCTGCGCTCGGCCTTGCCGATGAACCTCAAGGCCCACTACCCCGGCTTCAAGATCTGGGCCGGCGCACAACCCGACATCGACCGCATCATCGAGATCTGGACCGAATGCCTGGTCACCTATGGCGGGCCCTACCTGTTCGGTGCACAGCGCGGCATGGCCGACGCGATGTACGCGCCGGTCGTCACCCGCTTCCTGACCTACGGCGTCAAGCTCGACAAGCCGTGCATGCAGTACTGCCGGGCCATCATGGCGATGCCGGAAATGCAGGAGTGGGTGGCGGCGGCGCGGCGCGAACCCGACGAGATCGAAGAACTCGACATGGAGTTCTGACCGCAATGCACCATTGCGCCTTGCAGTGGTGCGCGGCGCCGCCCTGTTCGGGTGCCGCACCCGCCAAACGCGTCATCCCGGCACATGCGTCATCCCGGCGCACGTGTCATCCCGGCGCACGCCGGGATCCACTGTTCGAGGTCCGCCAGTGGATACCGGCGTTCGCCGGTATGACGGTGGTCATGCAGCCGGCTCGCGGTCGATCGGCCGCACCGTCAAGTACAGCGGCCGCGGCGACAGCGTGCC
>JBGQEX010000139.1:0-10741 GCA_041496605.1 Piscinibacter sp.
CCCCGAGGTCACGCCGTGCGTCATGCCAACACGGCCGTCATACCGGCGAATGCCGGTATCCACTCGTTCCGGGTGCGCGTGCTCGGTGAACGCTCGCGGTCCTTCAAACAGTGGATCCCGGCGTGCGCCGGGATGACAATCGCTCTACATTGCACTGACCGATCGGCAAGAAGCTCAAGTTGAACTTCGTCGCTAATCAGCTTCCCGAATCTACTCATTTCGCGTCGCCTCGTCGGAGGTCGGCACGACGCGCCGCCCCAGGACTTCAAGCACCAGCTCGTCGACGAACGCGATGGCCAGGATCACCGTGCCCACCGCCATGCTGATCTGCGGGATCCACAGTGGCGTGGCGTCGTTGCCGGTGGACACGTCGTGAAAGAGGTAGGACTGCCAGGCGAGCTTGCAGCTGTACAGCGCCGACAGCACCGCGAGCAGCGACGCGGCGAACAGCGCCCAGATCTCGAAGCCGCGCTTCAAGCCGCCGTGCAGCGACGACACCAGCAGCGTGACGCGAATGTGCTCGCCGCGCTTGAGTGTGTGCGCGAGCGCCAGGAAGCCGGCGCCGGCCATCATGTAGCCGGCGTAGGTGTCGACACCGCTCAGGTTGAAGTGCAGCTGCCGCCCGAGGATGGACAGCATGACCATCGCGAGCAGCGCCAGCATGAACAGCGCCGCCAGCGCCGCGGCGCCGTCATAGAGGCCATCGAGGGCGGTGCGACACGCGCGGGTCGGGCGCGGCATCACATCTTCTTGTAGGCGTCGATCACCGTCTGGCCGTCGGGCCCGGATTTCAGCAGCCATTCCTGCAGCATGGTGTCGCCGACCTTCTTCATGTCGGACTTCAGTTGCGCCGACGGCGCGATGATGCTCATGCCGTTCTTCTTCAGCAGTTCGAGGTATTCGTTGTTCTTCGACTTCGACAGCGCCCAGCCGCGGGTCTCGGCGTCGGCGCCGGCCTTCAGCACGGCGGCCTGGGTCGGCTTGTCGAGAGCGTCGAAGGCCGCCTTGTTGACGATCAGCGCATTCTTCGGCAACCAGGCCTGCATGTCGTAGAAGTACTTGATGTGCTCGTAGGTCTTGGTGTCGTAGCCGGTCGAGCCCGACGACATGTACGACTCGACCACGCCGGTGGCCATGGCCTGCGACAGCTCGGCGGCCTGCACGGTGACGGGCTGTGCGCCCACCAGTTCGGCGATGCGCGCGGTGGCCGGGTTGTAGGCGCGCCATTTCACGCCCTGCAGGTCGGCCGCCGAGTTGATCGGCTTCTTCACGTAGATGCCCTGCGGCGGCCACGGCACGCTGAACAGCAGCAGCATGCCCTGCTCGGCGAGCTTCTTCTCCAGCACCGGCTTTTGCGCCTTGTACAACTTCAGCGATGCGTCGTAGCTGTCGGCGAGGAAGGGCAGGCCGTCGGTGCCGAAGATCGCCCATTCGTTGGAGAAGTTGGACAGCAGGATTTCGCCCATCTGCGCCTGGCCGCCCTGCACGGCGCGCTTGATTTCCGGCGCCTTGAACAGCGACGCGTTCGCGTGCACCGTGATCTTCAGCTTGCCCGACGTGGCCTTGTCGATGTCGGCGGCGAACTGGGTCACGTTCTCGGTGTGGAAGTTGCCCGCCGGGTAACCGGTGGGCAGGTCCCATTGGGTCTGGGCGCAAGCGGCGCCGGCCAGGGCGAACGAGGCCAGCGCGAAGGGCAGGGTGAGGCGCATATGAGAATCTCCGCTTGAGGAAAGTCGCAAGGATAAGGTGTGCGGCGTGTCACGTGGGGTGGCATCGGGCGATGTTCGTTGCCGGTGGCCGTTGCACTGCAGGAAGAGAGACCCGATGAACCTGCGTTTCGTGGAAGCCTTCTACTGGGTGGTGTCGCTCAAGAGCGTGTCGCGCGCCGCGGAGAAGCTGTTCATCACGCAATCGGCGATGTCCAGCCGCATCGCCGCGCTCGAAGAGGAATTGGGCGTGCTGCTGCTCGACCGGCGCGACAAGCAGTTCCGGCTCACCGTGGCCGGCATGCGCTTCTTCAACCACGCACAGCGGCTGCTTGCGCTGCAGCGCGAGATCAAGGGCGAGATGGGCGCCGGGGCCGGCCAGCAGCGCTCGGTCAGCCTGCGCATCGGCGTCATCGAGTCGGTGCTGCACTCGTGGCTGATCGAATGGGTGCAGCACATGCGCAGCGGCAACCCCGATTTCGAACTCGAGCTCACCGTCGAAACCACGCCGGTGCTGGTCGACCAGGTCAAGCGCGGCGCGCTCGACCTGGCGATTTGCGCGCTGCCGACCGTCGGCGAGGGGTTGCGCAGCCGTGCGCTGCCGCCGATGGAGATGGTGTTCGTCGGCCACGCGCAGCTGCACCGCAAGCGCCGCTACACGCTGGCTGACCTGGCGCGGCTGGACCTGCTGACTTTCCAGCGCGGCTCGCAGCCGCATGTGGGCCTGCTCGACCTGTTCCGCGCGGCCGGGCTGGAGCTGAAGCGCGTGCACGCGATCTCGTCGATCTCGGCGATGGTGCAACTGGTCGAAGGCGGTTTCGGCGTGGCCACGCTGCCGCTGGCGGCGGTGCGGCGCCTGGCCGAGCGGCTGCCGTTGAAACCGCTGAACTGCGAGGCGCAATTGCCGCCGCTGCCGGTGCACGCGAACTATCGCGAAGACCCGACCTCGGCGGTGGCGCAAGGCGTCGTCGATGCGGTGGTCGACTACGTCGTGGCGCTGCCAGATCATCGAAAAAAGCGATGACTTGATAGAAATATTTGTCGTTTGATCGGTGCTGGCCCCGCCAACACAATCCGCCCAAGTCATCACACCGACATGTTCTTGGGGCCGCACGGTGAAGCCAGACACCCAATCCAGCCAGACCTTCAGCGCCCCCTCGGCAGCGGTGGCCGAAGCACGCGCCGCCATCCGCCGCGGCGAGTGGACTACGCACACCAGCGGCCTGGCCCGCGACCATGTCCAGGGCAACGTGGTGATCCTGCCGCAGGCGCTGGCCGGCGACTTCCTGCGCTACTGCCAGCGCAACCTTAAGCCGTGTCCGGTGCTGGCCGTGTCGGAGCCCGGCGTGCCCGGGCTGCCGGCGCTCGGCGCCGACATCGACATCCGCACCGACGTGCCGCGCTACCGCGTCTGGCGGCGCGGCGAGCTGGTCGACGAGCCGACCGACATCGCGACGCACTGGCGTGAGGACCTGGTCACCTTCGTCATCGGCTGTTCGTTCTCGTTCGAGCAGGCGCTGCTCGACGCCGGCCTGGCCATGCGCCACATCGACCAGAACCGCAACGTCGCGATGTACCGCACCAGCATCCCCACCGCGCCGGCCGGGCCGTTCCACGGGCCGCTGGTGGTGTCGATGCGGCCGCTGCGGGCGGCGGCGGCCATCCGCGCGATCCAGGTCACCTCGCGTTTCCCCGATGTGCACGGCGCGCCGGTGCACCTGGGCGACCCGGCGCTGATCGGCATTCGCGACCTGGGGCGGCCCGACTACGGCGACGCCGTCGACGTGATGCCCGACGAACTGCCGGTGTTCTGGGCCTGCGGGGTCACGCCGCAGGCCGCCATTGCACAGGCGCGCCCCGACTTCTGCATCACCCACGCGCCGGGATCGATGCTGATCACCGACTTGCTCAACCACCAACTCGCCAGCTTCTAAGACCGGAGACACCATGAAACAGCTCGCCATCAAGAAGACCCTGCTTGCCTGCCTCGCCACTGCGGCGGGGGGCGCCGCCGCAGCGCAGACGCAATGGGACATGCCCACCGGCTACGCGGTCGGCAGCTTCCAGACCGAAAACGTTCAGCAGTTCGCCGGCGACGTCGAGCGTGCGACCGCCGGCAAGCTCAAGATCACGCTGCACCCGAACGGCTCGCTTTACAAGGCCAACGAGATCAAGCGCGCCGTGCAGACCGGGCAGACGCAGGCCGGCGAGTTCATCCTGTCGGGCGCGGCCAACGAGAACGCGCTGTTCGGGGTCGACTCGATTCCGTTCCTCGCCGACAGCTATGGCGCGGCGAAGAGACTGGCCGAGGTGTCGCGCCCGCACATCGACAAGCTGCTTGCCGCACAGGGCATCAAGCTGCTGTTCACGTCGCCGTGGCCGGGGCAGAGCCTGTACAGCATCAAGCCGGTCGAGTCGGTGGCCGACCTGAAGGGCACCAAGATGCGCGCCTACAACCCCGCCACCTCGCGCATCGCGCAGTTCGCCGGCGCGCAGCCAACGACGATCCAGCTCTCCGAACTCGGCCAGGCGCTGGCGACCGGCACGGTGGAGAACTTCCTCACCTCCAGCGCCAGCGGCGTCGAGAACAAGCTCTACGAGAGCGTCAAGTACCTCTACACCGTCAACGCATGGCTGCCGAAGAACGCCATCGTCGTCAACAAGGCCGCCTTCGATGCACTCGACAAGCCGACGCAAGACGGGCTGCTGAAGGCGGCCGCTGCGGCCGAGCAGCGCGGCTGGCAGCTGAGCGAGCAGAAGGATGCGCAATACATCAAGGAACTCACGGCCGAGGGCATGAAGGTCACGCCGCCGAGCGACACGCTGCGCGCGGAACTGCGCCTGATCGGCGGGCGCATGACCACCGAGTGGATGAAGAACGCCGGCGCCGACGGCCAGGCGATCATCGACGCATACCGCAAGTGAGCGGGCCAATGAGCCACCTCCGCTGTCATCCCGGCGAACGCCGGGATCCACTGCCGCGATGGATCCCGGCGTTCGCCGGGATGACGGCACTCGCGTCGAACTTCTACCGCCTGCTGGGCGCGCTGGCCTGCCTCGCGATGGTGGACGCGTTCGTCGCCATCGTGCTCGGCGTCGCGGCGCGCGAGCTCGGCTTCGACATCGCCGGGCTGGACGCCTATGCCGGCTACTCGATTGCCGCGGCCTTGTTCCTCGCGTTGCCGATGACGCTGCAGCGCGGCGACCACATCCGCGTCACGCTGTTCCTCGACAAACTGCCGGCACGCTGGCGCAGCGCGCTCGACTACTGGAGCCTTATCGCGGGCTTGGGGCTCACGCTCTACGTGGCCTTCTTCGCCTGCCGCCTGGTCTGGATGTCGTACCTCACGCACGACGTGTCGCCGGCGGCCGACGCCACGCCGCTATGGATTCCGCAGATCGCGATGGCGCTGGGCAGCATCGGCTTCGCGCTGTCGTTCGCCGACGCGCTGCTGGCACGAGCGCAGGGCCGCGAGTTCTTTGCGAACGGCGGCGACGAAATCGCCCGGGTGGAGTGAACATGGACATCTTTATCGCTGCCGCGCTGATCGTCTTGCTGCTCGTCGTGCTCGGCTCGGGGCTGTGGATCGGCCTGTCGCTGCTCGGCGTCGCGCTGGTCGCGATGGAATTGTTCACCCACCGCCCGGTCGGCGACAGCATGGCGCTGACGGTGTGGGGCTCGACCTCGAGCTGGACGCTGACCGCGTTGCCGCTGTTCCTGTGGATGGGCGAGATCCTGTTTCGCACCAAGCTGTCGGAAGACATGTTCAAGGGGCTCGCGCCCTGGCTCAATCGGCTGCCCGGCCGCTTGCTGCACGCCAACGTGATCGGCTGCACCATCTTCGCGGCGGTGTCGGGGTCGAGTGCCGCCACCTGCGCGACCATCGGCAAGATCACGCTGCCCGAGCTGAAGCGGCGCGGCTACCCCGACGACATCGCCATCGGCACGCTGGCCGGCGCCGGCACGCTGGGGCTGCTGATCCCGCCGTCGATCATCATGATCGTCTACGGTGTGGCAGCCAACGTGTCGATCGCCAAGCTGTTCATCGCCGGCGTCGTGCCGGGCATCCTGCTGGCGGTGCTGTTCATGGGTTACATCGTCGTGTGGGCGCTGCTCAACAAGCACAAGGTGCCGGCCGCCGATGCCGACATGAGCTTCGCTCAGAAGGTCTACGCCTCGCGCCACCTGATCCCGGTCGTCTCGCTGATCGGCCTCGTGCTCGGCTCGATCTACTCGGGAGTGGCCACCGCGACCGAGGCGGCGGCGCTCGGCGTCGGCGGCTCGCTGATCCTCGCGGCGATCGAGCGCTCGCTGAACTGGCGCGTGTTCAAGGAAGGTCTGGTCGCGGCCTGCCGCGTCTACTGCATGATCGGCCTGATCCTCGCCGGTGCCGCGTTCCTGACGCTCGCGATGGGCTTCATCGGGCTGCCGCGCCACCTGGCCGAGTTCATCGGCGGACTGAATCTGTCGCCGTTCGCGCTGATCGTGCTGCTGATGGTGTTCTTCATCGTGCTCGGCTGTTTCCTCGACGGCATCTCGATGGTCGTGCTGACGATGGCGGTGCTGCTGCCGACAGTGCAGAAGGCCGGCATCGACCTGATCTGGTTCGGCATCTTCATCGTGCTGGTGGTCGAGATGGCGCAGATCACGCCGCCGGTCGGCTTCAACCTGTTCGTGCTGCAGGGCCTCACCAAGCGCGACCTCACCTGGATCGCACGCACCGCGTTGCCGCTGTTCATGGTGATGGTGGCGGCGGTGATGCTGGTGTACTTCGTTCCCGGTCTGGTGGTCTGGCTTCCGTCGCACATGTGAGGTCATCATGGTGAGCCGGGTGCGCGACGAGGCCATCGACATTCTTGTGTTCCACGTGCTTAGCGACAGTCTTCAGCCACCGAGGTCAGGCAGTGCGTCATGCCAACACGCCGGCATACCGGCGAATGCCGGTATCCACTCGTCGGGGGCCCGGGTGCTCGGTCAACGCTCGTGGGCCTTCAGCCAGTGGATCCCGGCGTCCGCCGGGATGACGATCTCTCTACCTTGCGGTGGCCGCTCGGCGAGACGCGCACGCTGAGCTTCGTCGCCAGTCAGGTTGTTCCATGTTTCACGCAAACTCAGGCCCGCGCCATCCACGCGCCATGGCCACTCAGAAGGACACCATGCAAGGCAACCCTCGAACCCCCGACCGCTGGCAATTTTGGATCGACCGCGGCGGTACCTTCACCGACGTGGTCGGCAAGCGGCCCGACGGCTCGTTGGTGACGCACAAGCTGTTGTCGGAAAACCCCGAGCAGTACCGTGACGCGGCGGTGGCCGGCATGCGCCATCTGCTCGAACTGAATGCCGGTGAACCGATCACGCCGCAGCAGGTCGAGTGCGTGAAGATGGGCACCACGGTGGCCACCAACGCGCTGCTCGAACGCAAGGGCGAGCCGACGCTGCTGGTCACCACGCGCGGCTTTCGCGACGCGCTGCGCATCGCCTACCAGGACCGCCCGCGCATCTTCGACCGCCACATCGTGCTGCCCGAACTGCTGTACACGCGCGTCATCGAGGCGCGCGAACGTGTGGCCGCCGATGGCGCGGTGCTGCAGCCGCTCGACGAGGCGCATCTGCGCGCCGAGCTGCAAGCCGCGTTCGATGCCGGGCTGCGCAGCGCCGCCATCGTGTTCATGCACGGATGGCGCTTCACCGCACACGAAGCGGCGGCGGCGCGCATCGCCGGCGAGATCGGTTTCCCGCAGATCAGCGTGTCGCACAAGGTGAGCCCGCTGATGAAGCTGGTGAGCCGCGGCGACACGACCGTGGTCGACGCCTACCTGTCGCCGATCCTGCGCCGCTATGTCGAGCAGGTGGCCGGCGAGATGCCGGGCGTGAAGCTGTTCTTCATGCAATCCTCGGGCGGGCTCACCGACGCCCATGCGTTCCAGGGCAAGGACGCGATCCTGTCCGGCCCGGCCGGCGGCATCGTCGGCATGGTGCGCACCGCGCAGTTGGGGCTCGCGGACTTGCCGCTCCCCTCCGTTCGCCCTGAGGTATCGAAGGGCTCGTGTGAGGGCTTCGATACCTCAGCCCGAACGGAGAGTGGGGGCGTGCGGGTGATTGGCTTCGACATGGGCGGCACGTCCACCGACGTGAGCCACTTCGCCGGTGAGTTCGAGCGTGCGTTCGAGACGCAGGTCGCGGGGGTGCGCATGCGTGCGCCGATGATGAGCATCCACACCGTCGCGGCGGGCGGCGGGTCGATCCTCAGCTTCGACGGCGCGCGTTTTCGCGCCGGGCCGCAGAGCGCCGGCGCCAACCCCGGCCCGGCGTGTTACCGGCGCGGCGGGCCGTTGGCGGTGACGGATGCGAACGTGATGGTCGGCAAGATCCAGCCGGCGCACTTTCCCAAGGTGTTCGGCCCGAACGCCGACGCGCCGCTCGACAGCGACATCGTGGTGACCCGATTCAGCGCCATGGCCGCCGACATCGAACGCGCCACCGGCATGAAGCGCAGCGCCGAGGAAGTCGCCGAAGGCTTCATCGACATCGCGGTCGGTGCGATGGCCAACGCGATCAAGAAGATCTCGGTGGCGCGCGGCTACGACGTGACGCGCTACACGCTGCAGTGCTTCGGCGGCGCCGGTGGCCAGCATGCCTGCCGCGTGGCCGACGCGCTGGGCATGAACCGCGTGTTCGCCCACCCGCTGGCGGGCGTGCTGTCGGCCTACGGCATGGGCCTGGCGGACCAGAGCGTGATGCGCGAGGCGGCGATCGAGCAAGCCCTGGCCGACGCCTTGGGCGCAGCCGGCGATCGCCTGAACGCGCTGGCCGCCGAGGCCAAGGCCGAGTTGACGCGCCAGGGCGTGACCGGCGGGCGGGTGCAGGTTCATCGCCGCGTTCACGTGCGCTATGCCGGCACCGATTCGGCACTGGTGGTGCCGTTTGGCAGTGCGGCTGAAATTCAGTCGGCCTTCGAGGCGGCCTACCGTCAGCGCTTCGCGTTCCTGATGCAAGAGCGCGGCCTGGTGGTCGAGGCCGTGTCGGTGGAAGCGGTGGGCGCGGGTGACGCACCGGCCGAGATGCGCCACCCGCTGGGCGCGGCGGCGAGCGCGCCTGTGGCCGATACCGTGCGGCTGTTCAGCGGCGGCCGCTGGTGGGAGGCCGCGCTGGTGGTGCGCGAGCAGACGCAGCCCGGCCAGTTCATCGACGGGCCGGCGATCATTGCCGAGAAGAACGCAACGACGGTCGTCGAGCCCGGCTGGCGCGCAAGCGTGACCGCGCTCGATCACCTGGTGCTCGAACGGACAACGCCGCGCGAGGCGCGCAAGGCCATCGGCACCAGTGTCGACCCGGTGATGCTCGAGGTGTTCAACAACCTGTTCATGAACATTGCCGAGCAGATGGGGCTGCAGCTGCAGAACACCGCCTACTCGGTGAACATCAAGGAGCGGCTCGACTTTTCCTGTGCGCTGTTCGATGCCGACGGCAACCTGATCGCCAACGCGCCGCACATGCCGGTGCACCTGGGGTCGATGAGCGAGTCGATCAAGACGGTGATCCACAACAACGCCGGTTGCATGCAGCCGGGCGACGTGTACGTGCTCAACGACCCCTACCACGGCGGCACGCACCTGCCGGACGTGACGGTGGTGACGCCGGTGTTCGGCGACAAGGGCGGCGAGATCCTCTTCTACGTCGGGTCCCGAGGCCACCACGCCGACATCGGCGGCATCACGCCGGGGTCGATGCCGCCGTTCTCGACCCGCATCGAAGAAGAGGGCGTGCAGATCGACAACGTGAAGCTGGTCGAGCGTGGCCGCCTGCGCGAAGCCGAGATGCTGTCGCTGCTGCACAGCGGCCCACACCCCTCGCGCAACCCCGAGCAGAACCTCGCCGACCTGAAGGCGCAGATTGCCGCCAACGAGAAGGGCGTGCAGGAGCTGCGCAAGATGGTGGCCCAGTTCGGGCTCGACGTGGTGCAGGCCTACATGCGCCACGTGCAGGACAACGCCGAGGAGTCGGTGCGCCGCGTCATCACGAAGCTGAAGAACGGCGAGTTCACGCTGCCGCTGGACAACGGTGCGCGCATCCACGTGACGATCAAGGTCGACGCGGCCGACCGCAGCGCGGTGATCGACTTCACGGGGACGTCGGATCAGCTCGTCAACAACTTCAATGCGCCGAAGGCGGTTTGCATGGCCGCCGTGCTGTATGTGTTCCGCACGCTGGTCAACGACGACATTCCGCTCAACGCCGGCTGTCTGAAGCCGCTGCAGGTGATCGTGCCGGAGGGCTCGATGCTCAATCCGCGCCCGCCGGCGTCGGTGGTGGCGGGCAACGTGGAGACCTCGACCTGCATCACCAACGCGCTTTACGGCGCACTCGGCGTGATGGCCGCGGGCCAGTGCACGATGAACAACTTCACCTTCGGCAACGAGCGGCACCAGTACTACGAAACCATCTCCGGCGGCTCGGGCGCCGGGCCCGATTTCGACGGCACGAGCGTGGTGCAGACCCACATGACCAACTCGCGCCTGACGGACCCCGAGGTGCTGGAGTTCCGCTTCCCGGTGCGGCTGGAGAGCTATGAGATCCGCGCCGGCTCGGGGGGGGCCGGCCTGCACCGTGGCGGCGATGGCGGTGTGCGCCGGGTGCGCTTTCTTGAGCGCATGACGGCGTCGATCCTCTCCAACGGGCGGCACAGCGGGGCCTTCGGTATGGCGGGGGGTGAGGCGGGGAAGCCGGGCATCAATCGCGTCGAGCGGGCGGATGGGCGGGTTGAGATGCTCGATCACATTGGCTCTACCGAGATGGAGCCGGGGGATGTATTTGTGATTGAGACGCCGGGGGGCGGGGGTTACGGGGTTGCGCCTTAGCGCGTGCTTGTTTGCTCGAGGGTTCTTCTTTGTTCGATGCACCGCGCCGGGTCCCGGCCCGGCGGCCGGGTAACTTTCTTCTGTGGGCCCAGAAGAAAGTCACCAAAGAAGAGGGCCTCAATACGATTTGGCCAAACACCTGGCTACAAAGAGCTCACCACTGGGTCCCACCGAGG
>JBGQEX010000140.1:0-10723 GCA_041496605.1 Piscinibacter sp.
ATCGTCGAGAGCGTGCCGCTGTTCTTTCAGCGCTCGCCCACGCAGCCGGCCGAGGGGCTCAAGCCCTACACCGCGGTGCAGCTCGCCGGGCGCGAGAGCTCCGTCCGCGAGGGCTGCTCCAACTGGCACTCGCAGATGATCCGGCCGTTCCGTTCCGAGACACTTCGCTACGGGCACTACTCGACGGCCGGCGAATTCGTCTACGACCACCCGTTCCAATGGGGCAGCAAGCGTACCGGGCCCGACCTGCATCGCGTGGGCGGCAAGTACAGCGACGAATGGCACCGCATTCACCTCGTGAACCCGCGCGACCTGGTGCCCGAGTCGAACATGCCGGCCTACCCATGGCTCGCGGCCAACTCGGTCGACCCGGCCGACATGGCGCCCAAGCTGCGCGCGCTGCGAATTGTCGGCGTACCCTATACCGACGACGATATCGCCAAGTCGGGTGAGGCGGTGAAAGGCAAGACCGAGCTCGAGGCGGTGATCGCCTACCTGCAGGTGCTCGGCACCACGATGAAGTGAGGAACCCGTGATGGATCTGAATGACCTGAGGAGCGCCGTCACCGTCGTGTCGATGCTCAGCTTCGTTGGCATCGCGCTGTGGGCCTGGAGCCGGCGCAACCGAGCCCGCTTCGATGAAGCGGCGCAGCTGCCGTTTATCGATGAAAGCAGCCGCAGGGGGGCGCAGCATGAGTGACTTCTTCAGCAACGGCTGGTCGGTGTTCATCGCCGTGGTGACGGTGGCGGGTCTGGTGGCGTGCCTTGCGCTGCTGATCGTCGCCAGCCGGCGCAAAGTGATGGCCGGCGACAACTCCACCGGCCACGTGTGGGACGAAGATCTGCGCGAACTGAACAACCCGCTGCCGCGCTGGTGGATGATCCTGTTCGTCGTGACGGTCATCTTTGCCGGTATCTACGTGGCCCTGTACCCGGGTCTGGGCAGCATCAAGGGCACGCTCGGCTGGACCAGCGCCAACGAGTACCAGGGCGAGCAGGACAAGGCGCGTGTTGCGATGGCACCGGTGTACGCCAAGTTTGCCGCGATGCCGGCCGAGGCGCTGGCCAAAGACCCGCAGGCGATGGCCATCGGCGAGCGGCTGTTCATCAACAACTGCGCCGCCTGCCACGGCTCGGACGCGCGCGGCAGCAAGGGATTCCCGAACCTGACCGACAGCGACTGGCTGTATGGCGGCACGCACGAGAAGATCAAGGAAACCATCACGCAGGGGCGCCAGGGCGCGATGCCGCCGATGGCGGCCGCGGTGGGCACCGCAGCGGATGTGCGCAACGTCGCGAACTACGTGCTGAGCCTGTCGGGCAGTCCACACAACTCCATCGCAGCCCAACTCGGTCGCAGCAAGTTCGGCGCCTGTGCCGCCTGCCACGGCGTGGACGGCAAGGGCAACCAGGCCATTGGGGCGCCCAACCTGACCGACAAGGTCTGGCTGCATGGATGGGGCGAAGACGCCATCGTCGCGATGGTCAACAACGGCAAGGTCAACGTGATGCCGGCGCAAGCCGGGCGTTTGAGCACCGAGCAGATCCACGTGCTGGCGGCCTACGTCTGGAACTTGTCGCAAAGCACGGCCGTCGCGGCGAAGTGATTCGGGCATGAACGATGCGTCGGGCCGCACTGTCATCCCCATCGTCCCGGCGGACGATGCGGGGGCACAGCTGGTTTCGCTCTACGCCAGCCAGCAGAAGATCTATCCGCGCGCGGTGAGCGGCTGGTTCGCCGGCTGGCGCTGGGCGCTGGTGTGGGCGACGCAGCTGCTGTTCTACGGGATTCCGTGGCTGCAGTGGAACGCACGTCAGGCGGTGCTGTTCGACCTGGCGTCGCGCCGCTTCTACATCTTCGGCCTGGTGCTGTACCCGCAGGACTTCATCTACCTGACGGGGCTGCTGATCCTCAGCGCCTACGCGCTGTTCCTGTTCACGGCCGTGGCCGGGCGGCTGTGGTGCGGCTACGCCTGTCCGCAGACGGTCTACACCGAGATCTTCATGTGGGTCGAGCAGAAGTTCGAGGGCGACCGCATCGCCCGCATGAAGCTCGACGCCGGGCCGTGGACCACGCAGAAGTGGCTGCGCAAAGGGGGCAAGCAGTTCGCATGGATCAGCATCGGGCTGTGGACCGGCTTCACCTTCGTCGGCTACTTCACGCCCGTCCGCACGCTCTGGCAGGAGGCCTTCACGCTGGGCTTCGGGCCATGGGAGTGGTTCTGGGTCAACTTCTACGGCTTCGCAACCTACGGCAACGCCGGCTTCATGCGCGAACAGGTGTGCAAGTACATGTGCCCCTATGCGCGTTTCCAGAGCGCGATGTTCGACAAGGACACGCTGGTCATCGGCTACGACCCGGCGCGCGGCGAACCGCGCGGCTCGCGCCCGCGCCGCGTCGAACACGCGGCGCTCGCCGAACTGGGCAAGGGCGACTGCATCGACTGCGGCCTGTGCGTGCAGGTGTGTCCCACCGGCATCGACATTCGCGACGGCCTGCAGTACGAATGCATCGGTTGTGCCGCCTGCATCGACGTGTGCGACGGCGTGATGGACAAGATGAACTACCCGCAAGGGCTGATCCGCTACGCGACGGAGAACGGCATCGCCAAGCAGTGGTCGCGATCGCAGATGCTGCGCCGCGTCGTGCGGCCGCGCGTGCTGATCTACAGCGCCGTGTGGCTGGCGATCGCGCTGGCGTTCGTGACCACCCTCGCGCTGCGCAAGCCGTTCAAGGTCGATGTGGTGCGCGACCGCGGCACGCTGGCGCGGCTCGTCGAGGATGGGCGCATCGAGAACGTCTATCGCCTGCAGTTGATGAACGCCAGCGAAACGGCGCAGCGCTTTCGCGTGCGCGTCGATGGTCTGCCGGGGGCGGTGATCAGCTCGCGCAGCGAGGTCGACGTGGGCGCCACCGAGTCGCGCTGGGTGCCGGTCAGCGTGCAGATCCCGCCCGATAGCGCCCGCGATCTGGGGCCCGGCGCGCATCCGCTGCGCTTTCGCATCGAGCGAATAGACGCTGCGCTGCCGGAGGGCGTCGCGGTGCAGGAGAAGTCCACCTTCGTGGTGCCGAAATGACCAACCAGGAGAAGCCCATGCGCTCAAGCATTGCTCGCGATCCGCTCGCCGTCGACGCGGTGGCCACGCCATGGTGGCGCGTGGCGATGGTCTGGCTCGTGCTGTCGGGCCCGGTCGCTGTAATCGTGGCCGGCATCGTCACGATGACGCTGGCATGGCGTCACGTCGACCCGCTGGTCACTGACGCCCCGCAGGCGAGGGCGGCGGTTCCCAACACATCCACCTCACCGGCGATGCAGGCGCGCAATCACGCGGCCACGCCGGCGCGCTGAGTCGGCCGCACGAGACTCGCATGAAACAACGCGCGCTGCAGATCCTCTGGCCGGCTTTCCTGATGGCAGGCGTGCTGGAGATGCTGGTGTTTGCGGTGATCGATCCCGGCGACCTGCACTGGTTCGGCGGGCCGCCGGTCGAGCTGTCACGCCAGGCGGTGTACACGCTGACGTTCCTGATCTTCTGGGGTGTCATCGCCACGGCCGGCGCGCTCACCGCGCTGCTGGAGATGACTGCTCGCCAGGTCAACCACCCCGAGCGGCGCTGAGGCTCAACAACCGGTGTTGTTGATCAGTTGCCGCAGGCCGGCCTCGTCGAGGATGCGGATGTCGCGCTGCTTGACTTCGAGCAGGCCGTCTTCCTGGAATTTCGAGAAGGTGCGGCTCACCGTTTCGAGCTTCAGACCGAGGTAGCTGCCGATCTCTTCGCGCGTCATGCGCAGGATCAGCGAGGACGGCGAGAACCCGCGTGCCTGCAGGCGCTGCGTCAGGTTCAGCAGAAACGCGGCCAGGCGTTCCTCGGCGCGCATGCTGCCCAGCAGCAGCATCACGCCGTGGTCGCGCACGATCTCGCGGCTCATGATCTTGTGGAACTGGTGCTGCAGCTCGACGAAGTCGCGCGACAGCGATTCCAGCTGGCCGTACGGGATGATGCAGACCTGCGAATCCTCCAGCGCGATTGCGTCGCAGGTGTGGCGATCGTGGCTGATGCCGTCGAGGCCGAGCAGTTCGCCCGCCATCTGGAAACCCGTCACCTGGTCGCGACCGTCCTGCGACGATACGCAGGTCTTGAAAAAGCCCGTGCGCACGGCATACAAGGACTGGAACGGGTCGCCGACGCGAAACAGCATGTCGCCGCGCGCCACTGTCTTGCGCGTTGCCACCAGCGCGTCGAGTCGATCGAGCTCGCTATGTGACAGGCCGACCGGCAGGCACAGCTCGCGCAAGTTGCAGCTCGAGCAGGCCACCTTGAAGGCGCTTGCTTTGATGGGTGCGATATCGCTCACGCGCTGCAGGTTGGATGTTTCGGTGGGCTGGCCGTCGCACGCGCGCGGGGTCGAAGTCAGGTTCATGGAGGCTTTCGAAAGCGTGATGAGCGTCAAACCGGATTCAATTCTGGATGCGCTGACCTGTCAAAGCATTGACGGACATCAAGACGCCGGCTGGCTGCCTAGGCACAGTCTGGATCCCATGAACCTCACGTCACACGCCGAAATTCCCGTCATCACCGAGGACATGCTGCGCCGGCTGGACGTTCCAGGGCCGCGCTACACCTCGTATCCAACCGCCGACCGTTTCGTCGAGGCGTTCGCGGTTGAACAGTATTGCCAGGCCCTGGCGGCACGCGCCACCGGCGCCGGCACCGTGGGCGGGGCGCAGCCCCTGTCGATCTATGTGCACATCCCGTTCTGTGAATCGGTGTGTTACTACTGTGCCTGCAACAAGGTCATCACGCGCCACCACGAGCGTGCGACCGAGTACCTGGACGCGCTGGAGCAGGAGATCGCGCTGCATGTGGAGCGGCTGGGCCGCGGGCAATCGGTGTCGCAGTTGCACTTCGGTGGCGGAACCCCCACGTTCCTGAGCGACGCGGAGTTGGCGCGGCTGATGGGAGCGCTGCGCGCGGCGTTTCAGATCGGCGCGGGGGCGGAGGTTTCGATCGAGGTCGATCCACGCACCGTCACCGCCGAGCGCCTGAAGCACTTGGCGGAACTCGGCTTCAACCGCCTGAGCTTCGGCGTGCAGGACATCGACCCGGACGTGCAACAGGCCGTACACCGAGTGCAAAGCCTGCAAAGCGTGAAGGACCTGATGGCGGCGGCCCGCGAGCTCGGCTTCCAGTCGACCAACGTCGACCTGATCTACGGCTTGCCGCGCCAGACGCCCGAGTCGCTCGCCAACACGGTGCGCGAGATCGCCGCTCTGCGGCCTGACCGCATTGCGCTGTACGCCTACGCGCACTTGCCGCAGCGTTTCAAGCCGCAACGGCGCATCGACGAGCAGACGCTGCCGAAGGCGGAGGCCAAGCTCAGCATGCTGTCGCAGGCCATCGCCGGCTTCATCAGCCACGGCTACAACTACATCGGCATGGACCACTTCGCGCTGCCCGAGGACAGCCTCGCAGCGGCCAAGCGGCAGGGCCGGCTGCACCGCAACTTCCAGGGCTACAGCACCCAGCCCGATTGCGATCTCATCGGCCTTGGCGTGTCGGCCATTGGCCGCGTCGGCCCCACCTACAGCCAGAACGCGAAGACCTTGCCCGAGTACTACGACGCGCTTCGGCATGGTCAGCTGCCGGTGGTGCGCGGCCTTGCGCTCACCCGCGACGACCTGCTGCGTCGCGCCGTCATCATGGCGCTGATGTGCCAGGGGCGGGTCGAGTTCGAATCGATCGAGCTGGCGCACCTTGTCGACATGCGCCGCTACTTCGCGTCCGAGTTCGAGCAGCTCGGGCCGCTGCAGCAACTCGGGCTGATCGAGATCGAGCCGGGCGCGATCCAAGTCACGCCCTTGGGCTGGTATTTCGTGCGCGCGGTGGCCATGGTCTTCGACCGCCACCTGCAGGCCGACCGCGCGCGGGAGCGCTTCTCGCGGATCATTTGAATGAACTCGGCGCTCGCCGTCACCGGCTTGGTCATGGGGCTCGCGGGCGGACCCCATTGCATCGCGATGTGCGGCGCGGCCTGTGCCGGTGTCGCGCGGGCCTGTGGCGGGCCGCGGCCGGGCAGGGCGATGCTGGCCGTACATGCCGGCCGGATCTTCAGCTATGCCGTCGGCGGTGCCGTGGTGGCTGGCAGTGTGTCGGCGCTGGCCGGCTGGGCCCCGACCGTGGCGTGGCTGCGCCCGTTGTGGAGCATGGTCCATCTGGCCGCGTTGGCGCTCGGCCTGTGGCTGCTGTGGGCGGCGCGCCAGCCCGCATGGCTGAGCACCTTGGGGCAACACATCGGAAGGCGCTTGGCGCCGGCCCCAGGCGGCGTGCCGCGAGCCCGTGGAACAGCGCGCGCGGCGCTGGTGGGGTCGCTCTGGGTCGCATGGCCATGCGGGCTGTTGCAGTCGGCACTGGTGGTCGCAGCGCTGGCGTCGGGCCCGCTGTCGGGCGCGGCGGTGATGGCTGCGTTCGGCGTCGGTTCGGCCGTCAGTCTCTGGGCCGGGCCGGCGCTATGGTGGCGCCTTGCCGGGGCGAGCTCCGGAAACGCTTCTCAGGCGATGGCGGTTCGGCTGGCCGGGCTGGTGCTCGCGTCAGCGTCAGCGTGGGCTCTGGCTCAGGGCTTGGGCATCATCGACGGCTCACCGGTCTGTACATGAGCTGCCGCGCAAAGGGCTCCACCCAACGAAAACGCCCGGACCAAGCCGGGCGTTTCGATCGCCGTCGCCGAGTTGAATCGGCGCGGCGACACAGGTCACAGACCTGGCAATCAGGCCTTCTTTTCTTCCTTCTTGGCCTTGGCGGCCGAAGCGGCCGGCTTGGCATCGGCAGCCTTGGCGGACGCGGAGGCGGCGGCCTTGGCACCGGAAGCGGCGGGCTTGGCTGCGTCAGCAGCGAAAGCGCCAGCGGCGAAGAAAGTAGCGATCAGAGCGGCCAGAAGCTTGTTCATTTGATTTACCTTTCGAAAGTTTTAATCAGCCCCCCATCCTGGGAGACGAGGTCCACAACGGGCGGCCGGACCTATCGGTTGACAACATCCGTGACATAGAATCTCAGGCTTACTACCGATTCCCCAAAGCGACGTTTTTCGATTACCGCGGAGTCCTCATCACATGTACCAGCACATCAAGGTGCCCGAAGGCGGGCAGAAGATCACCGTCAACGCTGACTTCTCGCTCAATGTCCCCGACCACCCGATCATTCCGTACATCGAGGGCGACGGCACCGGCTTCGACATCACTCCGGTGATGATCAAGGTCGTCGATGCGGCGGTGGCCAAGGCCTACGGCGGCAAGAAGCAGATCCGTTGGATGGAGATTTACGCCGGCGAAAAGTCGACCAAGATCTACGGCCCCGACGTGTGGCTGCCGGAAGAGACGCTGAAGGTCTTGCGCGACTACGTGGTGTCGATCAAGGGGCCGCTGACGACGCCCGTGGGCGGTGGCATTCGCTCGTTGAACGTGGCGTTGCGCCAGGAGCTCGATCTCTACGTCTGCCTGCGCCCGATCCAGTATTTCAAGGGCGTGCCGTCGCCGGTCAAGGAGCCCGAAAAGACCAACATGGTGATCTTCCGCGAGAACTCGGAAGACATCTACGCCGGCATCGAATTCGAAGCCCAGAGCGACAAGGCCAAGAAGCTGATCAAGATCCTGCAAGAGGAATTCGGCGTCAAGAAGATCCGCTTTCCCGAGACCTCGGGCATCGGCATCAAGCCGGTGTCGCGCGAAGGCACCGAGCGCCTGGTTCGCAAGGCGATCCAGTACGCCATTGACAACGACAAGCCCAGTGTGACGATCGTCCACAAGGGCAACATCATGAAGTTCACCGAGGGCGGCTTCCGCGACTGGGCCTACGGCCTGGCGCAGAAGGAATTCGGCGCCGAGCCGATTGACGGCGGCCCGTGGTGCAAGTTCAAGAACCCGCGCACCGGCCGCGAGATCGTCATCAAGGACTCGATCGCCGACGCCTTCCTGCAGCAGATCCTGCTGCGCCCGGCGGAGTATTCGGTCATCGCCACGCTGAACCTGAACGGCGACTACGTGTCCGACGCGCTGGCGGCGCAGGTCGGCGGCATCGGCATCGCGCCGGGAGCCAACCTGAGCGATTCGGTGGCGATGTTCGAAGCCACACACGGAACGGCCCCGAAATATGCCGGCAAGGACTACGTGAACCCGGGTTCGGAAATCCTGTCGGCCGAGATGATGCTGCGCCACATGGGCTGGACCAAAGCGGCCGACCTGATCATCAGTTCGATGGAGAAATCGATCCTGTCGAAGAAGGTCACCTACGACTTCGCACGCCTGATGGAAGGCGCGACCCAGGTGTCATGCTCTGGCTTCGGGCAGGTGATGATCGACCATATGTAACACAGTTCAAGGACGTCTCGCTACGTCCCATCCGGTTCCATGCAGAACCCCAGATCGTTGATTCGACTGGGGTTTTTGTTTCTTGGCGTCCAACAGCGTTTCTTGACTTCCAACCGTCACGGGGCCATATTTGGGGCCATCATGGGGCCATGGCTTCGGCCAAGTCATCGCGATGCGCCACGTCAACTACACCCTCAAACCAGCGACGATCGACAACGCGAAGCCACGCGAGAAGGCCTACGCGCTGACGGACGGCGGCGGGCTTCAGATCGAGGTCCTGCCGTCCGGCAGCAAGACTTGGCGGTTCAAGTACCATCTGAACGGCAAGCGCGAGAAGGTCACGATCGGCGCCTATCCGGCTTTCACGATCAAGCAGGCCCGCGACCGCCACGAGGAGCTGCGCGCGCTGGTCGAGCGTGGCCAGAGCCCTGCGAAGGCGAAGCAGGCGGTGGCGTCAGCGCAGAAACTCGCCGATGCGCGCCGGCTGAGCTTTCGCACCTTCGCTCAACGCTGGGTGGACCAGACGCTCTTCTATCGATCCGGCGGCTACGTGGCCCAGACCGTGCGCTGGCTCGATGCTTACGTGCACCCGTCGATTGGCGACATGCAGTTGGACGAAGTTCAGCCGGGCGACGTGCTGGCGATCATCAAGGCGCGCGCCGACACCGCCGTCACCGCCGAGCGCATACGCGTGATCGTCCAGCAGATCTACAACCATGCCATCCGCAATCTGCTGGTCACTACGAACCCGGCACAGCCGCTGCGCGGTGCCATCGCCCGCGCACCCGTTGAGCACCATCGCCACCTGAGCGAGAAGGAACTCGGCGCGTTCTGGCGCAAGCTCGATGATCAGGGCGCGCACGTCACGACCATCGCGGCGACCAAGCTGCTGATGCTCACGATGACGCGCAAGAGCGAGCTGCTGCGCTCGAAGTGGCCCGAGTTCGATCTCGATGCCGCGCAGTGGGACATCCCGGCGGAGCGCATGAAGATGGGCAAGCCGCACCGCGTGCTTCTGTCGCGCCAGGCGGTGGAGGTTCTGCACTGGGTGCACCAGCTCACCGGTCACGGCGACTACGTCTTTCCGTCGATCTTTCGGGGCAGCGTGCCCATGGGCGACGTGACGCTGAACCACTTCTTCAAGCGCATCGACTTCGGCGTGCCCGACTTCAGTCCGCACGGCCTACGAGGCACTGCAGCGACCTTGCTTCGCGAACATGGGTTCGGCCGTGATGTGGTCGAGCTGCTGCTCGCGCACAGCGAGAAGAACGCGACCGTGGCGGCCTATAGCCACATGGAACTGGCCGCAGACCGGAAGAGGGCGCTGCAGTACCTGGCGGATCGCGTCGAGGCGCTGGCTGCAGGCGGGGATGTGATCCCGTTGCGCGCGGCGTGACCTGCGCTGCGTGTTCCGGCCGCTGGTTGGGCGGGATCACCAAATTGGGCAACGTGACCCCGGCGAGCGCTGCTTAAGACGGGATGGCCGCTTTCGGCAACGGCTGTCGCTCAGGCTGGCCGGCGGGGGTCATGAACCAGACTGATAGCTGTCGGACACGGCGCGGCGACCTACACCTGCTGACGACCCGTTGCTGCCGGTCGCCTCGACACGGCCAAGGACAGCAATGCAGCGGTTCCGGTCTTTCCCGGCCGACCCCTGAACTCACGGTCTCAGCCCCAATCCGGTCGTCCGAGCGCCCAGACAATCGCGGCGCCAACGACAGGTCTCAAGGCACTGCGGACATAGCCGCACGTTCGCGCGCGGCGACGAAATCTGCATGGCGGATGCACAAGGTCCGCGGACTCCAGCTGGCACTGAAAGGCGATTGAATGTCCGCTGCTCGAGGCCTCAAACTCGCGCTACCGACCCGAACCGGAAGTATCCGGCGCCAAGTTGGATGCCCGCAAGCTGACGCTCAGGGTCAGAGCATCTCACTGGCGTACTGCGCCCGCGTGCGGCGACGTTCGGGGCTTGAGCCTCGTCAATCTTCAAGCGCGGTGACGATGCATTCTTCGACCGACCTCTTCCTCTCGATTGAAATCGATGCCTGTCGCAATCAACGACATGACCCTGCTGCGCCGGCACCACGCTGGTCAGGGGCCGCTGCTGGCGCTTCTCCGATCCGCACGTGTGTGAACTCATCGCCATCTCGAGTCGGCGCCCGACGCAGCTGGACTTCTCGCTGACGACGCTGGCGGCCCACAGCGGCAGTACCAGCACAACCCGCGATGGCTGGGGAGTCGCGTCCTACCAGGGCCACGACGCGGTGATTTATCGTGAACCAACAGCGGCGAGCGACAGTCCGCTCGTGCGCTTTCTCCAGTCGCAGGGGCTGGACACGCCGCTCGCCATCTCGCACATC
>JBGQEX010000141.1:0-10723 GCA_041496605.1 Piscinibacter sp.
ACCGTGGCCTCAAGCTCGGCGCAGGAACCTACGTCGTGCAGGTCGGCAAGCGCAAGTTCGCACGTGTGACGCTGAGCTAGGTCCTGTTCATACCCGATGCAAGTCAAGGCCCTGCTCAAGCTGTCGGTCGTGGTGGCGGTGGTCACCATCGCGCTGAAGACGCTCGCCTGGTGGCTGACCGATTCGGTGGGCCTGCTGTCTGACGCGATGGAGTCGTTCGTCAACCTCGCGTCGGCCTTGTTCGCGATCGCCATGGTCACCATCGCCCAACGGCCGGCCGATGACGATCACCCGTTCGGACACACCAAGGCCGAGTACTTCTCGAGCGGCTTCGAGGGCCTGCTGATTGCCGGTGCGGCGTTCGGCATCATCTGGGCGGCGGTCCACCGCTTCTACGACCCTCAGCCGCTGCAGGCACTGGGCTGGGGCCTCGCGTGCGCGGTGGTCAGCTCGGCACTGAATGGCCTGCTGGCGTGGCGCATGCTGATCGCGTCGCGCCAACATCACTCGATCGTGCTGGAGGCCGACGCGCGTCACCTCTTCACCGACGTGTGGACCTCGGTCGGTGTCGTGGTCGGCCTCGGGCTCGTCTCGCTCACCGGCTGGATCTGGCTCGATCCCGTGTTGGCCATCGGCGTCGCACTGAACATCCTGCGTGAAGGTGCGCGCCTTGCATGGCGCTCGGTCGACGGCCTGATGGACACCGCGGTCGAACCCGACGTGCGTGCCCAGATCGACCGCACGCTGGCGCAATTCGCGCATCAGACGATTCGCTTCGATCATCTCGTGACGCGCCGCGCCGGACAGCGGCGCTTCGTCGACATGCACATGCACATGCCGGCGAGCTGGACGCTCGGGCGCGCCGCGGCGCTGCGTGCCGACGTGGAGCAGGCGCTGATGAGCGAGGTGCCGGGCTTGCGCGCGTCGATCCAGCTGCTGCCCAGCGACGTCGAGGCGCATTTCAACGATCCGAAAGACCTGCTGTGATGGCGCTGATCCAGCGCGTGGCGCGGGCGCACGTCGAGGTCGCTGCACGAACGATCGGTGCGATCGATCAGGGATTGCTGGTATTCGTGTGCGCCGAGCCGGGCGACACCGAGGCGGTGGCCGACAAACTGGTGGCCAAGCTGCTGAAGCTGCGTGTCTTTTCCGACGACGCCGGCAAGATGAACCGCAGCGTCACCGACGTGCAGGGCGGCTTGCTGATCGTCAGCCAGTTCACGCTGGCGGCGGACACCTCGGGAGGCAATCGGCCGAGCTTCACTGCCGTCGCCCCGCCGGAGCTCGGCCGGCGGCTCTACGAGCGCGTCGTGGCCACGGCGCGCGCCTCGCATGCGCGCGTGGCGAGCGGCGACTTCGGCGCCGACATGCAGGTTCACCTCGTCAACGACGGACCGGTGACGCTTCCGATCACGCTGCGCGGCTGAGTTTGAGTGTCCGGCGCCGGGCCGCCCCAAGCCGGACGGCGCCCCGCTGGGGCAGGAGCGCAGCGACTGGGGGGCTCAAATCAGTCGGCGTACTGGCCGGCCGCCTTGATCACCGGCCCCCACTTGTTGATCTCAGCCTCGACGAACTTCTTGTGCCCCGCGCCACTCAAGCGGGCGTCGGTGACGACAACGGCCCCGAGCGCTTCCTCGCGCTTGATGAACTCGGGGTCCTTCAGCGCCATGCGCAAGGCCGCGTTGATCTTGTCGACGATGGCTTTCGGTGTGCCCCGCGGCGCGTACAGCCCGTTCCAGATCGACACGTCGAAGCCCTTCAAGCCGGCTTCGTCGAGCGTGGGCAGGTGCTTGAGCGCCGGCGTGGTCAGGCGCTTGCTGGTCGTGACGGCGTAGGCCTTGACCTTGCCGGCCTCGATCTGCCCGCTGGTGTTGGTGGTCTGGTCGCACATCAGGTCGACCTGGCCGCCGAGCAGGTCGTTCATCGCAGGCGCCGTGCCCTTGTACGGGATCGTCAGCATTTCGATCTTCAGGCTGCTCTGGAACAGCAGCCCGCACAGGTGCGACGCGGCGCCCAGCCCCGCGTTGGCCAGGTTGATCTTGCCCTTGTTCGCTTCGAGCCAGGGTCGCAGCTCGGCCCAGTTGTTGGCCGGCAGGTTGGGCCTGCCGATCAGCGTCATCGGAACCTCACTGACCAAGCCGAGGTACTCGAAATCCTCGAGCGTGTTGTACGGCAGCTTGCGGTACAGCGCCGGCGCGGTGGACAGGCCGATGTGATACAGCAGCAGCGTGTAGCCGTCGGGCACGGCCTTGGCCACCTTGTTGGCGCCCAGCGTGCCGCCGGCACCCGTGGTGTTGTCGATGATCAGCGTGGCGCCAAGCGGCTTGCGCAGCGCTTCGGCCAGGTCGCGCGCGACCTTGTCGGTCGGCCCGCCGGCGGCGAATGGGACGACGATCGTGACCGGTCTGTCCGGGTACTCGGCATGCGCGAGCATGCCGAAGAACGCGGTCACCCCGGCGAGCAGCAAACGCTTCATGGTGAGCCCCTTTCGTCGTTCCGACGACATGGGACGATTCTGGTCGCCGCGCAGGGGTCACGCACCGTGGAAAACACCCACGGTGCGGTCTCCATGGCCTGCGCAGCCCGCCGATCGAGCCGGCGTCATTCGAGCTTTCGAGCGTCCTCGATCACCTTGCCGTCGTTCGGTAGCGAGCCCGGCGGACTCAGCACCACTTCGCCGCGCAGCTTCGTGACATCGCGGATGCTGTCGGCAATGCGCGCGGCAATGCCCTCGGGCGGAGCGTGACTCACCTCGACCTGCAGGGTCATGCGGTCGTTGGCCATCTCGCCGCTGATCACGAGGCGTGCACGGCGCACCTCGGGGTGCCGGCGCGCGATGTCGGCGACCTGTGCCGGATGGACGAACATGCCGCGCACCTTGGTGGTCTGATCGGCGCGCCCGAGCCAACCGCGAATGCGGGTGTTGGTGCGTCCGGTCGGGCAGGGGCCCGGCAGCACGGCCGACAAGTCGCCGGTGCCGAAACGGATCAGCGGATAGTCCGCATTGAACGTCGTGACCACGACCTCGCCGACCTCGCCTTCGGGCACCGGCTCGCCGGTGCCGGGGCGCACGATCTCCACGACGATCTGCTCATCGAGCACCAGACCTTCACGCGCCTGCGTCTCGTAGGCGATGAGGCCGAGGTCGGCGGTCGCGTAGCACTGGTAGGCCGTCACGCCGCGCGCCGCCAGCCAATCGCGCAGGCTCGGTGGAAACGCCTCGGCGCCGACCAGCGCCTTCTTCAATGCAGGCAACTCCACGCCCAGCGCTGCGGCCTTGTCGAGAATGAGCTTGAGAAAGCTCGGTGTGCCGATGTAGCCGCTGGCACGCAACTCCGCCATCGCCTGCACCTGCTGTTCGGTCTGGCCGATGCCACCGGGGAACACCGTGCAGCCCACCGCGTGGGCACCGGTTTCCATCATCGAACCGGCCGGTGTGAAGTGATAGCTGAACGCGTTGTGCACCAGGTCGCCGGGCCGGAATCCGGCTGCGTAGATGGCGCGCGCCGCACGCCAGTAGTCGCTCGCCCGGCCTTCGGGTTCGTAGATCGGCCCGGGCGACGCAAAGACACGCAGCGCGCCGCCGCGCTGGCCCCAGCCGACGGCCGAAAAGCCGCCGAACACGTCGTCGCCGCGGGCGGCCTTTTGCCGCTCCAGCAGTTCATGCTTGCGCGTCACCGGAAGCGACGCCAGCGCGGCGCGGCTGTTGATCGTCGAGGCGTCGACGTCCCTCAGCAGTTGTGTGAAGGCCGCAGCGTTGGCCTGGGCGTGCGCCACCTGGCGCGGCAGCGCGGCCATCAACTGCTGCTCGCGCAGCTCGGTGGGCCGCGTCTCGAGCGAGTCGTAGTAGGGGGTCGCGTCGCGCTTCATGGGTTTCATTCCTCGGTCCAGCGGGCCAGGCGTTTCTTCACCTCGTCGACGCATTTGCGCACGTCAGCGCTGCTCTTCAGAACCATCGTGTCCCAGTCGGGCGACATCGCCGGGCGCCGCGCCAGCCGCGCGGTGATGAAGCTCGCATCGCCGCGCAACTCGATGACCCGCTTGCCGTTCAGCTCGTACCCGTTGCCATGCTCGACCAGGGGTCGCAGGTCGCGCAAGCTGCGCTTGAGCAGCAGCAGCGCCGGGCCGGGCTCGAATGGGGGCGTTTGGAACAGGTCGTTCATGACAGCCACCGCTTGCGCCTCCGGTAGCTCTTCACGTCCTTGAAGCTCTTGCGGTCACCACCGCCCACGCCGAGGTAGAACTCCTTCACGTCCTCGTTTTCCGACAGTGCCTTGGCGGCACCGTCCATCACGATGCGGCCGTTCTCGAGGATGTAGCCATAGTCGGCATAGCGCAGGGCCATGTTGGTGTTCTGCTCGGCGAGCAGGAAGGTCACGCGTTCCTTGGTGTTGAGGTCCCTGACAATCTCGAACACCTCTTCGACGATTTGCGGCGCCAGGCCCATCGACGGTTCGTCGAGCAGGACCATCTTCGGGTTCGCCATCAGCGCGCGGCCGATCGCACACATCTGCTGCTCGCCGCCCGACGTGTAGGCGGCCTGCGAGCTGCGCCGCGTCTTCAGGCGCGGGAAGTAGGTGTAGACCTTGTCCAGCGTCTGCGCGACAGCGGCCTTGCCGTCGCTGCGCGTGTAGGCACCGGTCAACAGGTTTTCTTCGATGGTCAGGTGGGCGAAACAGTGGCGGCCTTCCATCACCTGGATCACGCCGCGGTTGACCATGTCGGAGGTGCTCAAGCGCTCGATGCGCTCGCCGCGCAGCTCGATCGAGCCTTTGGTCACTTCGCCGCGCTCGCCCGCCAGCAGGTTGCTGACCGCACGCAGCGTGGTCGTCTTGCCCGCGCCGTTGCCGCCGAGCAGCGCCACGATGCCGCCTTCGGGCACTTGCAGCGACACGCCCTTGAGCACCAGGATCACGTGGTTGTAGATGACCTCGATGCCGTTGACGTTGAGCAGAATGTTCGCAGTACTCACGTGTCTGTCCTTGAACTCGACCCGGCGCCCCGCGCGGGGCACCGAGTCGAGGGCTGCGCGTGGCGCAGTGTCAGCCGACGGATTGGCAATCCGCCGGGGTGCGGCGGGTCAACTTCTTCTCGGCCGCGTACTTGTCGGCGGCCGACTTGACCATCGGCCTGATGATCTGATCATCGGCCTGGTACCAGTCGGACGAGAATCGCCATGCCGAACCGCTCCAGGTCTGGATGCGGGCGTAGGCCGAGCCCATGTGGTCCACGCACGAGGTGCTGACGGGCCGCATCACGCCGGCGAATCCCAGCGCGTCGAGCTTCTTCTGGTCGAGTGCGAGGTTCTCCAGTCCCCAGCGCACTTGTTCGCCGGTCATGGACTTGCCCTTGCCGTAGTTCTCCTGGGCGCGCTTGACCGCCTCGACGGTGAGCATCGCGGCCATCACACCGCGCGTGTACAGCACGGTCCCGACTTCCTCCTTCGCACCCGTGCCTTGGTTCTTGTCGTGCACGTACTTCAGGATTTCGGTGTGCACTCTCGAACGGCCCGCACCGTGCTGCAACGCGAGGGCGTTGTAGCCCTTGGCGCCTTCTTCAACGCCTTTCACGTCGGGCTCGGCACCCGACCACCACACGCCGTACATCTTCTCGCGCGGATAGCCGGTGGCCACCGCTTCCTTGATTGCGGTCGAGTTCATGACGCCCCAACCCCACAGCAGCACGTAGTCCGGACGCTGCTGACGGATCTGCAGCCAGGTGGCCTTCTGCTCCACGCCCGGGTGGGCCACCGGCAGCAGCACCAGCTCGAAGCCGTGCATCTTCGCGCGCTCCTGCAGCAGCGCGATCGGCTCCTTGCCGTACGGGCTGTCGTGGTACACGAGTGCGAGCTTCTTGCCCTTGAGCTTGTCCAGACCACCTTCCAACTTGCCGAGGTGCTGGATCAGCACGTCGGCCGCGACCCAGTAGGTGCCCACAAGCGGGAAGTTCCACTTGAAGACGCCGCCATCGGCACTCTCGCTGCGGCCATAGCCTGACGTGACGAGCGGGACCTTGTCGGTGGGCACCTTCTCGGTCAGTGCGAAGGTCACGCCGGTCGACAGCGGATGGAACGCCGTCGCGCCGGTTGGTCCCTTGCCCTTGAGCCGTTCATAGCACTCGACGCCACGGTCGGTGGCATAGCCGAACTCGCACTCCTCGTACGTGATCTTCACGCCGTTGATGCCGCCATCGCGTGCATTCACCAGCTTCAGGTAATCGACATAGCCATCGGCGAACGGCGCACCGTTCGGGCCGTACGGGCCGGTGCGGTACGACAGCACGGGGAAGAACTGCTCCTTCGCCTGGGCGAAGGCAGTGTTCGTGGCCAGGCTGCTGAGAGCGACGACCGTGACGGCCGCTGCCAGCGCGAGAGACTTCAGTTTCATGTTTACCTCCAAGGAGAATGAGCACGCCTTCGTGCGGGGTAGTAGTTGGGTTCGGAGATCAGTGCGGGAACGGCCACAGCCGCAGCTTTTCCTTGGCGATCGACCACAGCCGAGCGAGGCCGTGCGGCTCGACGATCAGGAAGAACACGATGAGGCCGCCGAAGACGATGACTTCGAGGTGCGACGAGGTGGTGGTGGACATCGGAATGCCGAGCCAGCCCGGCACCTGGTTCAGCGCGATCGGCAACAGCACGATGAAGGCAGCGCCGAAGAAGCTGCCCATGATGGAGCCGAGGCCTCCGATGATCACCATGAACAGAAGCTGGAACGAGCGGTCGATCGAGAACGCCGCGGGCTCCCACGAACCGAGGTGGACAAAGCCCCACAGGGCGCCGGCCACGCCGACGATGAACGAACTGACGGCGAACGCAGTCAGCTTGGCGTAGACCGGACGAATGCCGATGACGGCGGCGGCCACGTCCATGTCGCGCATGGCCATCCATTCGCGGCCGATGGCGCCACGCACCAGGTTCTTGGCCATCAGCGCGAACAAGCTCAGCACGGCCAGGCAGAACAGGTACTTCTGAACCGGCGTCTCGATCGGTGCGCCGAAGATCTGCAGGTTCGATACGCCGACCGTGCCCGAGGCCGAATCATGGGTGAACCAGCGGATGCGCAGGAAGGCCCAGTCGACGAAGAACTGCGCGGCCAACGTGGCCACCGCGAGGTACAGCCCCTTGATGCGCAGGCTCGGAATGCCGAACAGCACGCCGACCGCGGTCGCGCACAGGCCGCCCAGCAACAATGACACGATCAGCGGCATGCCCTCGATGCGCACCTGGAAGTTGTAGGCGGCGTAGGCGCCCACCGCCATGAAGGCGCCGGTTCCCAGCGAGATCTGGCCGCAATAGCCGACCAGGATGTTCAAGCCGATGGCGGCCAGCGACAGGATCACGAACGGGATCAGGATCGCGCGGAACAGGTACTCGGGCGCCACCAGCGGCACGACGGCAAAGGCGAACGCGAGCAGCGCGCCGATCATGTAGCGGTCTTGCAGGATCGGGAAGATCTGCTGATCGGCACGGTAGCTGGTCTTGAACTGGCCGTTTTCGCGGTAGAGCATGGTTGTGTTCCTTCTGGTTCAAACGCGGTCGATGATGCGTTCGCCGAACAGCCCTTGCGGGCGCACCAGCAGGAACATCAGCGCCATCACGTAGGCGAACCAGATCTCGATGCCGCCACCCAGGAACGGGCCGAGGTAGATCTCGGACAGCTTCTCGCCCACGCCGATCAGCAGGCCGCCGATGATCGCGCCGGGCACCGAGGTCAGCCCGCCGAGAATCACCACCGGCAGCGCCTTCAGCGCGACCAGCGACAGCGAGAACTGCACCCCCAGCTTGGAACCCCAGATGATGCCGGCCACCAGCGCGGCGAAGCCCGCCACCGACCACACGATGACCCAGATGCGGCCGAGCGGAATGCCGATCGACTGTGCCGCCTGGTGATCGTCGGCCACGGCGCGCAGCGCGCGGCCGGTCGAGGTCTTCTGAAAGAACAGGCTCAGCGCGATGACCAGGCAGGCGGCGATGAGCGATGCCACCAGGTCTTCCTTGTTGATCAGCACACCGCCCTGGAAGGTGTCCTGGAACAGGAACATCGGGTCCTTGGGAATGCCCACGTCAATGCGGTAGATGTCCGAGCCGAACAGCATCTGCCCGACGCCGTCGAGCATGTAGGCAATGCCCAGCGTGGCCATCAGCAGCGTGATGCCTTCCTGGTTCACCAGGTGCCTCAAAGCGAACCGCTCGATCACCCAGGCCACGCCGACCATCACGATCGTGGCGGCGGCGAAGGCCAGCGTGTTGGCCAGCAGCTTGTTGTCGAAGCCCAGCGTGGCCGGAATCCATTCGGAAAAGCGCGCCATCGCCAACGCGGCGAACAGCACCATCGCGCCCTGCGCGAAGTTGAACACGCCCGAGGCCTTGTAGATCAGCACGAAGCCCAGCGCGATCAGCGAATACAGCATGCCGGCCATCAGGCCGCCGAACAATGCTTCGAGTAGGAAGTTCATGTCGCGCGTCCTAGTGCGTGGTGCCGAGATAGGCCCGGATCACGTCGTCGTTGCGGCGCACCTCGTCGGGCGTGCCGTCACCGATCTTTCTGCCGTAGTCGAGCACGACCACGCGATCGGAGATGTCCATCACCACCCCCATGTCATGCTCGATCAGCACGATGGTCGTGCCGAACTCGTCGTTCACGTCGAGGATGAAGCGGCACATGTCCTGCTTCTCCTCGACGTTCATTCCGGCCATGGGTTCATCGAGCAGCAGCACCTTCGGCTCCATTGCCAGCGCGCGGCCGAGGTCGACGCGCTTTTGCAGCCCGTAGGGCATGCGGCCGACCGGCGTCTTGCGGTAGGGCTGGATTTCGAGGAAGTCGATGATGCGTTCGACCGCTTCGCGCTGCTTGATCTCTTCGCGCTCGGCCGGGCCGATGCGCAGCGCCTGCAGCAGCAGGTTGCTCTTCATGCGCAGGTTGCGGCCCGTCATGATGTTGTCGAGCACGCTCATGCCCTTGAACAGCGCGAGGTTCTGGAAGGTGCGCGCCACGCCCATCTCCGCCACCTGGCGCGAATTCATGTGCTTGAAGGTCTTGCCGCGGAAGGTGATCGCGCCCTGCTGCGGTTCATAGACGCCGTTGATGCAGTTGAGCATCGAGCTCTTGCCCGCGCCGTTGGGCCCGATGATGGCGCGGATCTCGTGCTCGCGAACGTTGAAGCTGATGTCGGTGAGCGCCTTCACGCCGCCGAAGGCGAGCGAGATGTTGGCCACGTCGAGCACGACATCGCCGATCTTTCGTGTGCCCATGCTCATGCCGCCTTCCGCACCGCGGCGAATGTCTTCGCGTCGCTGATCTTCAAGTCAGCCGCGACCATGCCGGTGCGCCCGTCTTCGAACTTGACCTGGGTCTCGATGTACTGCGAGCTCTTGCCGCCATACAGCGCGTCCACCAGCACCGCGTACTTCTCGCCGATGAAGCCGCGGCGCACCTTGCTGGAACGGGTGAGTTCGCCGTCGTCGGCATCGAGCTCCTTGTGCAGGACGAGGAAGCGGCTGATCTGGCTGCCGCACAGCTTCTCGTCGGCAGCAAGGTCGGCGTTGGCCTTCTCGACGCATTCGCGGATCAGCGCGTAGACCTCGGGCTTCTGCGCCAGGTCGGTATAGCCGGCGTAAGGCAGGTTCTTGCGCTCGGCCCAGTTGCCCACCGCGTTGAAGTCGATGTTGATGAAGGCGCAGACCTTCTCGCGCTTGTCGCCGAACGCCACTGCTTCCTTGATGTACGGAAAGAACTTGAGCTTGTTCTCCACATACTTGGGCGCGAACATCGCGCCGTCGTACGGCCCGCCGTTGAGCCGCCCCACGTCTTTCACGCGGTCGATGATCTTCAGATGCCCATGGGCGTCGAGGAAACCGGCGTCGCCGGTGCGGTACCAGCCCTCGGGGCTGAGCACCTCGTCGGTGGCGACCGCGTTCTTGTAGTAGCCCTTGAGCAGGCCCGGCGAGCGGATCAGGATCTCGCCGCTGTTCGTCACCTTCAATTCGACGCCTTCGCAGGGCACGCCCACCGTGTCGGCCTTGGCGGCGTTGTCGGGCTGCATGCAGACGAACACCGCGGTCTCGGTCGAGCCGTAGAGCTGCTTCAGGTTGATGCCGATCGCGCGGTAGAAGCTGAACAGGTCGGGCCCGATCGCCTCGCCGGCGGTGTAGGCCACGCGCACGCGCGACAGGCCGAGCGTGTTGCGCAGCGGGCCGTAGATGCACAGGTTGCCCAGGGCGTAAAGCAGGCGGTCGCGCCAGCCGACACTGCCGCCGTCCATGCGGATCGGGCCGACGCGGCGCGCCACGGCCATGAAGCGATGGAACAGCCAGCGCTTGAGCGCGCCGGCGTCTTCCATGCGGATCATCACGTTGGTCAGCAGGCCTTCGAAGACGCTGGGTGGCGCGAAGTAGTAGGTCGGCCCGATCTCCTTCAGATCGATCATCACCGTGCCCGCGGACTCGGGGCAGTTCACCACGTAGCCGCAGACCAGCCACTGGGCATAGGAAAAGATGTTCTGTCCGATCCAGGCAGGCGGCAGGTAGGCCAGCACTTCTTCATTGCTGGTGAGGTTGTCGAACGTGGCGCCGGCGCGCGCCCGGTCGGTCAAGGTGAAGTGGGTGTGGACCACCCCTTTCGGGTTGCCGGTGGTGCCCGACGTGAAGAACATCGCTGCGACATCGTCGGGCTGCGTGCGCTTGACCTGATCCTCGAACCATCCCTGCTGCTCCGCCACGTGG
>JBGQEX010000142.1:0-10707 GCA_041496605.1 Piscinibacter sp.
CCCCGCCAATGGGAACGCCGCCTACGCGTTCGCCGGCCTGGCCGACGCCCCGGTGGACATGCTGGTCGGCGCCGACGGCGCGCTGTACGTGCTGACGCGCAGCGCGGTGACGAGGATCAGCGCGCCCTGAGTCGCACCGATCCGCTGGCGCCCGGCTCGGCACGGGCCTTGCATACGGTGCGCCACCGAAGCGAGCGCCACTCCGGCGCTCGCCGACATCCCCGCGCCCCGCCAGAACGGAGACCCGACGATGAGACACCGCTCCACCTTCAAGGCCATGTGCCTGCTCGCAGCCGCGCCGCTGCTGCTGTGCGCAAGCGCCCGGGCACAGACCGCACTCGACGATGTGATGGCGAAGAAAACCATCACGATCGCCATCCCTACCGACTTCCCGCCCTATGGCTTCGTCGGCACCGACCTGAAGCCTCAGGGGCTCGACATCGACATGGCGAACTACATCGGCGCCAAGCTGGGTGCGAAGGTCGAGTTGGTGCCCGTGACCAGCGCGAACCGCATCCCGTACCTGCAAACGCGCAAAGCCGACCTGGTGATCTCCACGCTCGGCAAGAACCCGGACCGCGAGAAGGTGATCGACTTCACCAGCGCCTACTCGCCATTCTTCCAGGCCGTTTTCGGGCCGAAATCGCTGGCCGTCAAGACGCCGGCCGACCTCAACGGCAAGAGCGTCGGCGTGACGCGCGGCGCCATGGAGGACCAGGAGCTCGGCAAGATCGCACCGTCAGGCGTCGACGTGAAGCGCTTCGAAGACAACAACGGCACCGTGGCGGCTTATGTGTCGGGGCAGGTTCAGCTCATCGCCACAGGCGCCTCGGTGGCCGGCACCGTGATGGTGAAGAACCCTCAACTCGGCACCGAGTTCAAGCTGCTGCTCAAGGATTCACCCAACTTCATCGGCGTCGCCAAGGGCGAGGACAAGCTGCGCTTGAAGGTCAACGAGATCATCGCCGAAGCGAAGAAGGCAGGTGACCTCGACAAGATGGCAGTGAAGTGGCTCGGAAGGCCTGCCGGCGATCTGCCTTGAGGCGGCTGCGCCGAGCGTCACGCCGTGTGTCATTCCAACACGTCCGTCATACCGGCGCACGCCGGTATCCACTCGCTCGGGGTCCGCGCCCCGTGAAGGCTCGCGGGCCTTCACGCGGTGGATCCCGGCATTCGCCGGGATGACGGCAGAACTGAACTCAGTCGCCATTCAGGGGATCCGATGCTCACCTTCGACTTCTCCGCCGTTCTCGTCGAATGGCCCCTGCTGGCCAAGGGCGTGGGCGTGACGCTGATTCTGACCGCCTTCTCGGCAGCGGTCGGCGTCGCGCTGGGCATCGCCTGCGCCTGGGCGCGCGTGCACGGGTCCGCCGCGTTGAAGACCGTGGTCGGGCTCTACGTGGAGCTGATCCGCAACACGCCGTTCATCGTGCAGCTGTTCTTCCTGTTCTTCGGGCTGCCGAGTCTGGGCCTGAAGCTGTCGCCCGAAGCGGCATCGGCGCTCGCAATGGTGATCAACCTCGGCGCCTACGCGGCCGAGATCGTGCGTGCCGGTGTCGCCACCACGCCGCGCGGGCAGATCGAGGCAGGCATCAGCCTCGCCCTCAGCAACACGCAGGTGTTCACGCGTGTCGTGCTGCAGCCCGCGCTGCAGCGGGTATGGCCTGCCCTCACGAGCCAGATCATCATCGTGATGCTCGGCTCGGCCGTGTGCGGACAGATTTCGACACCGGAGCTTTCGTACGCCGCGAACCTGATCCAGTCGCGCAACTTCCGCGCGTTCGAGGCCTTCATCGTCGCCACGCTGGTCTATCTGGCCTTGTCGATGGCGTTGCGCCGCCTGCTGCATTGGCTCGGCCCGCGCTTCGTTTTCGGCAGCTAGGGCCCTGATCCGTGATCGACTTCTCCGTCTGGGACATCTTCCGCAACCTGTTGCTCGCCGCGCGCTGGACGGTGCTGCTGTCGTTGATCGCGTTCATCGGCGGCGGCGCCGTCGGCCTGGCCCTGCTGGTCGCGCGCATCGCGAAGCTGCGCGCTGCCGAGCCGCTGGTCGCCGGCTACGTGCAGCTGTTCCAGGGCACGCCGCTGCTGATGCAGCTGTTCCTTGCCTACTTCGGCCTCGCGCTGTTCGGACTGAACGTGTCGGCCTGGGTGGCCGCCGCGCTGGCGCTCACGCTGTACAGCAGCGCATTCCTCACCGAGATCTGGCGCGGCTGCGTGAACTCGGTGCACAAGGGGCAGTGGGAGGCGTCGCAGGCGCTCGCGCTCTCGCTCGGCGAGCAACTGCGCCACGTGATCGGCCCGCAGGCCTTGCGGGTGGCCGTGCCGCCGACGGTGGGTTTCCTGGTGCAGGTGATCAAGGGCACGGCGCTCGCATCGGTGATCGGCTTCATCGAACTCACCAAGGCGGGAACGATGATCACCAACGCCACGTTCCGCCCGTTCACCGTCTACGCCTGCGTCGCGCTGGTGTACTTCGTTCTGTGCTATCCGATATCGGCCTGGAGCCGCACGCTGGAGAGGAGGCTGCATGGCCGTGGTTGAGATCAAGGGATTGCGCAAGCGCTTCGGCAGCAACGAGGTACTCAAGGGAATCGACCTCGCTGTAGAACCCGGCGAGGTGATCGCCATCATCGGCAAGAGCGGCTCGGGCAAGAGCACGCTGCTTCGCTGCATCAACGGGCTGGAGGCCTTCGACGAAGGCACTCTCAGCGTCGACGGCCAGCCGCTGCTGCACGGCAACGCCGCCGCGATGCGCTCACTGCGCCAGCACGTGGGAATGATCTTCCAGAGCTTCAACCTGTTTCCGCACCTGAGCGTGGGCCGCAACGTGATGCTCGCGCCGACGCTGGTGAAGAAGCGCCGCGACCCGGAGGCCACCGAGCAGGCGAGAAAGCTGCTGGCCCGCGTGGGCCTGGCCGAGAAGTTCGATGCAAGACCGGAACAGTTGTCCGGCGGCCAACAGCAGCGCGTCGCGATCGCACGCGCGCTGGCGATGGAACCCGCAGTGCTGTTGTGCGACGAGATCACCTCGGCGCTCGACCCCGAATTGGTGGGCGAGGTGCTGCGCGTGGTGGAGTCGCTGGCCGACGAAGGCATGACGCTGTTGATGGTCACGCACGAAATGACCTTTGCGCGCAAGGTGTCGGACCGGCTGGTGTTCATGCATGCCGGACGCATTCACGAAATCGGCCCGCCCGAGGCGCTGTTCGGTTCGCCGCAGACGCCGGAGCTGAGGCAGTTCCTGTCAGCGCTCGACGGCTGACGTCGAAAGAATCCCTGCCACGCTCGACACGGCTTCGTCATGCGCGGTCGCCGCCGCTTGCGCCCGGCGAGAGCGTCGCACCCAGCGCGCGAGCGCATGTGCGAGGCGATCGGGGTCGATGGGCTTGGACAGGAAGTCGTTCATGCCGTGGTGCAGCGCGGACTCGCGCTCCGACACCAGCACGTCGGCGGTCAGCGCGATGATCGGTAGCACCGCGGCAGCGTAATTCCGGCGGATCGCGATGGTGGCGTCGATGCCGCCCATCACCGGCATCTGCAGGTCCATCAACACCGCGTCGAACCCGCCCTGCTCGCGCACGACCGCTTCAACGGCGTCGGCGCCGTTGGCCGCGACCGTCACCTGTGCGCCCCATTGCTTGAGCATGGACTCGGCCACCAGCGTGTTGACCGCGTTGTCTTCGGCCAGCAGGATGCGCGCGCCGCGCAGCGCATTGGCCACCACACTGGGCTCGCCTTGTCGCTCGCGGCGCGCCGGCGCACTGGCCAGCGGCAGCTCGGCCCAGAAGCGGCTGCCATCGCCGGGACGGCTGTCCACACCCACCGACCCGCCCATCAACTCGGCCAGCTGGCGGCAGATGCTCAAGCCGAGCCCGGTGCCGCCGTACTGGCGCGTGGTCGAACTGTCGGCCTGCGAGAACGGCTGGAACAGCCGCGGCAGCAGCTGCGGCGCCACGCCAGGCCCGGTATCGCTCACCTCCAGGCGCACGCGGGCCGCGGGCAGCGCCGTCACGGTCACGTCGATCATCCCGCGCTCGGTGAACTTGAGCGCGTTGCTCGCGTAATTGCCCAGAATCTGGCGCAGGCGCACTGGGTCGCCGTTCACCCAGCGCGGCACCCCGTCGCCGATCTCCAGCCGGAATCCCAGCCCCTTGGCACGCGCCAGCGCGGCATAGGCGTTGCGCATGGTGGCGAGCAGTGCATGGAAGTCGAACACCACCTGCTCCAGCGACAGCTGGCCGGCCTCGATCTTCGACAGGTCGAGGATGTCGGAAATGATTCCGGCCAGCGCTTCGGCGCTGTCGCGGATGCGCTCCAGGAAATCGTGCTGGCGCGGCGCTTCGACGCCGGGCGCCAGGGCGAGCCGCACCAGGCCGAGCAGCCCGTTCAAGGGCGTGCGGATCTCGTGGCTGGTGTTGGCGAGGAACTCGCTCTTGGCCTTGTTGGCGGCTTCGGCCTGTTCCTTCGCGGACGCCAGCGCCTGCTCGACACGACGCCGCTCGCTGATGTCGTCGATGATCCAGATCGAGCCGCCGCTGGCCGGCAGTTCCGGGTCGATGGCGCGAGCACGCACGCTGGCCCAGAAGACGCTGCCGTCGCGGCGCGACATCTCGAACTCGCCCTCGAACACCGCCGAGCTGGCCAGCAGCGGGCCGGCCTGGCGGCCGATCTGTGCATAGGCCTCGTCGCTGGGCCACACGGCACGGCCGGGTTGGCCGGCAATGGCGCCCACCGGCCAGCCGAACATCTCCTCGAAGCGCGGATTGGCGTGCTGGAACACACGGTCGCGCGTGAAGGCAATGCCGACCACCGCGTTGTCGAGAATGGCCTCGTAGCGCAGGCGGCGCCGGTCGCGTGCGTCGACGTCGCGTGCCACGGCCACCAGGTAGTCGGTGCCGCCGTGCTCGAACAGCGCGGCCGAGAGCTGCAGCGGCAGTCGCTTTCCATGCCGGGAGAGAAAGACCACCGAGAAATCGTCGACGCGCCCCTCGGCGCGCAGGCGCTGCATGTAGCGCTCGCGCAGCTTGGGGTCGGCCCACAGGCCGACGTCCACGGCCCGGCGCCCGACCAGCTCGCCGCTCTCGTAGCCGGTCAACTGCGCAAACGCCGGGTTGACGCTCAGCAGGCGGCCCGACTCCAGCTCGGTGACGGTCATCGGCTCGTTGCTGACCCCGAACAGGCGCGCCAACACCGCCTCGGAATCAGGCGGCGGACGAGGCGCGGCGGTCGCTGGGCTGGGGTCCATGGCTTGCGGTTGAACCCCGCATTAGACCGCCGCTGCCGGGCCTTGGTCCGCGAACTAACACCGCAAAAGTACGGGTTCCGTCCGAATGCAACGAAAATGGGGGTTTGGCACGCTGCCGCTCATCGCCAGAACCATCCCAGCTTCAACCCTCAACATGACGACCATCCTCCAGCACCTCCCCTCCGGCCAGAAGGTCGGCATTGCGTTCTCCGGTGGCCTGGACACCAGTGCCGCACTTCACTGGATGCGCAAGAAGGGAGCCATCCCCTACGCTTACACCGCCAACCTCGGCCAGCCCGATGAGCCGGACTACGACGACATTCCGCGCCGCGCGATGCAATACGGCGCCGAACTGGCGCGGCTGATCGACTGCCGCGCCCAGCTGGTGGCCGAAGGCATCGCCGCCCTGCAATGCGGCGCCTTTCACATCTCGACCGCCGGCGTCACCTACTTCAACACGACGCCGATCGGGCGCGCGGTCACCGGCACGATGCTGGTCGCGGCGATGAAGGAAGACAACGTCGACATCTGGGGAGACGGCAGCACCTTCAAGGGCAACGACATCGAGCGCTTCTACCGCTACGGCCTGCTCGCCAATCCTTCGCTGCGCATCTACAAGCCCTGGCTGGATCAGACCTTCATCGACGAGCTGGGCGGGCGCGCCGAGATGTCGGAGTTCATGCGGCAATCCGGCTTCGCCTACAAGATGTCGGCCGAGAAGGCCTACTCCACCGACTCCAACATGCTGGGCGCCACGCACGAGGCCAAGGACCTCGAGCGCCTGGACAGTGGCATGACGATCGTGCAGCCGATCATGGGCGTGGCGTTCTGGCGCGACGACGTGGAGGTCAAGCGCGAGCAGGTCTCGGTGCGCTTCGACGAAGGCCAGCCGGTGGCGCTGAACGGGCGCGAGTTCGCCAACCCGGTGGAACTGCTGATGGAGGCGAACCGCATCGGCGGCCGCCACGGCCTCGGCATGAGCGACCAGATCGAAAACCGCATCATCGAGGCGAAGAGCCGTGGCATCTACGAGGCGCCGGGGCTGGCGCTGCTGTTCATCGCCTACGAACGCCTCATCACCGGCATCCACAACGAAGACACGATCGAGCAGTACCGCGACAACGGCCGGCGCCTGGGCCGGCTGCTCTACCAGGGCCGCTGGTTCGACCCGCAGGCGATCATGCTGCGCGAAACGGCGCAGCGCTGGGTGGCGCGCGCCGTGTCCGGCGAAGTCACGCTCGAACTGCGACGCGGCAACGACTACTCCATCCTGAACACCGAGTCGGCCAACCTGAGCTACAAGCCGGAGCGGCTGACGATGGAAAAGTGCGAATCGACCTTCTCGCCGCAGGATCGCATCGGACAGCTGACGATGCGCAACCTCGACATCGAAGACACCCGCAACAAGCTCGCCGTCTACGCCAAGGCGGGTCTGCTGCTGCCCGGCACCGGCTCGGTGCTGCCCCGTTTGAAGAACGAAGAGTGATGACGATGACCGCGCTCAGCCAAGTCAAGATCAACCCGCGCGCCAACGTCTATTTCGACGGCAAGTGCGTCTCGCACAGCATCGAGCTGCCCGACGGCACGAAGAAGAGCGTCGGCGTCATCCTGCCCTCGACGCTGAAATTCAATACCGGCGCGCCGGAAGTGATGGAGCTCGTCGAGGGTGAATGCCGCGTGCGGCTGGCCGGCAGCGAGGCCTGGGCGAGCTACGGCGGCGGGCAGTCTTTCGCAGTGCCCGGGAATTCGTCATTCGACATCGAGGTGACGAAGACGCTGCACTACGTTTGCCACTTCGGTTGAGGTGAGGCAACCGAGGACGTGTCGTACCGGCGAACGCCGGTACCCACTGTGTGCAGTCATCAGTCCCGGCGGCAGTGGATACCGGCGTTCGCCGGTATGACAGCTCAAGCAGCCGCTTCCTCGCCGCTCAGCCTGAACGCGCGCACCGCCAGCGCCAGGCGCTGCGCCTGCTCCTTCAGGCTCTCGGTGGCCGCAGCCGATTCCTCCACCAGCGCCGCGTTCTGCTGCGTCATCTGGTCGAGCTGGTTGACTTCGCCGCTGACGTGGCCGATGCCGCTGCTCTGTTCGCTGGTCGACGCGGTGATCTCCGACATGATGTCGGTCACGCGCTGAATCGATGCGACGATCTCGCGCATCGTCGATCCGGCGTCGCTGACCAGCTTGGCGCCCGAGTCGACACGCTCGCCCGACGCGCTGATCAGCGCCTTGATTTCCTTGGCCGCCTCGGCGCTGCGCTGCGCCAGGCTGCGCACTTCGCCGGCCACCACCGCGAAACCACGGCCCTGTTCGCCGGCGCGGGCGGCCTCGACCGCGGCGTTCAGCGCCAGGATGTTGGTCTGGAAGGCGATGCCGTCGATCACGCCGATGATGTCGGCGATCTTCTTCGAGCTGGTCGAGATGTCGGCCATCGTGCTGACCACCTGCTCCACCACCGAGCCGCCGCGCGCGGCAATCTCCGACGCTGAACTGGCGAGCTGGTCGGCCTGGCGCGCCGAGTCGGCGTTGTGGCGCACCGTGCCGGTCAGCTGGTCCATGCTCGACGCCGTCTTCTGCAGGCTCGCGGCCTGCTGTTCGGTGCGGTGGCTCAGATCGTGGTTGCCGGTGGCGATCTCGACCGACGCGCTGGAGATCGACTCGGCCGATTGGCGAATGTCGCCCACCAGCGTGCGCAGCCGGTCCTGCATCGCGCCGATCGCCTGCAACAGGCGCCCGATCTCATCGTGCGAGTGCACATGGACGGTGGACGACAGGTCGCCCTCGGCGATGCGCTCGGCCACCTGGATGGCGCCCTCGATCGGCCGGGTCACACTGCGTGTGATGCGCCACGCCAGCAGCACGCTGAGCAGCACCGCCAAGGCGGTGACGCCGAGCGCGATGCGCAAGGTCTTTTGCTGCACGCCCTGGGCCAGCTCGAATGCGGCGTGGTTGTTGTTGGCCTCGTGCTGAATCAGCTCGGCCACCTGCTTGCGCCACACCGTTTCGGCGGGCCGCACGCGCAGTGTCAAGCCCATCACCGCCTCGACGTTGGCACCCTCGCGCCCGTTGCGCACGGCGTCCTTGATCTCCGGGATGGTCTTCACGGCACTGGCCTTGATCAGCGCGAACAGGCGCGCCTCCTCCGGCGTGGCGTCCGGGCCGGAGGTGAGGCCCGCCAAGGCCTCTTCGGCCTGCTTGTAGCGAGCCAGCGCCACGTCCATCGACTTGACTTCGCGATCGATCTCGCGCAGGTCGGTCAGCAGCGCGATGGAGCGCGTCAGGATCGCCATGTCGTTGATCTCGCTGAGCAGCTGGTGCGCCAGATCGGTCTTCGGGTTGTTGACCTCGATGATCTGCGCCAGATGCTTGCCGATCGCGCCGAATCCCAATCCACTGACGGTGGCCATGGCGCACAGCAAGACCACCAGCGCAGCGAAGGCCAGCGCCAGCCGACGGCCGATGGAGGCATGGAAACGGAAAATCGACATGGCGTGGCTCCCGGGCATTGACCTTCTGAGACCCATTCTCGAAGCGTCGGCGAAGCCCTGATCCGCGCAATATCGGCCCATTCACCGGCCTATTCAGGACCGTTGGGCGGTTCCGTCACGCGCCGGTGCGTTTTGACCCGCGGTTCCTGCGCTTCGTCGCAACGCACTGGGAGTCGCGGCCCTCGCGCCCTAGAGTTCAAGGCATCGAGACCACGAATCCGCAGCAACAGGAGCCCACCATGTTCGACCGCATCTTCTCAGCCGCCCTCACCTTCTGCGTGCTCGCCGGCGCCACGCTCGCGATCGGTTCGGCCATTCTGGAAAAGCCACAGGCCGCCGCGAAAGCCATGCAAGTCGTGCAGTTGCCCTGCGTGACCATCACCGGCAAGCGTTCTGCACTCGACGCCACGCTGGCGCAGGCGTCGAGCGCACAGCCGACGGGCCGGCAGGTTCAGTGAGCACCAGGTGACTTACGTCCACTCGGGGGACCGGCCGATGTACTCGTCGGACGAGGGGCTCCAGGTTCACATTTGTCGAAACAGGTGAACGAAGCTGCGACTCACCGGCAGCAGTTCCTTGCGGCCGAGCAGCACGATTTCGGCTGTCTCGTTCGGGCCGCGGTTCACCTGCGCCACCTGGCGCAGGTTGACGATCACGGAGCGGTGGACCTGGGCGAAGCGTTGCGGGTCGAGCTCGTCGGCCAATTCCCGGATCGACTTGCGGATCAGCGCCTCGCCACCCTCCCACACCACCAGCGTGTACTTCTCGTCGGCGCGCAGATAGGCCACCTGCTCGACCGGGATCAGCCGCACGCTGGTCCCCACCGATGCCTTGATCCACTGCAGAAAGCCGGGTGCGGCGTTGCGCTGGCGCAGCTCGGCCGACAGCTGCTCGATCACCGCGTCGAGCGCCGTCGCCTGCGGCGCCGTGGGCTGCGCCAGGCGTTCCCGCAGACGCTGCACGGTGTCCGCCAGGCGCGACTCGTCGAAGGGCTTGACCAGGTAGTCCAGCGCACCCTGCTCGAAGGCCTGCACCGCGTACTGCTCGTAGGCCGTCACGAACACGATCTGGGCGCGACGCGCCACCGAGCGCGCCGCGTCGATGCCGTTCTGCCCCGGCATGTGCACATCGAGAAACACCACCTGCGGCAAATGCAGGTCGAACAACTCCACCGCCTCGCGCCCATTGCGCGCTTCGGCCACGATCTCGAGCTCGGGCCACAGCCGCGCGAGGTGCTGGCGCAGCCGCTCGCGCAACAGCGGCTCGTCGTCGGCGATCAGCGCGGTAATACGAGTCATGACAGCACCCCGCTCGCCGAGTACGGCGATCGACCCTCCGAGAGGGTCGGGCCTTGCTTGGGGCGGCCCGGCGCGGCGGCCCGCTGATGACAGATAGACACTGGGCGGTTCATGCAGGCTCGAACACCAGCTCGGCGCGCAAGCCGTGCGGTGCCTGTTCGACCAGTTCCAGCCGGGCCGCTTCGCCATAGAACGCCTTCAGGCGCGCGCGCAGGTTGGTCAGCCCGGTGCCGGCCGCGGCGGTTTCGCTCATGCCGGCGCCGCTGTCGGCCACCCAGACCCGCACCGCCCGACTGCCGGCCTCGCGCCGCGCGCCGACTTCGATCGCGCCGCCCTGCTCGCTCGGGTCGATGCCGTGCCGAATCGCGTTTTCCACCAGGGTCAGCAGCGCCATCGGCGGAAAGCGCAGCGGCAGCAACTCGTCGGGAACACACAGCTCGAAACGCAGCCGGTCCGGCATTCGCAGGTGCATCAGCTCCAGGTAGGCGCGCACCTGGGCCAGCTCACTTCCGAGCGTGGCGCCATCGTCGTCGAGGCGCGGCATGGACGCTCGCAGGTAGGCAATCAGGCTGGCGAGCACCGTCGCCGCCTGCGGCGAACCGGACTCGACCAGCGCCTGCACATTGGCCAGCGTGTTGAACAGGAAGTGCGGCTCGATCTGCGCGTGCAGCAG